>NZ_JBITPM010000019.1:0-314367 GCF_050467905.1 Pseudalkalibacillus sp. NRS-1564 | reverse complement strand
TTTTGTCCCAGCCTCTTTTTTTGATTGCTATTCAGCAACTCAAAATGGCTTTGTTGATTTTGCATCATTGATTTATCCATGATAAACGTATCTCTCATTTGAATGAGCCATAATCGAGTAGTGAACAATATAAATTAACAGGGCCTATCAATAAGCATTAGGCTTTTTGATAACGTAAAACAGGCTTTCTGGCAGCCGTGGTTTCATCAAGGCGACCAATAACTGTTGTATGTGGTGCTTCCTGAACAATTTCCGGATTTTCCTCTGCTTCTTTTGCAATTTGAAGCAGTACATCACAGAACTCATCAAGTGTTTCTTTTGATTCTGTCTCCGTAGGTTCAATCATCATACATTCCTCAACGTTAATTGGGAAATAGATCGTTGGCGGGTGGTAACCAAAGTCTAGCAGTCGCTTTGCCATATCAAGCGTTCTGACACCAAGTTTCTTTTGTTTTTTTCCTGAAATCACGAATTCATGCTTGCAGTGCTGTTCATAAGGTAACACAAAGGCATCTTGTAAGCGTCTCATCATATAGTTAGCATTTAATACCGCATTTTCCGATACTTGCTTTAAGCCTTCTGGCCCCATAGTACGAATATACGTATATGCTCGAACATTGATACCGAAGTTACCATAGTAAGGCTTTACACGACCAATGGACTGAGGACGGTCATACTCGAAACGATAGGCATTATTCTCCTTCACGAGTACCGGCTTAGGAAGATAAGGAATTAAATCAGATTTAACACCAACCGGTCCAGATCCAGGTCCACCACCACCATGAGGTCCAGTGAAAGTTTTGTGTAGATTTAAGTGCACAACATCAAAACCCATATC
Source organism: Pseudalkalibacillus sp. NRS-1564 (assembly GCF_050467905.1). Taxonomy (NCBI): domain Bacteria; kingdom Bacillati; phylum Bacillota; class Bacilli; order Caryophanales; family Fictibacillaceae; genus Pseudalkalibacillus; species Pseudalkalibacillus sp. NRS-1564. Next base: position 313,529 of record NZ_JBITPM010000019.1, on the reverse strand, counting down.
TCCAGGACGAGCAGCCCCCATAATAGCATTCATATTTGCACCATCGTAATATAGCTTTCCACCTGCGTTATGAATAATTGACGCCATCTCTGTAATCTGTTCTTCAAATAGTCCAAGTGTATTTGGATTTGTCAGCATCAGCGCAGCCGTATCTTCATCTACTACACGTTTTAAATCTTCAAGATCAACTAGACCTTTTTCATTTGATTTCACTGTCACTGCCTCAAAACCAGCAACTGTTGCAGAAGCAGGGTTTGTACCGTGAGCTGAATCTGGAACAATGACCTTTGTGCGATTGAAATCACCGTTCGCTTCATGATAAGCACGGATCATCATTAATCCTGTCCATTCTCCGTGAGCACCTGCTGCAGGTTGAAGCGTTACTTCATCCATACCTGTTACAGCCACGAGGTTTTCCTGAAGATTGTACATCATTTCTAGCGCACCTTGAACGCCCTCCTCTTCTTGAAGCGGATGTATGAAGGCAAAGCCAGGATACCTTGCTACATCTTCGTTAATTTTTGGATTGTACTTCATCGTACAAGACCCAAGTGGATAGAATCCAGAATCCACTCCATGGTTACGCTTAGACAAGGCTGTATAATGACGTATCAATTGTAATTCTGACACTTCTGGTAACTCTGGTTCTGTTTTACGATTAAACTCTTCTGGCAACCACTGATCTAAATCCATATCAGGAACATCAAGTTCAGGTAGACTATAAGAAATACGCCCCGGTTCACTTAGTTCAAATATTAATGCCTGATCTTTACTCATTGTGCTCCCCCCACTTCTTTTACGAATGCATCAATTTCTTCTTTCGTCCGATTCTCTGTAACAGCTATAAGCATGTGATCCTTCAGTTCTGGATAATCTCTTCCAAGATCATATCCACCAATAATCCCTTTTTCTAATAACATTCGATTAAGATCTTTAACCGAACCGTTTAATTTAATCACGAATTCATTGAAGTACACTCCATCAAAAACGGTTTCAACTCCCGCCTGTTTCAGCTGACTATTTGCATAATAAGCTTTCTTCATATTTTGCTCAGCCATATGTCGAACGCCTTCTTTACCAAGAGCACTCATAGCAACTGAAGAGGCAAGAGCATTCAACGCCTGATTGGAACAAATATTAGAAGTCGCTTTATCCCTTCGAATATGTTGCTCGCGTGCTTGTAAGGTTAGAACGAAACCGCGCTGTCCATTATCATCAGTTGTTTGCCCAATCAAACGACCTGGTACTTTTCGCATCAGTTTTTTTGTCACTGCGAAATAACCACAATGCGGTCCACCAAATTGTGCTGGAATTCCAAACGGTTGACAATCTCCAACAACGATATCTGCCCCCATCTCTCCTGGAGGAGTTAAACGACCAAGGGCAAGCGGGTTACTTGAAACAACAAACATCGCTTTTTGCTCATGGACAAGCTTTTCAATTTCGGGTAAGGGCTCTAACTGACCAAAAAAGTTCGGGTACTGAACCATAACACATGCAGTATCTTCGTCGATTTCATTTTTCAATTTATTAAGATCTGTACACCCATTCATCGTATCTACTTCAACCACTGAAAGACGCTGTCCACGCGCATATGTATCAATAACAGCACGGGCTTCAGGATGTACGCTCTTTGAAACAATGATCTTTTTCTTTTTAGTTTGTCCAGCACTGAGCAGACCAGCTTCGGCAAGAGCAGCTGGACCATCATACATCGAGGAATTCGCAACATCCATTCCAGTAAGTTCGCTTATCATTGTCTGAAATTCAAAAATGGCCTGCAATTCCCCTTGTGAAATTTCAGGTTGATATGGAGTATAAGCTGTATAAAACTCTGAGCGACGAATTACATGATCTACAACAGAAGGAATAGCGTGATCATAAACACCAGCACCAAGAAAAGATACATTCTCCTGTGTATTCGCATTCTTAGAAGCCAGTTTTGACATATATCGAATCAGTTCAGGTTCAAATAACTGTTTCTCTACTTTAAGATCTCCCTTAAAACGAATAGCCTCCGGAATATCTTCAAAAAGAGCTTGGACTGAGTCCACTCCAATTGTTTCAAGCATTTCCTTTCGATCTTGATCAGTTGTCGGCAAGTAGCGATGTTTCATATGTTTTTCTCCTCCTCTATTTCCCTTTATTTCTGTCGTTTATAAAATGGTGATGGAACAACTTTAGCTCCCACACGTTTGTTACGAATTTCAACATCTAGCTCAGTACCCATTTCTGTAAACTCTTTCTTTATTAATACAAGACCAACATTTTTCTTCAAAGTTGGAGATTGTGTCCCAGTAGTAACTTCGCCAATCAATTGTTCCCCTTTGTAAACAGGATAGTGGGTCCGCGGAATCCCGCGCCCAGTCATTTCAATCCCAACTAACTTTCGCTCAAGACCATTTTCACGCTGACTTAGTAGAACAGATTTTCCGATGAAATCAGCTTCTTTACTAGTTTTAACAGCAAAACCTATTCCCGCTTCTAGCGGAGAAATATCTTTCGTTAACTCCTGCCCATAAAGAGCTAGCTTTGCCTCAAAGCGAAGCGTATCGCGAGCCCCAAGGCCACAAGGTAGAATATTTTCTGGCTCCCCCGCAGCAAGAATCGCCTTCCACAGTGAAGGGGCATCCTCCCAAGAAGTATACAGTTCAAAACCATCTTCACCCGTATAGCCGGTTCTAGACACTAACGTATTAATGCCCTCAATCACGACTTCATTCTGAAATTTAAAGAAACCGATAGTTGAAAGATTCACTTCCGTTAGACGTTGGAGAATCATCTCTGCTTGTGGACCCTGAATAGCAAGTTGGGCCATCTGACTTGATATGTTCTGAATAGAAACTCCTTCGATAAGGTGTTTTTCAAGCCAGTCAAAATCTTTCTCAGTGTTAGCAGCATTAACTACCAATAAATAATGGTGTTCTGAGTGCTTGTACACAAGAAGGTCATCCACAGTTCCGCCATCTTCATAGCACATTGCTGTATATTGAGCACCGTTGACCTTTAGTTTGCTTATATCATTTGTTATCATCTTTTGAAGGTAATGAAGCGACTGTTCACCACTAACATCAATTTCTCCCATATGAGAAACATCGAATAAACCTGCTCTCGTTCTAACGGCCTCATGCTCTTCTTTAATACTTGAAAACTGAACCGGAAGAGCCCATCCTCCAAAATCAATTGTTTTAGCGCCCATAGCTTTATAGGTTTCAAATAATGGTGTTTTTAATAGTTCACTCATCTTATTCCCTCCTAAAATCATTCATCTTAAAAAGCTTATACCGAAGCATAAAAAAGGACAGAGAAAACCGCTTTAAGTAGCGCGGTTTCTCTGTCCCGTTGACCTGAAAGTTTCTCCTCACATTACGCGAGAATTACATCTTTGGCGGCTATAAAAGCTCTCTCCAGAGGTGCGTCTAGCAAGAGTCTTTTTGCCTGAGAGATTCACAAATTTGTTTGCTCCTTCGGCGCTGCATATAGCAGTCTCTCCTCTTGCTTTCATTCGCCTATTTTCAGTTTTAAGGTATTGGATTCTACTGATTGATTCATACTAATAGTGCTTTCGATTTCAATCCTACCACTACCATAGTGGCATTGGCAACAATCTTTTTAATAATGAAAGTATTTTAACTAATATATTAAACACGAACATTATTATACATTAATCATGTATCATTCGTAAATAACCTTTACCGAGAAAGGGTTTTCATTTTGAGAACAGAGTTGAAATTTGATCAAGAGTGGACAAACAACTTTCTGAAACAAATTGATGAAGACGGCCCCTGGGCTAACTGGGACCTTTTTAAACTGGCTATCGAAGCTGAGCATCATACAACCATCCCCACTTTCGGAGGCTTACAGGCGCCATCACATCTCCCTCATTTAACACCACATCCTTACCAGCTTGAAGCAGCTCGGCGAGTTGTAGAGGAAATGAACGGAAAAGCGATTCTAGCAGATGAAGTTGGCCTAGGAAAAACCATTGAAGCTGGTTTGATTATTAAAGAATATATGATTCGGGGTCTTGTCAAAAAAGTCCTGATCCTTGTTCCGGCATCATTAGTATCACAATGGGCTATTGAATTAAATCAAAAATTCTACATTCCAGCTGTAGTCCAGAGGAAAAGCTATGTATGGGATCAATGTGACGTTGTGGTTTCATCGATAGATACAGCTAAACGAGAGCCTCATCGCTCAATAGTTTATGAGCAGAACTACGACATGGTTATTATCGATGAAGCACATCGTCTAAAGAATAGTCGTACAAAAAATTATGAATTTGTACAGCACTTACCTAAAAAGTTCTGTCTGCTATTAACGGCTACCCCTGTTCAAAATCGTCTTGATGAAGTTTTTAACCTTGTATCTTTATTAAAACCAGGACATCTAGGAAGCTTGGAAAATTTCGAAAAAGACTACAATGGTAAAGAAAAAAAGGTCGAAGACGAAGAAAGACTTCGCGCTCTCATTCAAAAAGTGATGGTCAGAAACCGGCGTGAAGATACCGGAATGGACTGGCCAGAACGTATTGTTCAAACAGTACCTATTACTTTCTCACCTGAAGAAGATGAGCTTTATCGTTCAGTCGAAGCGCTAAAGAAACAGCCCATGGCTACGAGAAGTCAATTCTCGATCATCACTTTACTAAGAGAAATCTGTTCAAGCCGCGAAGCAGCATATATGACATTAAAAAAAATGCTTGATAAAGAACACCTTGACGACTCTTCTCAAACTCTCATTCAAATGTTAATTAAAAAAATTGAAGGAGTGCCAACGAATTCAAAAGCAGAAAAAGCCCTTGAATTGGTTCAATCAATCGAAGGTAAGGTCATTATTTTCACAGAATATCGAGCGACTCAGTTATATTTACAGTGGTTTTTAAAAGAACATGGAATTACTTCTGTCCCATTTAGGGGTGGATTTAAACGAGGGAAAAAAGACTGGATGAGAGAACTCTTCAAAAATCACGCAAAAGTCCTCATTGCAACAGAAGCAGGGGGAGAAGGAATCAATCTTCAATTCTGTCAGCACGTTATCAACTACGATCTACCTTGGAACCCAATGAGAATTGAGCAGCGCATCGGTAGAATACATCGGCTTGGGCAAGAAAGCGATGTGCACATTTATAATTTTGCTACGAAGCATACAGTTGAAGAGCATATCCTTACCCTCTTATATGAAAAAATCCAACTATTTGAAAGTGTTATCGGACAATTAGATGAGATTTTAACACGACTTGGCATGCGCGATATTGAAAAGCATATTTCTGATATACTTCTACACTCTGAAAGCGAAGGAGAAATCCGAATTAAGATGGAGAATATTAAAGAGCTTATCAATTATCAGAAGGAGGAGACAGATGCAACAAGAAAATATTCATAATTATCTGCGCTCGTATTTTCTTGCCAATGACTGCCAGATTCGAGAAGAAAAATCCGGCTATCTTGATGTCCAATTAACGATTGATCTTGATAAAGAACTTATGAACCGCCCTTTTTACTGGCACTATCTTGAGAAGACTGGTGGTACTCCTCGACCAATGACACTCACCCTAATTACAAATCAATCAAGCGATGAAAAGGGGGAGTTCGTTCACTTTGGTGCACCAAGACTACATCAAATTTTCTCATCCACTAAAAAGCTTGCGTCCTCTATCCGACTTTTTGAGGATGTGCAAACAAATTATCAACAACAATATTCTCTTCATCCATGGCTATGCCTTAATATTAAAATATCTTATCAGTGTGATCGAAAGAAACACCGTCTCCTCTCCCTCGGTCTACACCTTGTAAGCGGAGCGGTTGTTGATGACTTTCACCAGTTATTACTAACAAAGAAACTCACTCCTAAAATTCCAGATTATGCTTTTACTATAACGCCAATTATTAAACCCTCAAGCGGCTTGAAGAGACTTGAAGATGTGGTAGAAATGCTTATTTCACAGGAGGATTTAGAATGGGCAGAAGAAGCAAAAATGAGATGGGCCACTGATTTAAACCTTCTTGATCAATTTTATAACGGAAAAACCAATGATCAGAGCTATCAAGTTGAAAGAGATGCTCTTCGAAAACAATATGAGCCAACAATTACGGCAGAAATAATTAACGGGGGCATCTTTCATTTAGCACCAGGTATTGAGTCACATCCTCCCTAAACGAAGGATGTTAAAATTAGCGAATCCATACAAAAAAGCTCAGACGAGTCAGTCCGAGCTTTCATGTTTCTTTTTTTTAACAAACATTGAAATCGACATAGGGATAATGCCAAACCATCGAAACAAAAATGGTTGCTTTTTGGCTTTTTTGACAGCACGCTGTTGCTGCCTTTCCTCTTTTGGTTGATCAATATAAGACACAACTTGCTGAGTCATATATTTCACAAGATCATTTGATGACATCTTGATCACCCTTTAATAGTTGTCTTCTATTTTAAGGATGCCCATTTATTCTTTGTTTAACCAAGCAGGTTACATATTTCCTTTACAATTCCCCCTACTGAACGTTTCGTTGTGTCAATTTCATATTCAGCTTCACGATAGAGTGATAATCGCTCTTTGAATATCGTATGAACCTTATGTTCTAGATCCGCTCCAGCAAGTAAAGGCCTTGATGTATCACCTTCAAGTCGCTTTATGATTTCTTCTGGTTCACAATGTAAGTAAATCACCGTTCCATTTTGCTTCATAAATGTTCGATTTTCTTCTTTTAAAACAATCCCACCGCCTGTACTAATGATCACGTTTTCAGTTGGTAGATCTTTTAGAGAGGCTGATTCATACGTTCTAAAAGCAGATTCTCCTTCCTCTTCAAAAATGGCAGGAATGGTCTTGCCTTGCATTTTCGTAAGATGCTCATCTGTATCAACCGATTTCAGCGATAACGCTTGAGATAATTCCTCACCTATAGTTGTTTTGCCAGAGCCCATAAATCCTGTTAAATAGACCGCTCTCATGTTGAACCTTCACTCCATTCTACGACTTGCTTCATCATTTGATTGTATTGAAAAGACGCAGCTACGCGTATTCCATTATCCGTCGTTCCACTCAACGTAATTTGCAATACATCAGAAGAAGAATTAATCACAGCGCGAACTGTACCTTCATTGTACGTAAACGTTCTCTCCGCACTAAATCCCCCTGTTTTCTGTATATATGAAATTGTATCTTTCATACCAAGGACAAGCAAGGTCTGCTTCTTTATTTCTTCCTCTTCACGATCAAGAAAAACTCGCTCATTTTGTGTCACATTCCATAAATGAAAAACAAACCCAAGAAGCAGCGTACTAATCATCATCATCATAGCCGTCATATAACCTTTTTCATTAAGGTTTATGAGACATTTGAAATATAGCGCGCTTTTCTTTCTGTCCATCAGCAAGTTCCACCTCAACAATCACTCTTCCATCAGTTACTTCAAGAAATAACTCCCGAATGTTCTGTAATACAATTTCATGCCCAGCATTGTTTACTCTACGCCGAATAGACGATCCATAGCGTTCGTATCGTATAGTTGTTTCGTTCTTCGACAACATCTCAATTCCGCCATTATGGATCTGAATTCGAGAAGATTCTCGAACTTCTTTAGAAAACAAATGAAAGAACAATTGTGCTTCCTCATGCTGAAAATCTGCATTCACTTCTTGTAAAGAAGCGTTCATTATCAAAGGAAGCACACATACAATCGCAATGAGAATGGTCACAGTTAACATCAATTCTAGTAATGTGATTCCTTTTTCATTCATTATCTTGCGGTAAGCTTTTACATATCATTGATTCAGTTTTTACTCCGCTATCAAAAGAAACACACACTTTATCAACCATTACTAAAAAGGAAAATTTGGAGCCTTCAACGGTTTCGCTTGCAGGTAGAATTCTCCCCTCCAAGACCATTCCCCTCCAGTATTGATCAAGCAATATCACTGCAGTTTTTCGCACATGTATCACCTCTCGCTCTTCATAAAGATGGGAATAAATCGGTAATACACTTGAAGATAAGATCGTTAAGATAGAGAGACCCGTTAATGCATCAAGCAAAGAATATCCTTTACAACTTTTTAATATAGAAACGACCAGCTCCCACCTGCACCACAAGTTTATACTCCTCCTTGCCAGCCTTTACATAAAGTGTTCCTGCTTTTTGAACGTTTCCATTCCCCCCAAACACAATCTGATAACCCATTGTTCCTTCATCAATCGTAATATGTTCTGGAATTTCATTCGACTTCACTACTGTCGATGCGGTGCCCTGTATACTATACGACCCTTTACTAGGTGAAATGGAAAATCGATACGAGGATTTATTTACATATGCAAGCTCCTGGGTATACCTTAGATCTGATTGGATGTCGTCTAGAAAATGTCGTGTGGAAGAAGCATTTTGTGTAGGGGAAATGTGTAGGAAGATCAGACATAGAAGAATTGATAAAACGGAGAGAACAATCATCATTTCTAGCATGGTGTAGCCAAAAGAATTTCTGAATTGCATACGAAAAAACATTAGTTAGCTAGCTTTACCTTCCCATCGGCAACGATTAACTCTTCACCTCCAGGACAAGTTACTTCATCCATGTCTAGGTATTCTTCTAAGACAAGATCATTGATTGAAGTTGGATAGGATCCAACATTCGCTTTATACGCCGCTACCTGTGTTTGGGCAACTTTTATTGTGGCCTCGCAGCTTTTCGCCTCAACAACCTCATTGTTTTTAGTTAATCCTGGCACCGCAATTAAAAGCAATATTGAAATGATCATAATAACAATCATCATTTCAATTAGCGTAAACCCTTTCTCACCTTTAATAAAACCTAACCATTTCCTTATTTTCATTTCAATCTCTCCTTTAAATATTTTGCAAATAATAAAACATGGGTAAAAGAATAGACATAAACATCAACATAACAACAAGACCAACACCGACAAAACTAACTGGTTGCAAAATCATAAATCCTTTTTTCACCAACTCCTCAAACCGTTCACCGATCACCTCCCCATATAAGATTAGCTCTCTTCCTAAATTCCCACTTGCCTGGCCATGCATTAAAATTTCTTTGAATTCAGGAACATACAAACGTGTCTGATCAAATAAACCCTCTAATTTTTCACCTCGCATTAATGATCGTGAAACACGTTCGGCTTCTTCTTGAAAAAACACAAAGTGTGATTGTTTCGTTAATAACGAGAAAGCTTCTGCAATTGAAAGACCGCTTTGAAGGAGGAGCCCTAGGTGAAGAGAGGTATGATGCGTCAGATAAAGAGGAATAAAAAAATGCACGAACGGAACTTTACTGTAGACAAGCATTTTGTGTACAGCTGAACTTTTCTTGTTTTTTATCAAAGTGGAAAGGTAAAGGACAATAGAAAGTAAAATAATGCCGACAAAAATAGCCGGAGTAAATCTAACGAGCGTCATAAAAAATCTTGAAATAAAAGGGAGTGGAACATCAAGGGAGTGGTAGAGCGTATTAAATTGAGGAAGTAAATACTTTCCTACGACAAACAGCATGATCGCTGTCATCCAAAATAGAAAGATGGGGTAAGCAAGCGTACTTCTAAGTCGTTTTTGCCATTCACTTCGCGTTTTCATCAACTGACCGGATGCCGAAATACCGGTTGCAAAATCTCGCTGCTCAGACATATATAAATAGGATAAGATATCTGCTGGAAACTGAAAATCTGCTAAAACATCGTGAAAGGAATCACCACCTTTAAGTCTGATAATAATCATTTCAATATTTGATCGAATATGGTCGTTTTGATATAAGGCGTATACCTCCAAACATTTGGCAAGTGAGTATCCTTCCTCAAGCATCTTCCCTATACGACAAAGAAAATCTGCTTTACGGTCAAGCTTCCATTTGAATCGTTTCACGGTTAAATAATCCCAACTCCTTCTCGACAGTCTCTTTTTGAATATAACCTAGGGCATAGGCTCGAAGAATGTAATCTTTAATGGTGGATTGACCAGGGATCGATAAAAGATCTGGATGATCGAGGGCTTTTTGAAGGTGAAGACCAGCGAGGATTTCAACGACAGCAAGTTTTCTTCGTGTTCTTCGTTTTAGACACTCTAGAGAGCATACTTGACAATAGGGACACTTTAGGGGTACAAGTCGTTGAGTGGCGACTCCTCTTAACGTTTGAGTAATATTATGAAGAGGAATACCAAACTCAAGTAATCTTGGAATGCACTCTAGCGTACTTCCAGTGTGTAGCGTTGAAACCACAAGATGCCCCGTCATACTAGCTCGAATAGCGAGTTGGGCAGTTTGTTCATCTCTTATTTCCCCAACGACAAGAATATCTGGATCATGCCTGAGCCCAGCTTTGAAACCTTCATAATAAGATAGTCCAGCTTTCTCATTGACTTCCATTTGAATAAAATCAGGATTGCGCTTTTCGATGGGATCTTCAATTGTAAGAACTCGCCTATGCCGCTTAACGCTGAGAGTTTGAAGGAGGGAATACATCGTTGTAGTTTTTCCTGAACCTGTTGGTCCTGTAATCATAAATAAGCCACTGTTACAACTTACGATTTGGAGAAGTCGAGTTGCAGTTGAGGGGAAAAGAAAGAGTTCTTTAAAGGAGTGGGTTTCATCTTGCGGAAGGATACGAACGACAAGACTTTCGTGATAAGGGGTGGGAATCGTTGAGAGTCTTAAGTGGAGTTTTCTTGGATATAGAACCATATCCATGGCCCCATTTTGCGGGCGACGCTTCTCTCCAATATCCATACCACTGAGGAATTTAAAATGAGACAATAGCTTTTCTGCTACCGTCATAGGAAGCCAAAGCGCATCATAAAGTCGATTATCAACACGAAATTGAATCAACGCTCCTTTTTCTTTCGGATGAAAGTGTACATCTGAGGCCCCTACTTCCACCGCTTGCTTAATAATATCCTTTCCTTTTTCTTCAATGTTCAGCAAAAACACACCTTCCTTTCATATAAATTGACAGCAAAACCAGTCACGATTTTTAAATCGTAAAGAGAAGGATTCGCCAGGTAAATGGCAATTCCTTCTTAATAAAGAAATTTCTTTTTGACTAGCCCTCAATAATGATTTAGGGTTTATACTCAATATTCAATATCTAAATGACGCATCATTGAGAAAATCATGAACCTTTGTTTCAAATAATGCTTTTTCTTCAAGAAAAGGATAATGATTGCTTTGATCAAAAATAGCCAGTTGGGCATTTGGAATTCCATCTGCTATTTCTTCCGAAAATAATAAAGGACACTGGACGTCATGCTTCCCACATGCTATTAAAGTTGGGGCAGATATTATATTAAGTTGTTTCGTTACATCAAATTGGATGATTTCGCGGGCAAAAAAGTTCATCCGATTTGTTGCCATCTTTTTATTTATTCGTTTTGAAAAATAGTCTTGATATTTTTCTGGCAAATAAAGAGACAGCTTGGTTCTGTCTCTGGTGATCCTTTCCCGCTCATCATCACCAAGTCTCGAGTCTTTTAGTTTTTCTATGTAATGCTGCATGATGTGATAATTCTCATGCGCAGAGTTATATATACATGCTGACGACGAAGAACCATATTCTCTAGCTGCAGCTCCTACTATTATTATGGCTGTAAGCGAACGGGATGCATGAATTCCATATACACAACCAAGCATCCCTCCCGTAGAATGACCAGCGAATGTCCACTGTTTAACTCCAAGAGCTGATCTAACACTTTCAAGATCAAATACAGTCTCCAACATAAAATACTCATAAGGTGCGTTTACAGAATCTGAATGACCCGCATCCTTTAAATTAACTAAGTAGACTTTATGACTAGTCGTAAACGTATCTGCAAAATAGTCTCCGCTTTCATTAAATTGAGAGTACAAGTGCGTCACACATAATGGAGGACCGTTCCCTTTGATAAAAACTTCAAAAGTCCCTCGCTTTGTATTAATAAGCGTTTGTTTCCACATATAGACCACTCCCTTTACTTAGGTTGCGTGTATCCCGTCATCCTATAATAACCGCTGTTCCATAAGCTATAATTTCTGATGCGCTTGACATTACAGCTGAAGACTGAAGGCGAAAACCGACAATTGCATTTGCTCCCTTTCCTTCAGCATCTTTGACCATTCTTGCGATAGCTCTTTGCCGTGCTTCCGTCATCATTTCTGTATATTCTGTTATTTCTCGACCTACTATTGTTCGAAGACTTGCTAGTATGTCTTTCCCTACGTGTTTGGATTGAACTGTGCTCCCACGAACATACCCAATAACTTCCTTAATCTCTTTCGTTGCTATCTCATCAGTAGTTACGATCATCATCACTTTTTTCTCCTCTCTCCATCGATCTTCGTTCTTTTATTAGTACAAGAATTAAAAATAAAAGTGAAAGAACATATGCCAACGCAACAATCGGCACCCAAACTTTCTGGATAAAGAACATTCCTACAATAAGAAACTGAAATACAGAGGCGCTAATTATAAGGAATATCTTCATTATGCTCTTCCCTTTCATTCTTCAATTACTACTTAAAGAATACCTTATTAGGATCTACTTTACTTCGTTTTCTCTGAAAATTTCGCCTTTATTAGTGAACATTTTTATTTTTCACTAATTAATTAAAAAATCTTTAACAAACTACAAAAAAGCGATACGCAGAAGTTTTCCGCATATCGCTGTGACATGGATTATGATGCTATCTTATTCAAATAAGCAGTAGGACATTCCTAAAACATACATTACTTATTATTATTTAAAGTGCAAACTCAAAAAAAAGATACCGTTACAATTCGCACCTTCAATGTAAGTATAAGTTACTGATTCTCTGATCATACTATCAGAGAAATACATGATTGGGCTATAGCCAAGCGGTAAGGCAACGGATTTTGATTCCGTCATGCGCTGGTTCGAATCCAGCTAGCCCAGCCAATTTCTTATGAAACCACCGCGAGTTTTTTCTTTCGCTGTTTTAAGTTCTGAAGTCCTGATTTGTTGTAGCCTACAATCAGTTTTTTTCCATTTGTTACGATAGGTCTTCTAAGAAGTTTTGGTTCGTTATGCATAAGCTCTAACATCTCTGTTATGGTTAAATCGTCAATTTCAACATTTAGCTTTTTAAAGGAGCTACTCCTTCTAGCTAGAATCTCTTCAATTCCGTCAGTAGAAAGAGTGATAATTTCTTTTAGCTCTTCAATGAAAGGTGTGTCTTTAAATAAGTGACGCTCCTCAAAATTAACGCCATTTTCTTTTAACCAGGCTTTTGTTTTTCTACATGAGGTACAACTTGGATAAGTGTAAAACAATAATCTATCTTCCAATTTAAATCCTCCCCGTTTCGTTTTCCGTTAATAACTAACATTACCCACATTATACAACACTTAAACAAATATTGTACAAGAAAAAGATTTGTATTTTTGTGAACGATTTGGGATAATAAATTGGAACCCTTTTCAAGGTTAAATAAGGAAAGTCATTATTTTGCCATGAGACTAGCATTTACTTTTCTACAGAACCTCATATATAATACGATATGTATGAGGAATGAACGAGCAAGGGAGGAACTTTTATGCCTAGAATGTACCGAGTTTTAGCTTTCTGGACCGGCATTTTCTCACTAATGGGCTTTGTTGGTGAGATGCCAGTATTGGGATTGCTGTTCCTTGGCCAGGCCGGCATGTTTTTAGCGTTAAGTTATTTAAACTTAACAGAACGTACTTATTTGTATATTTTTGGTGTATACTTAACTTTATTTATGGTCGGTTTTTCATACTGGTCAGTGTTCATGATGACGCCTGGATCAGGCGGACATTAATTCGAACGAAAAAAGACGATGCTCATGCATCGTCTTTTTTTCTTTGGCGCTTTTCTTGAATCATGACAAGAAACTGATTTGATTCTGCTAACCATCTAATTGCTCGATTTTGTTTTTGTTCATTAGAAAACGGTTTATCTGGATTGACTTGCTTAATAAAGCTTAATAGATCATGCTTCAAAAGAAACTGTCCTTGCGGCAAGCACTCAAGCCATTCTAGTCCATTTTCTATTCCAATCTTTTCAATTGCATCAATAGAAACATGGGTGGTTAAATCCATTTCCCCTGGATACTGAAGAACGTCTTCCATTAATTGGTGTTTCCTGTACCCGCGCAGACTCCCCCTTTTCCTTGCAGGATGTTGCCATTCCTCGTTCGTGTAGCCGTAGTCAATTGTATAAACTTTCCCCTCGGAAATCCATTCACCAGTCTTATAAAGCCAATCGCTCATGATCAAGGGTACTTCAAAGCGTTGATCTTCCGCAAGAACAACGTCATGATGATTTAACCATTTGATTAGCTTTGCATCTGTACAAGGTTTGTAGATCTCCCTAAAAGAACCACGATGATCTATTCCCACACACACTTCGTACAATTGATTTTGAAATTTCTCTACAACCCGAACAGGAAAAGCATCTAACAGTTCATTGGATAAAAGAATACCGTTTAATATAGGTACGTCATTCTTTATTTCAGAAAGTGAAGAATACATTCTCACGTTAAGCCCGTGGACCTTTTCTTTAATTAGACGACGATGGTATTGACTTGCTTCTATCACACAATAAGTTAGTTGATGAAAAAGTGCCTGGTCTTTTTGTTTCACTTCATCAAGAAAGGAGGCAATGAAGTTCCCATCACCAGACCCTGCATCAACAATGAAAGGTTCAAGATTATGCTTGTGAATATCGGCGATCAGAACCCGAGCCATAACTCTAGGAAAAATATCATGAACACTTGTAGATGTATAGAAATCACCGTTTCGACCTGTTTTAGGTTGATTTACCTGGTAATAGCCATACCGCTCATGATAAAGAGACAGCTTCATAAATTTCTCGAACGATATAGCGCCTCCAGGACTACGCTCGATCTCCTTCATGATTTCATCCCTTAAAGACGTCATTTATAAAGAAAATCCATTTAGAAACGGATTCTCTGCCATCTCCACTTCTATTGTCGTAGACGGTCCATGACCAGAGGCTACAATCGTTTCTTCTGGTAATACTAGAAGGCGGTTATGTATACTGTTCAGCAGCTGCTTTTGATTTCCACCAGGAAGATCAGTTCTTCCTACGCTACCTGCAAAAAGGGCATCACCTGAAAAGACTAGATTAACGTCTTTAAAATAAAATGAGACGCTACCAGGTGAATGTCCTGGCGTTTCAAATACCTCAAATTGAAATGGTCCGATTGTCATTTCCCCTTCACTTTCAATTAAATGATCAGCCGGCTTACCTTCAATATTATCAACTACTGGAAACAGCTTAGAGCCATTTAAAGAAGCATCTGAAAGCCATTTTTCCTCATAAATATGTAAGTAAACTGGGATTTGATACGTTTCTCTTATCAGATCCACCGCTCCAATATGATCGAAATGAGCATGAGTTAAAAGAATAGCGATTGGTTTTAGTTCTAGCTTTTCCACTTTCCTTTTGATTCGACCACCTTCAGCTCCCGGATCAATGATAAGAGCCTCATTTTGCTCATTCCATAAGAATCCTGCGTTTGCTTGCACCGGCCCAACAGCCATTTGTTTCCATTCCATTGTCATCGCCTCCATTGAAAGATTATGTTTCTTATTCTACACTATACAAAAGGTTGTACAAAAGGAGATGTTTATGTTGAAAAACATGTATGGCGTAGAAATGAATCCCCCAAATAATAAACTACCTGGCTTCATGGCCCAGATAGTGAAAAAGACAGCCGAACTTGCAAAAGTGTTTGATCGAGATAAACAGCTCGTTATTCTAAATGATCGTGAAGAAGCTGTTGCTCTTCAGGAATACTACATTTCCAAAAATATATTTCAAGACTTCTACCCACTTCTATACCTTTCTCCAAACTCAGAAATAACTCCCTCTTTTTCAGATTATGGGTTTGTTTCTCAAAACAATGAGTATTTTCTTTATAAAAAGATGGTCTCCTGCTTTACTATAAGGAACGGAGAGCAGCCGCAAATCGAAATGGCGATTCTTCAAATGGAAGAGCATTTGATTTGCAAAGAGGGTGAACTCTTTTTTGTTGATCATATGTCCATTGAACTAATGGAGGGTATTGCTCGAGCTTATAACATTGAACTTACATTTTTGGATGAATAACACCTCGACAAACGAAAAGAAAACGGTTAAAATAAGAAAGGACTTATCGTACATACCACGCAAGTTAGAAAAATTTATGATTTAACCATGCAACAGCTATTTTACGGGTATACTGATAAAGAGTGCATGGATAGGGAGGTATTCCAAATGGGGTTAGCAATTATTTTTGCAATCGTTACGTTATTTTGCGTATGGGGCGTATTCCGTTCTCTTCGTGAAAAGAACTTTATGGGCCTTGCCTTTGCAGGATTAACAGTGCTTGTATTCGGCGCCTTTACCGTTGCCACAATGATCGATATACTTTTCGGATCTGGGGGCGGCGGAGGCCACTAAAAAAACAGCCATTTAGGCTGTTTTTTTATTTCGAAGAAAAATGAAAAGAATAATTTTATGAATCTGTCACAGCATAGCAAAACAACCAGTAATCAACTAAATGATGACAGGCACTTATTCTAAGTGCCTGTTTACCGAATCAAGTTTATCATCCATCTTAACCTTTTTATCACGACGATCATCTATACGAAGGTTAGTAGCGACACGCTCTATCCCCGCTTGAAAAGGTGCCTCATGTATGGCATGGACCACCTCGAGAAGATCTGCTATTTCCCCTTCAATAAGAGTGCTCATTGGTGTTAACCTATAAGTAACTCGATCTGAATAAGATTCAAGAATCTTCTGTACCTCAGCTACATATTTGCTGACACTAGGAGTTTCTGTACCAATCGGAATAACCGTAACGTCTACAATTGCCATTATTTATTTCCTCCTTTGACTTCTAATAACTGCATCTTTCGATTATAGAAAAAGCGGTATGTAACTAACGATATAATCATCGCACATATGGAAACGGATGAGAAGATGCTTATCGATATTACAATTTGATATCGTATAGCTTCAATGGGCGAAGCGCCACCTAGAATAAGTCCTGTCATCATACCGGGCAATTGTACAAGACCAATCGTTTTTAATCCATCTACGTTAGGGATCATAGCCGCACGAATTGTTTTCCTAATGATCATTTGAGAAGCTTGTGACGAATTTGCCCCAAGTGACAACGCTGCAAGAATTTTCCCTTTGCTATCATGAAACTCATTTTTCATTCTCTCGAATGCTAGACCTGTTGCAACCATACTATTACCAATAATCATTCCACTCATTGGAATGACTTGTTCTGATTTAAATGGAATGATATCAAAAATAATCCATAGTGAGAGAACAAACACTTCAATCAATATGAGAGAACAAAGAGATAGCAGAAAGGCATAGGGTATACCCTTTCCTCTTTTGGCAGCTTGTAGAGAAGCAATGACCAGCATAACCGCTACCCAAAGTCCTATTCCCTGCCAATCAGGCATTGAAAACAAAAAAGTAAGAATGTATCCTATAAAAAATAATTGAACTACCCCACGTAAGGAGGACCAAATCGCGGATTTGCCAATTCCTAGTGAAAATAAATAAGAAAGAGACACGGGGATCATGACAAAGAGAATCATCGTTAATAAAGATAGATTTGATATTTCAGTCATTGGTTATCCTTCCAAAAAGTGCTTTAAAGCATCTGATTTAGGCGATTGAAACAATATTTTCGTTTCTCCTTGTTCTTCAATCTTTCCTTCATTCATAAAGAGAGTATATGAACCAAGCCTCTTCGCCTGTTTTAGATCATGTGTAATCATTAGAATCGTTTTCCCTTCTTCATTCACAAGTGTATGTAACAATTCTTCCATCCAATCAACTGTACGCATATCAAGCGCACTAGTCACCTCGTCTAATAACAACACCTCAGGATTATTAGCAAGCGTTCTCGCAAATGCCACTCTTTGCTCTTCACCACCAGATAAATTTTCCACATCTTTTGTTAAAAAATCGCGAGGTAATTGAACTTTCTCTAATAGTTGAATGCCCATTTTTTCATTCCATTTCTTTTCTAGAAGCGGTCCAAACTTTAAATTATCTTCAATTGTTCCATTAAATAGGTGAGCCTGTTGAAAGACCATCCCGATATTTCGACGTAGCTTATTGATTGGAAATTCATCTAGCTTCTTTCCTTTAAAGAGAATTTCACCTCTATCAGGATCCTCTAATCGGTTCAGCAACATCAATAAGCTACTTTTTCCAGCGCCTGAAGGGCCGATGATCGTTGTTAATGATCCTTCTAGCATATCAAAATGAATATCTGACACACGTTCATTATTCACATTTTTCACTTCAATTATTTTATTCATGAGACGACCTTTCCTTACTGTAAATTAACACCATTATTCTATCATGCATTGATGACCTATGATACGAAAGTGCCTTTCGTGTATAGCTTATGTATTTTCGACCTTCTCATCCTAAAAGACAACCCCAAATAAAAAACTCTGCGCAGTGCAGAGCTATTGTTTCATTCCACTTATTAGCTTTTGCCTATGCGCAGAGTGGTTCGTAGGTCCAATTCCATTACCTATAGAAAGAGAATTCGCAATGGCCTCTGTAATAAATTCTTTTGCAGTTGAGACCGCCTCTTGTATTGTTCGTCCTTTCGCAAGCTCTGCAGCGATGCAAGCAGAGAAGGTACATCCCGTTCCATGAGTATGTTTTGTATCAATTCGTTTAGACTCATAGTGATAAAAACGTTGGTTCGCATACAAAACATCTATAGAAGTTTCTCCATCCATATGTCCGCCTTTAACAAGGACAGCCTTTGCACCAAAGTGTTGTAATGCCGCTGCAGCTTCTTCCATTTCTCGAACTGAAGTAATTGAGTCGCCACCTAATAACTCCGAAGCTTCAGGAATATTTGGTGTAATAATAGTACCAAGAGGAATGAGTTCTTCCTTCATGGCACGAATCGCCTCTTTTTGAAGGAGTGATGCTCCTCCCTTTGCAATCATAACAGGATCAATCACAAGGTTTGGCACCTGGTATTCTCTTATCTTCTTAGCAACGCCCAAAATAATATCACTAGAGAAAAGCATACCAGTTTTCACAGCATCTGTTCCAATATCCGATAGCACAGCATCTAACTGAGATTGAACCGCTTCTATAGATTGGGGATAAACATTGTGAACCCCTAGAGTATTTTGCGCTGTAAGTGCCGTTATGGCACTCATCCCAAACACCTCACGCTCTTGAAATGTTTTTAAATCGGCCTGAATACCAGCTCCTCCCCCACTATCAGATCCAGCTATCGTAAGTGCTTTACGCATAAAACTCACTCCTTCATTATATAACCTGGAAACGATCAGGTCGAAATTGACCGAGCCCTATTTCACTAACACTTCCATCGATTTCATCAGCTACAATCTTTGCTGTAACAGGACTAAGTAAGATTCCGTTCCGATAATGACCAGTGGCTAATATAACCTTAGGTTTATGATCTAGCTTTCCGATAATAGGAAAGCCATCTTGAGTAGCAGGTCTTAACCCCGCCCACTTATGAAATGGATTTTTCTGCTGTAAGGCAGGCATCACTTGCTTACTCCATTTCTCAAGTCTTCCTACACCATGTTCCGTAACAGCTGTATCAAAACCAGCGATGTCCTCCGAAGCACCAGCAACAACTGATCCATTTCCTTTCGCTACAAGATAGCCTTGACTTGTAAAAATAATGTGATTGAGAGATGGGGCTTCATATGCGCAAATTTGTCCTCGTATTGGATAAATGGGCAACGTCAAACCAAGTGCTTCCTCCCAGTACATAGACCATGCTCCTGCAGCAAGAACAACTCGATCGCTTTCGATCCGTTGACCTTTTACCACAACGTTATTCTCTTCAAACGTCGCCTCTCCCGCATTCTCTATCACCCGAACACCCAACTTGCGACAAGCATCTAAAAGTGCTGAGACGTAGCCAGGAGCATAAATATGTGACTCTTCTGGACACCATAATGCTGCAACAACATCTTGAGAAAGGCCTGGCTCTTTCTCTCTTACTTCGTCAGCATTTAATATTGTAGATTCGACGTTAAACTTACGTTGCCAGGCCTGCTTTGTCTCAAGAGACAGCCGATCAGCCTCATGATAGATACAATAAAGACTGCCGCTCTCGCTATATTCAAAATCAACATCTGAATTCTGTTTGATTTCTTCCTGCCATTTCGGGAAAAGCTTTAAACTATGTTGGCAAAGCCTGAAAAAATCATCTGGATCTTCTTCAATTTCCGAATAAGGCGCAAGCATGCCTGCAGCTGCACCTGAAGCTTGCCCCCCACACTTATGAGCTTCTACTACAGTCGTTTCATGTCCCCTCGTACGGCATTCATAGGCAATGGAGAGACCAATCACTCCGCCTCCTACAATCGTAATGTTAGCCATGATCGCCCTCCTTCTATTAATTTCGTACTGGACTACTTGCAGTGGCGTACTTCTTTTTAGGAATCCTTCCTGCAACGTAAGACAATCTTCCTGCTCTAATAGCCAACTTAACTGACTCAGCCATCATAACAGGGTTTCTCGCTTTCGCTATGGCTGTATTAAGGAGGACTCCATCTGCCCCAAGCTCCATCGCTTGTGTTACATCAGATGCATGTCCAAGACCCGCATCGACTATGACTGGTACCTTCAGTTGTTCTGTAATTAGTTCTATATTGTATGGATTTAAGATGCCGAGACCAGTTCCAATAGGAGATCCACCTGGCATGACAGCCGCTGCACCTGCTTCTTGTAGTCGATAGCAAAGTGCTGGATCATCAGAAGTATACGGTAAAACAACAAAACCTTCTTTAGCAAGAACCTCTGTAGCTTTCAAAGTTTCCATCGGATCAGGGATTAGCATTTTTTCATCACGACTAACTTCGATTTTTATCCAATCACTTAAGCCAGATGCTTTTGCTAAACGAGCGATGCGAATGGCTTCTTCAGCAGTCGTAGCTCCGGAAGTATTGGGCAAATAGTGAAATGATTGATTCTCGATGTGCTGTAAAATCGCATCTTCATTTGGTGCAGTAAGATTCACTCTTCGAATAGCAAATGTGAGAACTTCTGCTTCAGAAGCTTCAATTGCTTTATTTTGAACATATGGATTTGGATATCTTCCCGTGCCAAGAAACAATCGTGAAGAAAGTTCTTTACCGGCTATTGTTAATTTATCATTCATTCGGTCAACCCCCTCCTACAAAGTGGACAAGTTCGATTTTCATTCCTTCTTTTACTTCTGTATCGATCCATTCCGAGCGATCAATAATTGTTCCATTAACTTCAGTGACAACCAACCCTTCTTGCAAGCCAAAATGAGTAACAACTTCTTTCAATGTTGCCACTTCTAAATCATGCTGCTCTCCATTAACTAGTAATGTCACTTGGGAATCACCTCTTTTTGAATGGATTGAATAAATGCTTCGCACGTGCCTTTAATATCGGCACTACCAACTACTTCACTAATGACACATACTCTAGAAGCACCTGAATGGAGGACGTCCGAAACATTATGCAATTTGATGCCGCCGATGGCTACAAACGGAATAGATATTTCTGCTGCAACTTCTTTGAGATAGTCAGTTGTTACTGGATCAACAACATCGCTTTTGCTATTTGTAGGAAAGACTGGCCCAGCCCCGATGTAATCAGCACCACGCTGCTCTGCTTCACGCGCTTCTTCGATTCGATGTGTGGAGATACCGATGATCTTATTAGGTCCAACAATCTTCCTTGCTACCTCTAAAGGTAAATCATCCTGACCGAGATGAATGCCATCAGCATCAACGGCTAGCGCAATATCAATGTGATCATTCGCAATAAAGGGAACTTCATATTTTTGTGTTAGCTCCTTTAATCTCAAAGCTTTTTCTAGTACAACCTTTTTAGAATTCGTCTTATCACGCAATTGAATAATATCAGCACCACCTTGTATCGCTTGCTCCATTACCTCAACTAGGTCTCGATCAGGGTGGAATTCTTCCCCTGTAATGACGTATAATTTAAAATCCTTCATTATTTACCTCCTCTAATCCTTTTAACCTTAAGCCTATGTTAATGAGCTTTGTTGATTTTCGGCTCAATTACGCTTTGTGATAACCAATCGCTTCGAGCTAAAAATCGAGAATCAAGAGTATAAGCTACCACCGTAAACGCTTAAAAACGATTAACATAAAACACACTAAAAAACCCCATTCCGCGTAAGGAATGGGGGTAGTAATACGTAATCAATACTGCTACCGACTTCCCTACGCTGGTATCAACCAGATCAGGTTCAAGGGTAAAAGAAATGACGGTTTCTTTTTCTCAGCCTTTCCTTACATGAAGGCACCCCTAGTCTTTGGAATTATGAAATTAAGTTTATTATGACAAAGAAGTGATTAAAAAACAAGCCACTAACCTACATATACAGAGAAGAAAGGAAAATCCCTAACGTATCTTGGTAAATAGTGTTGAAATCAGAAGTAGGCAAAGGACTTTCCCCTTTTCCAATTTCTACGGTAAAACCCGGTCTTCTAAAGTCTTGAATAAACCAATCCTTGTATCCAGCGAAACTATCAACATAGCGAACTGCTCGATAACCGCTCAGTCGCGAAAATTCTCTCACTAAGATTTCTGACTCAGGAGGTTCAAGTCCTTCGAAACCCCAAAAGATCACTTCACCTTGAGAATGAAATGCTAGCGCACGATCAAATTCCTTTCTTCTCGTCAGGTCTGCGATCGCTATTGCTTCTGGCTCTGTAAGCGGTGCTTTTCCCGGGTAATTTCTTGGAGAAGGTTTTGTTGGTTTTCGTTCAGCTTCTATTTCCCATTTAGCAGGATACTGATTGTTTAAATCAACTCCCCTAATGTTCGCCTTCCATCTGTTAAATTGTTCACTTCCATTATTAATTTGATCCGCTAATGAGCGGTAAGGTTCTTCTTCAGGTAATCCATTAATGACAAGATCAACGCCATCTGGGTTTACCATGGGTACAAGAGAGAGAGAAGTCGATTCATATAGAGATGGGAGGTAAACACCGCTCAATCTCTGGCTATTCGTCAATTCACGAGAATAATCATCTACAAATTTCATAATGAGAGTTGAGGTTAACCATTCATTAGCATGAAATGCTCCATTCATATGAACTTTTTTCTTTCCTGTTCCCACTACTAGTTCTGGGATTGGCTTTTCCATGACAGATTCGCCAATGATGGATCGTTTAATAAATGGATAAACAGCAAGTATTTTTCGAATATCATTAACAAGGGTTTGATAATCGTAATTTTGATTTGGGTTAATGAGTGACCACGTTACACGAATCGGTATATTCACTTTTTCTCCTGGTTGTAACGAAAAAGGATTCGAATCGTTTAGCAAAAGAACACCATCTAGGGGTGTTCCGTACCACCCTGCTATTTTCCATAATGTATCTCCTGGCTTAATGGTATAACTTTTCGTGACAAACCCAGGGATCTGAATTTGTTCTCCGACTATAAGTTGATCAGGATTCTCAAGATTATTACTATCTAATATTAATCGAAGTGGAATTTGAAACACTCGGCTATATTTCCAAAGGCTATCCCCACTCTTCACCCTAATTTTCATGTCATACCCTCCCACATTTCATATCCTTCTTACAATGATATGAAATAATGAGTGATGCATATGCTACATAATTAGGACATATTAGCCTTATTGCTCGCCTCAGAAAAAATTCATTACAATACAAAAACCCCACCTAACATCCAAGGTGGGGTTTGCATCTTTCATGCTATTTTTCTATTTCTGTATCCTCTTGTTGCTCATCATGCTTGCCTAAGAAACGTAGAAGGTCTCCATAAACGATTTTATCTGAGTAGGCAAGATCAGTTTTTGCCTTCTCCATGTATGGTTCACAGGCTGATTTATCCGTTTCTTCTCCTGTTTCTTTGTCATAACAGACATTTTTAGTGTATAGATTATTTTCAGTAATGAAGCTTCCATCGCGAAGGATAGTGAAATTATCCTGTTCTTTTGCAAAAAGATCGTTACCAAATTTAATCATATCCTTCGTATCAATACCAAGCAGGTGCATGATTGTCGGCTTCAAATCAATTTGACCACCGACCTGGTCCATCACTTCCCCTTCTTGGCCAGGAATATGAACAACGAGTGGAACTTTTTGAAGCTCCGTGGATTCAAATGGTGTGATTTCTTTGCCTAAGAATTCTCCCATAGCTTTGTTATGGTTCTCAGAAATTCCATAGTGATCACCGTACATGACGAAGATGGAATCTTCATAAAGTCCTTCTTCTTTCATGCGCTCAAAGAATTTCTTTAGAGCTTCATCCTGATATCGAACTGTAGTGAAAAATCTGTTAACAGTTCCATCATCTGAAGTCCACTCTGGAATATATTCATCCTCTGATTCAAGTGTAAAAGGAAAGTGGTTCGTTAATGTAATGTATTTAGCATAGTAAGGTTCCGGTAGCGTTTCTAAATATTTAATGGATTGATCAA
This sequence comes from Pseudalkalibacillus sp. NRS-1564, assembly GCF_050467905.1. Lineage (NCBI taxonomy): Bacteria > Bacillati > Bacillota > Bacilli > Caryophanales > Fictibacillaceae > Pseudalkalibacillus > Pseudalkalibacillus sp. NRS-1564. The sequence goes on along the minus strand of NZ_JBITPM010000019.1, from coordinate 289,058 downwards.
AGAAATATTCATCTTTCAATCCCCATCCGATTGAATTATCGGGCGTTACTGTAAAATCGTTAATGTCATAGAACTTATCGTATTTAAGGGAGTCATACATAACGTCACGGTTCCAGAAGCTTTTGTTATTCGCGTGGAAGACAGCATTATAGTATCCATCCTCACTTAATATTTCTGGAGATGCATTGTATTCGTTACCTGAATGGGTAAAGAATACAGCTCCACTTGGGAGTCCATATAATGAATTCTCAAGAATAAATTCGGAGTCAGAAGTTTTACCCTGAGCTGTTTGATGATAGAAATTCGGGAAATAATAACTTTCATCTATAAGATCATTTAAGAAAGGCGTAATTTCTTCTCCATCCACTTCTTCATTCACTACAAAACTCTGTGTGGATTCTAACGATACAAGGATGATGTTTTTCCCTTCTGCTTTACCAAACATTTCAGGATCTGGCTCAACGTGGTTAGCTTTTACATAGTTTTCGATATCTACGATCTCACTGCCATCTGCAAATGCTCGCTGTGCTTTTGCTTTCGACTGAAGAACAGCGTCATAAACGTGGTAGTTATAAGTACCAATATATTTTATGAGCATTTCACGATCAAACGTACGAGTTAAGAGCTGCGGGCGTTCTGTTTCTGCAAGCCCAACATTAACAGCAAAAAGAGCTATAGCACTAGCAAATACAATAGCAATTTCTTTCTTCTTAACCGTGTACGCCTTCGTTTTTCTTACGAAAAGGAAAACTGACAGAATAATGATATCTACAAAGAGCAAGAAATCAAAACCGCTTACAAGTTCAGCAATACTATTTCCGAGCTCTCCCATATTATTCGTTTGAAACAACAATGGTATTGTTATAAAATCAGTAAATTCACGGTAGTATACGACGTTTGCAAATAGAATAAATGAGCCAATAAAATTAATGACCAATAGTACTCTGTTGCGATACTTTGGTGAGGCAAATAGGGCAAAACCGAGGAATAGCAATACAGAACTAAGTGGGTTTAGCAGTAAAATAAACCCTTCCATTTTATTTTCAGGTTCAATGTTGAAAGCAAATTCATACACCAAATACGTTTTTAACCACAGCATAAAGGCTACGATTAGGAAAAAAGAATACTTATTTTGTAGCTTTTTCATGTTTTCTTAGTACCTCCTTAGTTGAATATAAGGAAAAGCTACCATTACTTTCTACGACCATACATAATCGCAATGATAGTATGTTTTCGAAATTTAATCAACTAACTTTTGTCCTTATTTTAGTATTTCTTTCACAATTATTTTGATTCTGAGCAGCCTGTCTGTTAGTAATAACGAATGAAAAGGACAAAAAGTTTCATTTGGGCAATTTTTTTACATAAAAAAAGAAAAGATCTAACTTAACTGATCTCTTCTTCCCTTGTTATAGCAGGCTGAAACATGAAAAACTAGGACTATTTCATCAATTTCGTTTTTACGAGCCACGCTCCTCCTATTACGCCAGCATCATTGCCGAGTGTGGCAATTGCAAAATCCGCACCTTCTCTAACTCTTGGCAATGCATATTTTTCAAATTGTTTTTTTAAGGGGGTTAGAAGTACATCTCCTGCTTTTGATACGCCCCCACCTATTACAATTTTAGAAGGATTCAAAGAATTAGCCAGGTTTGCAATCGCAAGTCCTAGATGGAAAGTTACATTATTCACTACTTCAACAGCATATGGATCCTCGGCATCAGCGCCTTCAAAAATATCACGAGAAGTAATTTCATTCTTTTCTTGATAAATATGATATAGGACACTGTCCTGATGCGACATAAGTTTTTCCATCGCAATACGAACAACACCAGTCGCTGAGGCTACTGTTTCAAGGCAGCCTGTTTTGCCACAATTGCATTGCGCTCCACCATCAGGGATGGATGTAATATGACCGATTTCCCCCGCCATGCCATTCGTTCCATGAATGATTGTTCCATTCGTAATAACGCCTCCGCCTACTCCAGTCCCAAGCGTGACGCATAGCAAATCACGTGCTCCATCACCTGCGCCACGCCACATTTCACCAAGAGCAGCAATGTTCGCATCGTTATCAATAATAACTGGTAACCCCGTTTCAACTTCAAGCTTGTCTTTTAAAGGAAAGTCTCGCCATCCTATGTTAACTGCGTGGTAAATAAAGCCTGAATCCATTTCAATGAAACCTGGAGCTCCCATACCGATACCAGAAAACTTCTTTCTGCTAACATTCATTTCTTCCATCTTATCATCAATAGCACGAGCTATGTGAGTTGTGATATGACGACCAGCTTCAGATTTATCAGTAGGAATTTCCCATTTACTAATAATTTCACCATAAAAGTCAAGGAATGAAAGCTTGATTGTTGTTCCACCTAAATCAACACCAATGAGCCATTTTTCTTCTTTCATCTTAATCCACCTTTCGCAAGTAACACTTTATTTCAGAGGAAAACCTTTCTTTTCAAGAAATTTCTTCATATACGTTCGAACAGGCGTCGCTAATTTATGTGCCATCATAGAAGTCCATCCTGCTGATCGTTGTCCTCCCGTTCGATTCGTGTAATAACCTGAAATAACTTCATCATATTTATTTAATCCTTCTTTAAATGCATTTGCATCCTGCTCATACTCATCAATATGATAAATGTTATTTAAGGGCAATCGTGGTTTTACATCTGGATCCTGATCGGGATATCCAACACAAAGACCAAATAAAGGAATAACAAATTGAGGAAGATTCAATACTTCACTCACTTTATCAAGGTCGTTCCGAATGCCACCAATATAGCAAATACCTAGTCCCATTGACTCTGCTGCTATGCTGGCGTTTTGTGCAGCAAGCGCTGCATCTATTAATCCTACCATGAACTTTTCAGTTGTTTGCGTCGTTTCCGTTACATCTGTCCCATGCATTTCAGCTGTTGCATGGTGACGATTGAAATCTGCACAAAAAACAAAGAAGTGACCATTCTTTTCAACATAACTTTGCCCACCAGCTAATTCAGCAAGCTGCTTTTTCTTTTCTTTGTCTTCCACACCAATGATCGAATATGCTTGTATGTAGCTTGAAGTTGAAGCGGATTGCGCTGCTTTTACTAACGTATGAATTTGCTCTTCTGTTAATGGCTTATCTTTAAATGCTCTAATTGAGCGGTGAGCAAGCATCGTTTCAATTGTCTGATTCATGTTTTGTCCCTCTCCTTGCTAATTTCATTTCTTATGATCATTCTGGCGACGAGGTAATCCTCATTCTCGAGAATTTTCATATCGTATAACTCTTGGATCTCGCCTTCCATTAGTTCAAGGTCCCCAAGTCGAGTTCCAGTATAAACAATCATGCCATATTGCTTTAAAAGCTGCTGTATATCATAAAATGTTTTCATTTTCTTCACCATTGTTCATTATAGCAATCCCTAGCGCCAAAAAAATAATTACGCACAAAAAGACCACATTCCCGTTTAAGAAATGTAGTCTCTGCTTTACATCTTGTAAATAAGTCATTGATATTAACGATCCGGATCTTTAGGATGTAATACCGTAGGTCTACGATTTTTAAGTGGCATAGGTGATCTGAATATAACATCTCGAAATGCCCGATAAGAAAACGGGATAAACGGCCATAGATAAGGAATATGAAACGATTTTGTACGAATTAAAAGCATTATCCATAGTGTAAATCCTCCAACAAATCCAATTACGCCAAAAGCTGCGGTCAAAATGAGCAATAAGAGACGAAAAAGTCGATTAGCAAGACTTAATTCATAGGATGGTGTTGCGAATGTCCCCATTGCTGCAAGGGCCAAATATAAAATGACCTCATTAATAAACAGTCCTACCTCTACTGCTACTTGTCCAATCAAGATGGCCGATACAAGACCAAGCGCAGTCGCAAGGGAGGTTGGAGTATGAATGGTTGCCATCCTGAGTATATCAATCCCTATTTCTATAAGTAAAAATTGAACGAACAGAGGCAATGTTCCGTTTTGATCTACCCCAATAAACTGCATATTTGAACCGAGTAACCGTGGGTTTGTAGCAAATAAATACCATAGCGGCAAAATGAAAATTCCGATCCAAACGGCTATAAAACGAACAAGTCTCAAATATCCGCCAACAAGCGGCTTTTGCCTGTACTCTTCAGCATGTTGCAGATGATGCCAGAAAGTAGTAGGTGTAATAAGCACACTGGGCGATCCATCTACAAAGATCAAAACGTGACCTTCATAAAGGTGAATAGCTGCTGTATCGGGACGCTCTGTGTACCTCACAAGAGGATATGGATTTAAATGTCTTCCACAAATAAACTCTTCAATCGTCTTTTCGCCCATCGGTAAGCCATCTGTATCAATGTTACTAACAGAATCCTTAATTCTATTTACGATTTCAGGATCAGCAATATCTTCAATATAACTAATACAAATGTCTGTTTTGGACCTTCTACCTACTTGCATATATTCCATTCTTAACGTTTTATCTCTCACTCTTCTTCTCGTCAGTGATGTATTGAATACGATTGTTTCTACAAAGCCATCTCTCGCGCCCCTTGTTACACGCTCCAAATCTGGTTCCTGTGGTCCTCTGACCGGGTACGTTCTTGCATCGATCATAATAACTTCGCTCATACCTTCTACAATAAGGGCAGTTGGACCAGCAAGCACTAAATCCATTACAACATCCAGATCCTTTTGTCGATCAATTTCAACGTATGGGATATGTACTTTCATGAGCTTCTCAAGTGGATCAGGATCAAGTTGGGAAGGTTCAAGTCTTGATAGTAACTTCATAAGATAGTGAAGAATATCATCTTTGACAAAGCCATCGATTAAAAACATCGCCATTTTTCTACCTGCGTAATCAAGATCTAGTTGAATAACATCAAAACTTTTCCCAACACCTAATTCTTTATGAAGGAAATCGATATTTTCCTCAAATGAACGACTAACGGGATGAATGATCTTTTTTTGAGACATAGTTCCCCCTCCTCCCTTCCATCATTCACCATTCTTACATTATGCATACCTCATTGGGAAATTGGGCATAGAAAAACCAGCCTTTTAAGAAAGGCTGGTTATCTCATTCAATCGATCATTTCCGATAAGAGGTACTGATAAATTAAATGTGCTGTATGAAGCATTGAATCCTGATGTGTTCGCTCATATGCGTGGGAAGCATCAATACCAGGACCAATAAGCGCATGACGAACATCCACTCCTGCCCGAATGGCAGCTGATGCATCTGACCCATAATAAGGATAAATGTCGAGTTTATACTCAATCTTATTTTCCTCTGCAAGCTTCACAAGATGTTTACGTAAGCGATAATGATATGGACCGCTTGAATCTTTGGCACAGATCGAAACCGTATATTCATCAGAAGTTTGTCCATCTCCGAGTGCTCCCATATCCACAGCTATGTATTCGATGGTTTGATCAGGGATATTGGAATTACCACCATAACCAATTTCTTCATTATTCGAGATTAGAAAATGCGTCGTATGTGGAAGCCTGATGTTGTTTTCTTTTAGTTTCTTAATGTTTGCAAGAAGAAGAGCTACACTAGCTTTATCATCCAAATGGCGTGATTTGATAAATCCAGAATCGGTAATTTGGACACGAGGGTCAAAAGAAATAAAGTCACCAACACTCACTCCTAAATTCATGACATCTTCAGGATTAAAGACCCGCTCATCAAGACGCACTTCCATGTTCTGTTCGTCTCGTTTGACCTCCCCATTGTTTTTATAAACATGAACAGAGGTTTGGTGTAAAAGAATCGTTCCAGTAAAACGCTTGCCATCTCCGGTGATAATCTCACAGTACTCACCTTCAATTGCATTAAATCGAAAACCACCAATTAAAGATAAGCGCAGGCGACCATCACTCTTAATTTCTTTCACCATCGCTCCCAATGTATCAACATGAGCTGTTAACATCCGTTGACGCGACGAATCTGCCCCTTCAATAGTAGCAATGAGTCCACCCTTATTATTTCGTTTTGTCTCTACTCCAAGCTCTTGCATTCTCCCCTCAACCCAACTAATGACTTCATCAGTGTAACCAGATGGGCTTGGAATACTAACTAATTCTTTCGTAGTTTGTAGAAGTTCTTCTGCATGAAATAAATCACTCATTGATTTCATCCTCTCAAATTGAATTAATTGGAAAAGCAAACGAATCCTTCTTCATATTTCAGTTAACTATCACATACATATGATGACAAGCTTACTCATTTGGAGGTATCGGGATGATCAAAAGAATTCACTACGTTATCATGCTAGGTATGATTGGTTTTTTTGCGCTCATCCTTGTTAACACTAGTAGTAATCCTGTTAGGGAATCATTTACGTATTTCCCACCTGATCCAGAAGTCACATTTGATTCAGCAAGCACATCTCTTACTATTCTAACGCAGGACGATGAAGATGAATACACATTGGATTGGAAGACAGAATCAAGTCTTTCTGAAGTGGCTTACCTTCGTCAAGATTTATCATTTCTCTATGAAGAAGGTCGCCTGATTGATTCCATGTCAATTTGGAAAGAAAATACGGCTACACTTCGTCAAAAAAAAGAATCTACAAGTGAAGATAGTGGACATTATGAAGCGATTACCTACCATTATGGAGAAATCCATTACCCTAATGATGTAATTAAAAGTGCCCAGCAATTGAGTTATGACCAACTTTACGTCATTGACTCTCCGATGACACCACTTGAATCTTTTAAAAAGGCTTCAAGTGAAGAAGAAAAAGAGTGGCAATACATTCTCGATCATGCCATGGATCAACAAGCCCAGTTGGTTTTCAAAGCTATGGTAACAGAATATAATCTTCATCCTGAAGACTATTATATTTTCCCGCTAACCTCGTTAGATCAATATCAACAGCGAACGCTCCCAGGACTATCTCAGAAACAGACTGCTGATACGATCGGAGGTATTTGGGAAGGTCTATACAAAAACTATTTCCTTGGCATAATTCCTCCGAATGGCCCGACAGAATCACCTATTGGCAGTACAATTCCAATCATATTGCTTCATAAACATTCACCATATTTACTCATCCTATTCCAAACGAAAAGTGGAAAGAACATTGAGCTTATTCAATACCTTAACGAGCCTATATTAGAGCCACAAGATACAGAAGAATAAAGAAAGGATTAATTGATTAATACTTTCTTCAGTTTTTCATAAGTCAATATTTCTGGAATATCTTTCCGAATTGAGTGGTCAACAGCTTCATTCCTGGAATTAAAATATATTGCATCAAAGCCTGCTTCTATAGCAGGCTTAATGTCATGATCCCACGTATCCCCTATGTAAAGATAATGCCCCATACTTCCAAGAACATATTGAAATATGTCAACGTCTGGCTTTTCAATCCCTGCAGTTTCTGAAATGTAAATATTCTCATGAGGGATCCATTGAAGCAATTGAAGAGCTTTAATTTTTGCTAGCTGTGTTTCCTGCCCACCATTTGTAATAATGCCTAGCTCTATTCCACTATCCCTCAAAGTAGATAGAATAGAGGAAACCCCGTCATATAATTCAGCGAAGGAGGCAACTTTAGATTGATATTCTCTTTGGAACTCTAACGCTTCCTCCTCAGAGCAAGTTAAGTTAAAATAGTCATTCGTTTTACAAAATCGCTTCACCTGGTACCATTCTCTTGACCATCTACCTTCTTCATAGGCATTCCAATATTGATCGCAATTAGATTTGAATACATTAAACCACTGCTCAACTGAAACAGATTTACTTTTATTTAGCAACATTTTTTCTGCACAATGCAAAATGGTTTTTTTAAAGGCCTTTTCGTGATCATAAAGAGTGTTATCTAAATCAAAGTAGATGTGTGTCCACTTCATCTAAAGCTCCCCCAGTCTCCGGTTAATCAAACTATTCCTTATTGTCTTCCCCCTATTCTAACCTTTTCAATTTTTAGAAGAAAGCTTTGTTAGCTTATATTGTTGATTCTCGACTTTTGCCTCATTCGAGTGGTCATCACAGTGTATAAATGAGCCAAAATCAACTGCGTACATTAACATACACTAGAACAAAGAAAAACCCCCACCGGTGAGGTAGAGGTTAAGATAGAAAAGAGCTAAAAAGTTTGTTACGTAAACCTGGAAATTTCAACGAATTTCCGACGACAAAGCGCCTTATCACTGCGACGCCTAGCAGCCCATTTAATAATCGGTATCGGTATTCATACAACACGACTACTAAAGATAATAGAACAAGAACCTTCGTTATTTTCATCATTCTCCTCCTGAAACTGTACTATATCTCTACTGTTTGCAGGTAATGACGTTTTTATCCATGATTCACAGAGGAGTCTTCACCTAATTTCTTATTATTCCAATAGCCCAAAATCACAGTAAATAATGGTGATAGCCATAGAAAGACTGCAAACGGAAGATAGCTTAACACCGATACCCCTAACGTTTCTGCAAAAAAGGCACCCGATACTCCCCATGGGATTAACGGATTAATGAGCGTCCCAGCGTCTTCTAATGTACGGGAAAGATATTTCCGATCCACGCCTGCTTTATCATAAAACGGCTCAAACGTTTGACCAGGAAGAAGAATTGACAAATACTGCTCACCTGTTAACAAATTCACTCCAATTGCAGATGTGGCTGTGGCAGAAATTAAATGGCCTCGCTTATTTAGAAGCTTTGTTAACCCGCTCATGAGGGATTGAATGATTCCCATCACTTGCAGAACGCCACCAAGTGCTAATGCTAAAATAATCAGTGAGACGCTCCACATCATTGATTGAAGGCCACCTCTATTTACGATTCCATTTACAAGGTCACTTGATGTACCACTCACAAAACCATTTTGCATCGTTCCAAGAATTGAACCAGCTGAATACACGCCTTGTGTTAACATTGATACGATAATTCCCGCAAGAAGCCCGGCAAACAAAGTGACTAGGACAGGCACTCTTCTTACAGCAAGAACGAGCACGATAACAGGAGGAATTAACGTCCAGAGTGATATATTAAACTCACTTTGCAAAACCGACATAGCTTTGTTCAAATCCTCCGGGTTAACGGAAGTAGATAAATTTTTACTCATCATAAAAAAGAAGATTACTGCTACGACAATGGCTGGAATGGTAGTCTGTGTCATATGTCGAATATGAGTGAACAGATCTACTTTTGCAACAGCAGGAGCAAAGTTGGTCGTATCAGAGAGGGGAGACATTTTGTCTCCGAAGCATGCACCTGAAATAACAGCTCCAGCGGCCAAAGCCGGGTTAACCCCCATTGCTGCTCCTATTCCCATCATCGCTACGCCAATGGTACCGATTGTAGTAAATGAACTGCCTGTAAAGCTTGAAACGATAATGGTCACGATCAATGCACTGATGAGAAACCACTCAGGCTGGATGAACTGAAGCCCTCCATATAACAATGTTGGCACCGTACCACTCTGCATCCATACGGCGATCATCATTCCTACTACAAAAAGAATGAGAATTGGCTTTAAGCCCGTAGTTATACTCTGCAGTAAAGCCTTCTCTATTTCTTCCCACTTCATACCAAGAATTAATCCCAATATCCCCATTCCTACTATGCCAGCAAGAAGAGGAATATGCGGTTCTACCTTTAAGCCAATAATACTAAACAACATCCAGCTCATTAATAGCGCAATCACAACAAGCGCTATTGGAAATGATATTTTTTTCATTTTCTTTCTCTCCCTTGATCTATGTTCTCTCACCGATTAGTTTTGCTCTATCTGTCTTTTTCCATTAAAAAAAGCCCTTCAATAATTGAAGGGACGAAATTTTTTCGCGGTACCACCCTTATTGACAGTAATAACTGCCCACTTATATCCTCAATATCGGGAGGATCACCCGTACCTAGCTCCTCAAATGTAATTTCACTCCTAGACGCCCTAGTTTTCACCAACCACCAGGTCTCTTCGACTGCTTATCTAGAGAAGCTACTTTTTCTGAATCTTCGCTTTTGTACTTTTATGCTTTTGTGCGTTTAAGTAACATCGTTATTCTATAATTGAATATGAGCTATGTCAAGGATAAGAGTTAAGATGTAAAAAAGCACCAGCCTAAGGCTGATGCTTTTTACATGCCAATATATCTTGAATAGAGTGCTTTTGCTCTTCCACTATCTTCTGTTCCTTGAATAAGTACCCGTCCATCAGGAAATAACACTAGTCTTTCCCCCTCCTCAAGTTGTGCTTTAAGTAAGAAAGGAGTTTTCTTTACTGTAGTTGTTTTTTCTAGCTTTGATGCCCATTCTTTTAAATCAAAATGACTTTCAAGCTGTATCTGAATCGTTTCTCTTCCACATAGAGAGGTGATATCCTGCTTAGCTCCCGCTTTTAATGATGGATATTCGTTTGTTTGGCATGTTGGACAACCTTCTTTAGGCGAAGAAAATTTCATCGCATAACTATGATTATGCCAAATATCCATTGTCATTAGGCTGCGATGAAGCTTCTCATGGTCTCCCGCTATATATTTCATAATCTCAGTCACTTGATACGATGCGATAATATCAACGATAGGAGAAATAACCCCGATCGTGTCACACGTTTCACCAGTCGTTCCTTCGCCACCCTGAATAAAGCAACGAAGGCAAGGCGTTTCACCAGGAACAAATAGTGCTGTCATTCCCCTTGAACTTACCGCCCCACCATATACAAAAGGAATATTCATTTTAAAACAAGCATCATTTAAAAGAAAACGTGTGGAAAAGTTATCGGTCCCGTCCATAACAAAGTCCACTTCTTCCATAAGGTCACTTACGTTACTTGCATTAACATCCGCTATGATCGCTTCGATTTCAACTGAGGAATTCATTTTTTCTAGTTTCTTTTTGGCTGCAATTGTTTTTGGTAACGCTGCCGAAACATCCTCTTCGTCAAATAGCATTTGTCTTTGAAGATTGCTCTTCTCAACATAATCACGATCGACAATTCTTACATGACCGAAGCCCGCTCGCACAAGATGATTGGCAATCGCTGTCCCTAGTGCACCCATTCCTACAACAAGAGCCCGTGATTGACTGAAATTCTTTTGGCCTTCTTCGCCTATAGGAGAAAACAGCATTTGTCTTGAATACCTTTTAAAGTCATCCATTTAATCTCTCTCCTTTTGAACAAATTTATATTCTTCTTTTGTATTTACATTTAAAAACTGCTTTTTCAGTTCTTCAACTGTTATATATTGGGCATTAATTAATTCAAAAAGATCATTCATTTTTCTTTTTCCTGATAAAAGAAGCTCTTCGATAATGGATTGACAGGAAGAATGATAGATAGCACAGAGTGGCTGGCTTCTTCCAGAGCTCACCGGTATGACGGCCATTGCTTCTGGATGTTTGATCATTTCTTCAATTAGTGTAGAAAATAGACCATCCGTTACGAACGGCATATCACAAGCGACCGTTAGATAAAGATCACCATTCGTTTGAGTCATCCCAGAATAAAGACCTGCTAGCGGTCCCATCCCTACAAATTTTTCCTCATCTCTTATCACTCTTATATCTTTTGATGTGCTCATGCTAAACTGCTCTAATAAATCTCTATTTGTTACGATAATGGATTCATTTACAACAGGGTGAAGTTGATTCAGTACCACTTCATAAAAAGGCTTGCCGTGATAAGTGGCAAATGCTTTTGGGGATCCAAACCTTCTGGACTCCCCTCCTGCTAGCAATGTACCTATTATTTTTATAACCACCATGCACCTCCCACAAGAGCGCCAATCATAGACGAGGCGAAATTGACCACGTCATTATTAAATCCTTTTATACCGCTGATTTTGACTGTCCTATTTCCACAATGCATATGGCGTTCAGTTTTTGAACCACATTTCTGACATTTTAACTCTTCTTGCAAGGTTGCTCCAATTAGCGTATCGCTTAAACAGCCGACAAATCCTGCGACCGTAACAATAACTAACCCCAGAAAAGATAAGTCAAAAACAAGTGAACCAACTCCTCCAATTAAACCAGCTCCGAGCAAAGACGCCAATATACCTGGCATACTAATAGCTCCAGAAGTGCCTGCCGGAACGAATTTCATCGTTATTATATGAAGGGGGCGTCGCTTTGAGAGAACGCCAAGTTCAGATGCCCAGGTATCAGAATTAGAAGTGGCAATCGCACTTAGAAAAATAAACAGCCATACATCCCCAGGGAATAAAAGCATCATTATTCCAGCGAAAGCAGCAACCCCTCCATTTGCAAGAACTTGATACTGATCTCTCGAAGCGCCCTTTTCTACAATTTGTTCCACCCCATCTTTTAACTGCGCTTTATACTTACTCCATATAGTAGAAGTAAAAAAAAGATACCAAGAAGCAAGAGCCCTTTCCAGCCAAAACCTAGTGCGATCGCGCACCCAACACCTGTGGCGGCTATTGCTCCATTTCTCGAAAGTGCATGAACTTTATATCCTAGAATACCTGTTATAGCACTTAAAAAAGCGTAAATGATCATTTTACGTTAACAAGCTGTTCATTAGTAATGATGGCTTCCACAGGTACGTCAAAAGATTCGGTTGGCACCTTTTCAACGACTTGAAATTGATAGGCAAGGGATACGGTTGAGTTTGAATAGTGTTGCAAATATCGATCATAGAAACCGCCACCAAATCCAATCCTAAATCCATTAAGATCAAAAATGAGACCAGGAACAAGCAAAAGATTTATTTCTTCTGGGGGACACACTACTGTTTTATCGGGGCGAGGTTCTTCCAACCCAAAATAAACGCTTTCTAGCTGATCCCACTCTGTTAAGTAGCGAAAAGTCATCTGCTTCGTCTTCGGATTGCACTTCGGGACTGCTACTCTCTTTCCATCAGTCCAAGCTTTTTCTATAATTTTCTTCGTATTTATTTCACCTTTCATTGCCACGGTTAATCCGATCGTTTCAGCCTTTTTGAATGGTTCATATGTATAAAGACGTTCACGTATTTGTTCATCAAGCAATATTTTCTCATCAGCACTAATTTCTTTTAATTTCACTTTCATGTTTGTTCGCCATTCATGTTTTGATTGCATCATCATTCCTCCTACTTTTCTCTTCTATTAGTTTACGAGAAAATGTGCAAATAAAAAAGCAGTAGGATATCCTACTGCTTACTTTGTTTCGCGATGTAACGTCTGCTTTTTAAGTCTTGGGCTGTATTTTTTAAGTTCAAGACGATCAGGGTTAGTACGTTTGTTCTTCGTCGTGATGTAGTTACGATCGCCTGTTTCAGTGCAAGCCAATGTAATTTGTACGCGCATGAATATCCCTCCAAATCCTATCAAACTGTTCATTTAACAACATACTTCATTATGATAACAAACATATCTCATTCAATCAAGTTGTTTTTGTTGAAGAAAGTGACTCATATTTCTCAAGATAATCCTTCACCACATCTACGTACGTTGCATGCGACCAGGTTAAGGGTGCTACAGATAGTGGTTTACCCGTGTAAGGATGAACCTGTTCTGGTAGTATACCACTTGTGAGGGCCTGCTTAAATACCCAATCAATATGATTCTTCGCATCGCGAAGTTGTTCAATCGTTTGAGCACTAGAAATTTTCCATTTGGCGATCCATAGAGTACAAATAACCCAAGGATTCCCTGGTACTTCTTCTACATTTTGTGATTGTTGAAAATAATAATCACTAACATAACGTGCTACACCGCCTATACTTGTTTTGACAGACAGGCGTTTTTCAATTTCTTCCATTGTACGAACGACCCTTGGATCATCTGCAGGGAATACTCCAAAAGCAAATAGACCAAACAAACTGCTTTCTATTGTATAATCCTTCGTTATCTCTCCAGTCTCACCATTGCGGTATAACCCCCGAATAAAGCAGGAACGGGTCTTATCATATAAATGTGTCTCAATTCCTTTTTTGATCCGCTGTGCCCCTTCAAAATAGCTATCAGCGCGGTCATCTTCACCAAATAGCCTTGCAAACGAATGAGCTGCCATCAAACCTCCATAGCAAGCTGAAGCTGTAAAGCTAAAAATTCCAAATCGCTCTTCCCAAAGATCGTAAGAAGGAAGTGGTAAATCTAGCGCTTCATCCATAAATTGCAACAAGAACTTAGCTCCTGGCCGTACTAAGAACTTATAGAGCGATTGAGCAAATTCAATATCTCCTGTCGATTGATAATGCTCCCAAAAAGCCCAGAGAACAAGAGCAGTTTCATCTTCTTGTATTGGAAGCTGAGATTGCTTTAAACGATCCACATAGGGATGCCAGCTCGATCCTACAGAGCCATCAGGATTGTATTTGTGATGTAAATACCCTTCTTTTGAAAGAAGCTCTGCACAGCAGCGATAGAAGTTCGCCACCATTCCATGGTAACCTGCTTTTGACATCGCTGAAGCAATGAGCGCGCCATCTCTTGGCCACATATAACTATAATGGTCTCTATTGTAATGCAAAATGTCTGAATCATTCGCCGCAATAATCGTTCCATTTTGGTTGGTTTGCGTTCGAACAATTAATAAGCTTCTTTTATAAAGTGAAAGAATGTCCGATCCTAAGTCTGTCTCAGGTAACACCGACTTATTCACCCAACGGTTCCAGTACATCCGAATTTTTTCAACAGTCAATTGTGTTCCAATCTCACTTACATACTCATGAATACTACTAACTTCTTCCTTCGTTCTTCCAACTGTCATCCAATAATAGGCTACTTTCTCACTGTTGGGTTCCAGCTTCGTTTCCAAAGAAAATGTGCTATCTACTGATCCCTGTGCGATGGGATTCACATGTAAGTGGCCGTCTTCAGCATCGCGCCACGTACCTTCAGCAGCCTGGAATCGTTTCACACCAGAAGTATACTGTTTAATCCCCGCCCCATCTATTTCACCATTAAAAAGAAAATATCGATATCGTTTGTAATGAATCATCGACTTAGTATCCGGACAATAATAAGCTGTATCGCCTACTTCAGTTTCATAAATATTCAGATCTTGATGAAAAAAAATCCTAACGTCACGTCTTTGACCTTCAAGGTTATGAATCGTAATCTTACGAATCATCAGCATCTCACGCTGATGGACCCCCTCTTCAAACACAAGCTTAATTCCGAGATGAGGATGGACAGCCGTACTATATGTTACCAGCGTGTCTTGATCATAATTAGGCTGAATCTCCCATTCAGATGAATGTAACCATGAAAATTTCCCATCTACCCAAACCCCTATACGATTTGCATGACCTTGAACGTGATTTTGCTGCCCAACATACGGATAATAAATATCTCGTATTTGAAGAAACTGGTCCATATTTATAAGCAATTGTCCATTTCCTATTACTAAGTGTCTTGGCATTTTGCTACCTCCTATCCATCTCCTACACTAGTTTATTGCACGAGTGGACAGGTCATTACTTAAGCTTTCTAATTATATGAAAAAACCACACTCTAATTTAGAGTGTGGTTCGATCACTATGCATTAAGGTCGTATCGTTTCCCCTTCACAACATAAATCACGCTTTCGGAAATGTTCGTACAGTGATCACCAATACGTTCAACATAGCGGCATATAAATGAAAGCTGTTGAATTTGACTAACACTTTCAGGATGTTCGGTCATTAACTCAAGTAGCTCCTTCACAAGACGACCATACATGTTGTCAATTTCATCATCTGCATCAGCAACAGCCATAGCCTTATTCACATCTTCATCATAGAAAGACGCAAGAACTTCTCTCAACATGTTATTTGCTTTCTCAGCTAGCGCTGGGATTTCTTCGATTGGCTTTACGAATGGCTTGTCGCCAATACGGATAATCGACTTTGCAATGTTGACCGCAAGATCTCCAACACGCTCAACATCTGTTGTAATTTTAAGTGCTGAGATGAGTCTTCTCAAATCTGTTGCAAGCGGCTGCTCTTTGGCAATTAACCAGATCGCTCTTTCATTAATTTCTTCCTCAAGTCTGTTTATTTTATGGTCATTTTCAATGATCTCAAGAGCTTTGTTAACATCCTGAGCTTTTAATGCTGTAATCGCATCATCAACTGCTATTTGTGCTAGTGATCCGAGTTCAAGTAGTTGTGACTTTATCTCATCTAACTGTTCCTGGAAATTCTCTCTTACTACCATAGTTGCTCACCCCCGAATTTATTAACCGAAACGGCCTGTAATATAATCTTCTGTACGCTTGTCAGTTGGATTAGAAAACAGCTGATTCGTATCAGAAAATTCAACGACTTCACCGTTTAAGAAAAAGGCGGTTTTATCAGAGATACGAGCTGCTTGTTGCATGTTGTGCGTTACGATAATAATACTGAAATCTTTCTTTAACTCTTGAACAAGTTCTTCTACTTTTAGAGTAGAGATTGGGTCAAGCGCAGATGTTGGCTCATCCATCAAGATAACATCAGGCTCAATTGCGAGACAGCGAGCGATACAAAGGCGCTGTTGCTGACCACCAGATAAACCGTAAGCATTTTCGCTAAGACGATCTTTTACTTCTTCCCAAAGCGCTGCACCTTTTAAGCTTTTTTCGACAATTTCATCAAGTACTTTTTTGTTTTTAATGCCGTGAATTTTGGGACCATAAACGACATTTTCATAGATTGATTTTGGAAATGGATTCGGCTTTTGGAAAACCATCCCCACTTTTGTGCGCAAATCTTCTACTTTGTATTTGTTCTCAAAAATATTTTTCCCACGATAGTTAATATCACCAGACATTTTTACAATTGGCACCATTTCAACCATTCTATTAAGAGCTTTAATAAACGTGGATTTACCACAACCGGATGGCCCGATAATGGCTGTTACCTGTTTTTCTGGAATTTCGAATTTAATATCTTTTAGAGCCTGGTCTTTTCCGTACCATAAATTAAAATTTTGAATGCTATATACAGAATCTTTTTCTTTTATCTGTTCTTCTGACCGCGGAGCTTTTACGACTTTCTTTTCATCCATAACTGTTTTCATTTTCAAAATCCCCTTTACACATTGATGAGAGTTTTACGTAGCTACAGTCTTTTAGAAAACTTATTTCGAATTAAGACAGCAATTGAATTCATAATGAGCAACATCGCAAGAAGAACGATAATTCCAGCTGCCGCAACATCATGGAACTCTGTCTGAGGTCGACTTGTCCAGTTGAAAATTTGGATTGGCATAACGGTGAAGCCGGACAAGAAATTCTCAGGCAAGTAAGCTACAAACGTTAATGCACCAATCATAAGAAGTGGCGCTGTTTCACCGATTGCGCGTGATAGCGCAAGAATTCCTCCTGTTAAAATCCCAGGGATCGCAGCTGGTAATACAACCTTTTTGATTGTTTGCCATTTCGTAGCACCCATCGCATAAGAAGCCTCTCGAAGCTCTTTTGGAACCGAACGTACAGCTTCTTGAGCAGCAACAACGATTATTGGCAAAATTAATAAACTCATCGTTAAACCACCGGCTAGAACACTGCGCCCCATTTCCAACATCCGAACAAATACAGTTAGACCAAGTAAACCAAAAACGATCGAGGGCACACCTGCTAAATTTGAAATATTTATTTGAATAAACGTTGTAAACTTATTTTTCTTTGCATATTCTTCAAGATAAATCGCGGTTCCAACTCCAATTGTAAGTGCCACTGGAGCTATCACTGCCATCATCCATAAAGTACCGAAAAATGCTGCTTTAATCCCTGCTTTTTCAGGGAAACGAGACGCGAAATTTTGAAAGAACTCAAGATTTAAGTAACCAATTCCTTGAGTGAATATCCGATATAACAAGATAACAAGCACTACGAGTGCTAGCATTGTTGCTCCAAAGAAAATTCCTTTAAGAATCTTATTTTGAGCCAGTCTGGTTTGCATTTTACTTTTTACTTTTGCCTGATCTACTAATTGCATTAGTATTCCTCCCTGAATCTACGAGAAATATATTGCGCGATAAGGTTCATGATAAGTGTGAAAAGGAAGAGCGTCATCCCAACAGCATAAATGCTGTAGTAAATTGTTGTTCCATAACCAGCATCCCCTAGACTTACCTGCACAATATAAGATGTCATTGTCTGTATAGACTCCGTTACATCTAGAGTAAGTTTTGGTGTTGCACCACCTGCGACTGTTACGATCATTGTTTCACCGATTGCTCTTGAAATCGCAAGTACAAAAGATGCAATAATTCCTGATAATGCTGCTGGTAGAACTACTTTCACAGCAACCTCAAATCGTGTAGCGCCAAGTCCGAGTGCACCTTCTCGAATTGCGTTCGGTACAGAGCTCATCGCATCCTCTGAGAGAGATGCAACCATAGGAATAATCATAATCCCTACAACGATACCGGGGCTTAACGCGTTGAAAATAGGAAGACTCGGAATAATATTTTGTAGAACTGGTGTAACAAAAGTTAAAGCAAAGAAACCATATACAATCGTAGGAATACCTGCTAATACTTCCAGAATCGGCTTAATGATTCTTCTAACGCTATCACTTGCATATTCACTCAAATAAATGGCTGCTGCTAAACCTAACGGAATGGCAACGAGCATGGCGATCCCGGTAATCATTAATGTTCCAGAAATCAGTGGCCAGATTCCATAATCAGGGTTGTCTCCAAAAAACGGGTACCAATCTTTATTCGTAAAGAATTCAATAATTGAAACACGGTTGAAAAACGTAATTGTTTCTACAATCAATGTAAAAACAATACCAAGCGTTGTTAATACAGAGATAATTGCACATAAAAGCAATAAGCCCGGTACAAGTTTCTCCATAAACTTCGCTCGTGATTGATTTTTCTCTTTTTTGTCTTTAATCATCTGACGAACAGAGCTTTGCATTTATTACTCCCCCTCACAAAGAGCAAAACAGGATAAAGTGAGGAGCCGTAACTCCTCACCAATCTGTTTCATTTTATTCTTACTTACCAGCGATTTCTTCTAGTTTGTTCATGTCTTCTGTATACTTTTCTTCTGGAAGAGCTACATATCCAACTGCTTCTGCCATTTCACCAGCGTTTTCTAGTGCATATTTAGTGAAATCATATACTGCAGGATTTTCTTCTACTGCAGAGTGCTTCACATAAGTGTATAGCGGGCGAGACAGTGGCTCATATGTTCCATCTTGAATTGTTTCTGCATTTGGTTCTACAGCTTCACCGTCACCATTAACGATTGGAACAATGTTAAGGTTATCTTTGTTTTCAAGGTAGTAAGCATAACCGAAGAATGCCATACCGTTTTTAGAGCCAGTTACACCATTTACAAGTACATTGTCATCTTCAGAAAGTGTTGCTTCTTTCACCATTTGCTCATCTTCTAGTACTACTTCATTAAAGTAGTCATACGTTCCAGAATCTGTACCAGGGCTAAATAATTCGATTTTTTCTTCAGGCCATTCAGGGTTAACGTCGCTCCACATCGTTGCTTCGCCTAACCAGATTTTCTTTAAGTCGTCAATTGTAAGCTGATCTACCCAATCATTCTCAGAGTTAACAACGATAGAAAGACCGTCTTTTGCAATTTCAAATTCTGTGAAGTCAATACCAGCTTCTTCAAGTGCAGCTGTTTCTTCTTCCTTGATTGGACGAGAAGCGTTACTCATGTCTGTTTCACCAGCAGAGAATTTCTCAAATCCACCACCAGAACCTGAAACACCTACACTAACTTTTACATCAGGTTGTACAGAAGCGTATTCTTCAGCAACTGCTTCCATAATCGGGAATACTGTAGAAGATCCGTCCATTAGAACTTCGCCAGATACTTCTTCACCAGAAGCTTCTCCGCCGCTGTTTGTGTTACCAGAATTATTTCCGCAAGCTGCTGCGAAAATCATTACCATCGACATAACTACCATAAGCATAATGCCCTTGAACTTCATGTAATTTCCCCCTAAATGGATGTTTGTACTTTGTGACCAACCAGGTTGTTTGTGTATTGGCCTCTCAATCACAATTCTTAGAATACAGGCTAGATATTAATGTCGTATAAACCGAATGTAAAGAGATTGTAAATGCGTGTCGGAAAACGTTTTAATTAGTCTTTTTGGTGCATACCTTACTTTTGCAATGCATTCAGCCTATCACTTCACCTCAATCTGACAGATATTATTCATTAATTTGTCCTTAAACAATAAAAAAAACCGCTTTTCAGCGGTTTTTCATGAAATGCTATTCTGTTTCTTTTTTGTTAGCCTCAATAGGTTTCTTCGCTTCATCTTTTAAATCAAAATAAGCATCTAGAACGCGTCCACCTATTTTTTTATTAACATATCCTGAAGAAGAATCATTTACTTCTGGAACTACTACAGAAAAGGCTACTTCGGGATTATCATAAGGTGCATAGCCAACAAGGGTCAAATTATATCCATCTCCGATTTGCGCTGTTCCAGTCTTCCCAGCAGCTTGATAATCATCACTTTGGAAATAAGGATAATGTGTACCTGCGGTTCCATTTGCCGTATTCATAACCATCCACATCCCCTTTTGGACATGTGTCACTTCTTCTTCACTCATTTTAATTTTGTTTAACACCTCTGGAGTGTTTTGGAAAAGAATAGTATTTGATAGACCATCTTTTTCAGAAGGTTCATGAACTTCTTTTAATATGTGTGGCTCAATACGATAGCCGCCATTTGCGATTGTAGAGGTATACTGAGCCATTTGCATTGGTGTATACGTATCATACTGTCCAATTGCAAAATCGAGAATTTTACCAAATTCATTCACACCTCCGTTTAATCCTGCACTTTCACCAGGGAGATCAACCCCGGTTTTAACGCCTAGACCAAACTGAGAGAATGACTCTTTTAGCTCATCGTAAGCTGAAGGGTCATAACTACTACTTTCGTACGGAGCATAGTCATAGTCAGCCATCTTCATCGCGATTTTCCACATATATACGTTTGAAGATCTTTGTAAAGCAACTAGGTCTGATATAGGCCCCATTGCATTAGCCGTATATGAAGATTTTTTACCTTCGTCCTTAAAGTATAAAACTTCATCCACAAGCGTCGTATTCGGGTTAATAACACCATACTGATAACCTGTTAAAACAGTTGCTCCTTTAACAGTCGATCCCATTGCGTAGGAGTCACCGATCACTCCAAACGTTCGGTCTTTAAACTCTCCGTTGCTATATTCCTTACCAGCAAGAGAAAGAATTTCACCTGTTTTGGGATCCATCATGACTACATAGCCTCGTGTTGCCCCATATTGTCTTGCATCACGAAGCTCTTCATCGAGAATTTTCTCGACTTCCTTTTGAAGATCGATGTCTAATGAGAGGACCAAATCGTTTCCTCTTTGTCCTTCAATTACTTTCGGTTCACCAATTGGCTCTCCTGATTTGTCGGTCACGTAGGTTTGCTTTTCTTTTTGACCTTTTAAGTACTCTTCATATTCTTTCTCGAGATAGCTAATCCCCACTTTGTCATTTCTTTCGTAATCTCTCAAACCATAATAATCTAACTCATCCTTAGGGATTGGTCCGACCCTTCCGAAAATTGTTTGAAGAGTATTTCCATAGGGATATTCTCGAGTTGCGTCTGCTTGAATTTCTATTCCAGGTAGTGAACCAAGGTTTTCACTTACTTTAGCAATTTCATCTTCAGTTAAACCAATCTTAATTGTTTGAGATGATAAAGCGTACCTAGTATCCATCGCCCTTTTGATAGCAGCTACCTCAAGCTCTTGTGGATCGTTCTTAATCTCTTCTAAATCATCATCATTAATCCGTTCAATTTGGAGTTGATAAGCCTCACTCGACTCAAGTTCTTCCCACTCTTTTTCCGTTAGCTTTGCCTTCGCTTTTTCCGGATTCGTTACAATCCAATAATCTTTAAGATCTCGATCAATGACATCATCTGTATCTTTTTCAATATACCCAGCTAATTTCTGAGCTAATTCAAGCCTCTCAGCTTGCTTAGTATTCTGCGTTCGGATATATGTAAGCGCAAATTCAGGGTTATTATCAACCAGAACTCGCCCATAACGGTCATACATTTTCCCACGAGGTGCTGTTGATTCTGCTGTAACATTCTCAGTTTGCTCAGAAACACGCTCGTATTCTTCACCGTTTACAATCTGTATAACGCCCAGTCGAAGAATTAATATAGAAAACAAAAGGAATACAGATAAAAATAATATATTTAGCCTTAAAGGCACATGATTTTTCTTTTTCTTCGTGTTCACGATAGACTCCCTTCCCTTAAACAAATATAGACACCTGTTCCAGACAGGTGTCTCTGCTCTCTCTTCTACTTACTATACTTAGTGATATAAAAAAAGTAAAGGGTCTAATGAGCTATTGTACGGTGTCAGGAGAAGGGTTTGGGGGATGGGGAGCTTGAAGTTTTCTTACAAATAAGTAAATAAACGAATGGCCAGCACCAACAATTAATAATAAAATCGGAATGCTCGTTTCATCGTCGAATAACGCTACTGTTATTAAGAATAAAAGAACGGAAACAATTCGTCCTAAGTTTAAGTATACCTCTCGAACGACAATATACTCAATCCGCATTTCAACTGCATTCCAAGCCTTACCGATCACATCGTACGTAAGCGAAATGTAGGGGACAAGTAAAAGTGGATAAGCAAGAGAAATACAAACACCATACATTAACAACCGGGCAAACGTTAGGTCGGATACAAGTAAAAAAACCGAAGCGTAAAGAATAAGTCCGCCATATAAAATAGCCTTCTTACGATATCGCGGTTTAATCAATCTCGTCGCCAAATAATAAGCTAAAAACGATACTCCTGAATTAACAAGTCCAAAAGTACCAATTGCAAGCTCACTTTCCGTCGTAATAAAAACTAGGACAACGATAATGAAAATAAAGGTACCTTCTCTTATACCTTGAAAAAAATGCGCGTGTAAAATGTTAAGCCAATCTGTATTCGCTTTTCTTTCTTGAAAAACACGTGTAAATGAAAAAGTCCCTTTGGCAGAACGACGTTCGAGAAAGAAACTTAAGATTACAGCTGCGAAAAACAAAGCAAGTGAGACGGCAAATATTACTTTGTACCCCGTGAATGCTTCTAGACTTGAAATAATAACACCAGCAAATATTGGCCCAATCATCCCAGCGAAAGATGTAATTAAACCAAGGAATCCATTAAAGAAATCCCTTGTGTCCGGTTCTGTAATTTCGAATGTTAGCACATTAAATGCAAGCCAATAAAAGCCAAACCCTATTCCGAGTAAAGCGCCCAGTAAGATAAGCAAATGACTAGCGTTCTGACCAAGAAAAAGCACTGTTATATAGAAAAGAGCGAGAAAAATCACTCCAATCCGCAATACAATAACTCTATCCATTTTTTTAGCCCATCTACCTGCGAGAATAAAGGTAAGCGGCTGACTTATAACCGCAGCAAGGTTGTATATACCTATATCCGCAAAATCACCAGACTGCTTCCACAAGTAAACATTTACGAACGTATTTGAGAGCGCAATACTCAGCGCGTATAAACCACCGATTGTAAGTAATAACAACAAATCTTTTGTTACCTCTATCTCACCAATCATATGTTTTATAACTTTCATAACAAACTCCCCTTTTTTCATCCACCCTTATTTTGACTTAAATTCTGTTCGTTATGCGGATGAAACAAAAAGGATAAACTGTTTTTGAAAGGGGACTGGGTATGTATTACTTTCTATATCGGACAGACTACATTTCTGAAAACAGTCAAATCCAACTACTTCAAAGCGTTCAACATCTTATAGGAGATGATGAACACTCGTTCTTTATTTATAGGATGAGGCACTATCTTCAAATCCAATATCGAATTGATCTCATCTCTTTAACCATCACAGATCATCAAGTTCTGATTTGTACACCTCATGATTTTGAAACTGGCTGTGATTTTACAGATTTTATAATAAATTTCATGCTACACCATTTAGGAACAATTTATACCTTAATCGAACCATAATAGAAAAACCCCCAACATAAATGTCGGGGGTTTTGAAAGCTTGGTAAATTATTTAGCTGCTTCGTAACGCTTTGCAACTTCATCCCAGTTAACTACATTCCAGAATGCAGCGATATAATCAGGACGTTTGTTTTGATACTTAAGATAATAAGCATGCTCCCAAACATCTAGCCCAAGAATTGGTGTAACACCTTCCATTACTGGAGTATCTTGGTTTGGAGTGCTTGTTACTTCAAGTTCTCCACCTTTTACTACTAGCCAAGCCCAGCCTGAGCCAAAACGACCAGCTGCAGCATTAGCAAATTCTTCTTTGAAGCTTTCAAAGCTACCAAATTTCTTTTTAAGTGCTTCGCTTAGATCACCTGATGGTTCGCCGCCACCGTTAGGGCTTAGCAATTGCCAGAAAAGTGAGTGGTTAGCGTGCCCGCCACCATTGTTTCGAACAGCAGTGCGAATGCCTTCAGGAAGTGCGTCAAGGTTGCCAAGAAGATCTTCAAGGCTCTTAGATGCATGCTCCTCATGACCTTCTAGTGCACCATTTAATTTTGTTACATATGCGTTATGGTGCTTGTCGTGGTGGATCTTCATTGTTTCTTCGTCGATGTGTGGTTCTAGTGCATTGTAGTCGTAAGGTAGTTCTGGTAGTTCAAATTTAGCCATTGTGAATCTCCTCCTTAAATATAGTATGTAACTTGCTGTTAGGGTAGCGTTAGCCACCACTTGAACATGATGTCGTCACAAGTTTACACTAGCAGAATTGTCATGCGTTTTCAAATAATAAACCTTTGAATTTCCGCAACACAGATAAAGTTTCCCCTCAGTATATGGAATTAAACATCTTAAAAGAAAAAATCGAGAATTAACATCGTAATAACATACATAAAACATAAAAAAACTCGTCATTATTTGACGAGTGGGATCTTTATTGAGTGGTGGCTCCGGACGGAATCGAACCGCCGACACGAGGATTTTCAGTCCTCTGCTCTACCGACTGAGCTACAGAGCCGAATCATGTTATCAGTATTAATTTTAATTAGTATGTAGTTTGCATTTACATTCAAAATAATTTGGAGTTGCTATGAGCTTAGGTTGCCCCTAGAGCACTCCATTTAAATTCTAACAAAGAAGTATGTTCGACGTAGTAAGAATTTTATTTTGGTTGCGGGGGCAGGATTTGAACCCGCGACCTTTGGGTTATGAGCCCAACGAGCTACCGAACTGCTCCACCCCGCGATGATGTAAAAGAACCTAATTTGCATCCATTTTTTAGAAAGCTAACTTTTAGAAAATGGAGGAGGAAGAGGGATTCGAACCCCCGCGGGCGACTAAGCCCCTGTCGGTTTTCAAGACCGATCCCTTCAGCCAGACTTGGGTATTCCTCCGATATGCATTTGGTGGACCCTGCAGGACTCGAACCTGCGACCGGACGGTTATGAGCCGTCAGCTCTAACCAGCTGAGCTAAGGGTCCTTATGTAATAAGTGGGGCGGCTGATGGGAATTGAACCCACGAATGCCGGAATCACAATCCGGTGCGTTAACCACTTCGTCACAACCGCCATGTTGTATCGTTGAAATATATGGTAGCGGCGGAGGGGATCGAACCCCCGACCTCACGGGTATGAACCGTACGCTCTAGCCAGCTGAGCTACACCGCCATATGGCTCCACAGGTAGGATTCGAACCTACGACCGATCGGTTAACAGCCGATAGCTCTACCACTGAGCTACTGTGGAATATTTCTTAACGACAAGAACTAATATATCATATGGATAAAGAAAGAGTCAATAAGTTTTTCAAATTTAATTGAATTAATCTTAATTTCAATTATGAAAATACTATATCACGCTTTCATTTTGTCATCAAGAACTTATAGGACATACACTAGGAACACAACCACCATAATCGTTTGGAGTAATCCTTTCATAACAGCTCCACCAAGAAAACCAAGCAATGAACCTACACCTACTTGAACAGATTCTTTAAAAGCTTTTCGATGAATAACTAGTTCAGCTAAGATAGCCCCGATAAATGGTCCAAGGATGATCCCTGCAAACGGAATGACAAATGGGCCAACAAGTAAACCAATTGTACTCCCCCATATCGCCGCCTTTGACCCTCCATACTTCTTCACGCCAAATAAATTACTAGCATAGTCCACAACAAATAATAGCATCGTCAGCAGAACTTCAACAATCCAAAAGGAAATAGTCATTGAACCAAAATCAAAAAACACCCCATACAGGATAAACCCAACATAAATAAATAGTACGGCTGGAATAATTGGATAAATCAATCCCACAAATGCAATGATGAATGACGCAATGATCAGGCACCATAATAGAATATCCACGCTTTTAACCTCCCTTCAACTTGACTCTATTTTAGCGGAGATGTCACTTTTCTTCTATATAATGATAAAAAGAAGCAGAGGCATCCCTCTGCTTCCCACATTTATTCTTCTCCAATGACGGCTTCTGCAATATTAACCGCATGGTCACCAATACGCTCAAGGTTACTGATGATATCAACAAAAACAATTCCAGCACTTCCAGTACATTCACCCTCATTTAGACGAAGGATATGCTGCTTACGAAGCGTTCTTTCCATTTTGTCGATCTTATCTTCTAGCTTAACAACTTCCTGCGCCTTAGCTACATCCCATTTATCAAGTGCATCAAAGGCTTCATTGAGTGCAGAAAGAGTCAGATTAAACATTTCATCAAGGTCTTTCATAGCAACGTCAGTCATCTTCACTTTATTGCTTATTTGATAATCAACCAACTCAACAATATTCTCCATATGATCGCCAATACGCTCGATATCACGAACTGAGTCCATTAGCATACCGTGTCGTGTCGACTCATCTCCAGACAGAGAAGTTGCTGATAATTGGATAAGGTAATCTGTAATTTTATTATCCAGGTTGTTAATAGCTTCTTCATACTGAGCGGTTTTTTCAGCGCTCTTCTGACTCTTAGATGTTAAATAATTTGATGCTTCTTTAACACCCTTATAAGCAAATCCGCTCATTCGAATCACTTCTTCTTTAGCTTGTCCTAATGCAACAGATGGAGAGCGTTCGATAAATACTGGATCAAGGTGTTTTGGCTTATATTCAATCGTTGCATCATCACCAGGAATAATTTTTGTAACGAGATAGGCAAGTCCGGCAATGAATGGGAACTGGATAACAGTATTTGTAATGTTAAAGATCCCGTGTCCGAATGCAATCGTCATTTCCGGTGTTAAGTTTAATACATCTCTTAAGTATTCAATAAACGGCGTATAGGCGAATAAGAATATTAGGAAAAGCGCCGTTCCAATTAAATTGAAAATAACGTGAGTCAGTGCTGTACGTCTAGCGGCAACGGATGCACCGATAGAAGCAAGAACTGCGGTAATCGTTGTACCGATATTATCTCCAAACAGAACTGGTAATGCAGCTTGAATATCCATTGCGTTCTGTGAATAAAGACCTTGCAATACACCAATTGTCGCACTGGAACTTTGTACAATGACAGTAAATACTGTACCGATCACAACGCCTAACAGTGGGTTCGAGCTCATGCTTACTGTTAATTCTTGGAAAGCCTCAAGGCTACGAAGTGGTTTCATTCCCGTACTCATTAATTCAAGTCCAAAGAACAACGCACCAAATCCGAAGACGATTTGACCAGCGTAGTTAATTTTCTTGTTTTTAAAGAAGAAAATTAACAAAGAACCGATGGCTATAATTGGAAGTGCGTAATCTTTAATAGGAAAACCAATAATAAATGCTGTAACAGTTGTACCAATGTTCGCACCCATTACAACGCCAATTGCTTGCTTCAGAGTCATAAATCCTGCGTTAACAAGACCGACTGTTAAAACCGTTGTTCCTGAACTACTTTGTATGAGAATAGTTACAATGACCCCAGCGAGCACACCCATAAACGGGTTAGTCGTAAAACGATCGAGAATGTCTCTTAATCGATCACCTGCTGATCGTTGAAGGCCGTCTCCCATATACTTTAGTCCAAACAGGAAAATACCAAGACCTCCCACAAACTGAAAGATCATCTCCTGAACGTTGAGTTCCATCATTTCAACCCCTTGCACTTACGTTTTATTTTTTTCGACAATACTCAACAAAGTCCCTTGTCTATTATCTACATCGCTCCCCCCTTTGTAAAGAGTTAATATAGATTTGTAAAGATATTATGCTGAAAACAAATTTATTTCAATAAAGTTTCACCAAGAATACTGTTCCCTTCTCTCTATATAAGATAAACTGATTGGGTGGAGAAACGCTCCACATTTAGAAAGGAGATTATTAATTTGAACGTTTTTAAACAACTTTACTACAGCTTATTTTCCCCTAAGATGATGGCCAGATTCCGTTTTCAAAAGCTAGGCAAGCCAATATTGTACGTGTTTTTACTTATGTTCCTTTCTTCTGTGCCAGTAGGAATTATGACGGCTCTATCCTTTACAAACGCTTATGAGGATCTCAAAACACATATGTCAGATCTACCAGAATTCACTTTAGAGGACGGATCTTTAACAAGTGAACAGTCTGAACCGCTTATTCGACAAAATGATGAAAATACTTTTATTTTTGATGCGACAGACCAGACAAAGCCTGATGATGTTGATCAATATGATTCCGTTATCGCATTCCTAAAAGATCGTGTAATCGTTGTAGATAGCGGTGCTAGACAGGAGTTTAATTACAGTAACTTTAGTTCGATGACTTTCACGAAGCAAGATGTTAATGAGCTAAGTAATAATCTGGACAACCTGCTCCCTATCTTTATTCCGTTACTGATATTCGTTATCTATTTGTTTCAAACCGGCCTTAAGTTTATAGGAGTTACCGTACTAGCTACAATTGGACTACTATTGAGAAGTATTACCGGAAGAAAAGCTTCTTATAAACAACTTTGGGTCTTATCTGTTTATTCAGTAACAATTCCAACGCTCTTCTTTGCGATTATGGCACTCATTAAAACAGCAGTCCCTTTAGGATTCCTACTTTATTGGATTGTGGCCATCATGCTACTTTATCTTACGATTAAAGAAATCCCGTTACCAAAAAAACGTGTAACGAACGAGCGAGCAAATGATTCAACAGAAGAAAAATTTTGATAATTTACTCAAATCCCTTGCTTTTCACTTTAAAGTGATGTAGATTATGAAAAAAGCGACACAATAAAATTCCATATATTTTCAATTCTTATCAAGAGAAGCAGAGGGACTGGCCCTATGAAGCTTCAGCAACCACCAGATATTTTCTGGTAAGGTGCTAACTCCAGCAAGTTGATTTCAACTTGGAAGATAAGAAGAAGAGCAACCAAAGTCTTCTTCTTATAGAGGGCTTTTTTTATTGCCCTTATTCAATGAAAAGGAGATTGATTATGTCGAATAAACAGTTAGAAACACTACTTGTCCAATTAGGTAATCATTCAGATACTAAAACCGGTGCGGTAAATCCTCCAGTGTACTTCTCCACATCGTATAGCCATGAAGGCATCGGTCAATCCACCGGATTCGATTATTCAAGAACCAAAAACCCGACACGATCCATTTTAGAATCCGCTATATCAGAACTCGAACATGGTGATCAGGGATTTGCTTTTAGTTCCGGAATGGCTGCGATTCAAGCAATCCTTGCCATATTCAAAAGCGGCGACCATATTCTCGTCTCAGATGATTTGTATGGTGGGACTTATCGATTATTTGCCCACGCTGAAAAACATTATGGTATCTCCTTCACATATTTTGATACACAAAGAAATGAACAACTTTCATCACTCCTAACTCACCGTACAAAAGCCATTTTTGTTGAAAATCCATCTAATCCATTAATGAAATTAACAGATCTTGAAAAAATTGCACGGATAGCAGAAAACAGGGACCTATTATTTATTGTAGACAATACTTTGTTCACCCCTCTTCTACAAAACCCACTACTGCTTGGGGCGGATATCGTCGTGCATAGTGCCACTAAGTATTTAGGCGGTCATAATGATATTCTCGCAGGGCTTGTGGTTGCAAAAGGTGAGAATATTTGCGCTGAAATCCAACAATACCAAAACGGTGCAGGCGCTGTGCTTTCTCCTTTTGATTCCTGGTTATTAATGAGAGGCATGAAAACCTTGCCACTCAGAATGAAGCAGCATGAAGAGAATGCCAGAAAGGTAACTGAATTTTTAACAAATCATGAAGCAATAACAGACGTTTTTTATCCAGATAAAGGTGGGATGCTTTCTTTCAGATTGCGGTCCGAAGAATGGGTAGATCTCTTTCTTAGAAAATTAACACTTGTCACATTTGCTGAAAGTCTTGGAGGGGTAGAAAGCTTTATCACATATCCTTCAACGCAAACTCATGCTGAGATACCAGAAGACATCAGACTTGAAAAAGGGGTGTGCAATCGACTGCTACGTTTTTCTGTTGGGATTGAAAACATTGATGACTTAATACAGGACCTGAATCAAGCATTGTCCATTTTTAAAGAGGAGGTTGTTCAAATTGACAAATACTGATTATACATTTCAAACAAAACTTCTTCATAACGATCACAAATTTGATAAAGCTACGGGAGCTGTTAGCGTCCCTATCCAACAGGCTTCTACATTTCATCAGATGGATTTTGACCAACCTGGAAAATACGATTACAGTCGTTCAGGCAACCCCACTCGCGAAGCGCTTGAAGAAACAATTGCCAATCTTGAAGGTGGGGTTAAGGGATTTGCGTTTGCTTCTGGGATGGCCGCTATCGCCACCTCGTTTATGCTCCTTTCACAAAACGATCACGTTCTTATATCTGAAGACGTCTACGGTGGGACGTATCGCATGATTCATGACGTTCTCGGGAGATTTGGAATTAAACATACTTTTGTAGACATGACAGATTTAAATGAAGTGGCGAGAGGTATTCAATCCAATACTAAAGTAATCTATATCGAAACGCCTTCTAATCCTTTGCTGAAGGTAACTGACATTCAAGCCGTTGTTAAATTAGCTAAAGCGAATAATTGTTTAACATTTGTCGATAACACCTTTATGACACCTGCTCTACAACGTCCGTTAGACTTCGGAGCCGATATCGTATTGCATAGTGCTACGAAATTCATTTCAGGACATAGCGATGTCGTCGCTGGTCTTGCTGCCGTAAAAAGTGAGGAATTAGCGGAACAGCTTGCATTCCTGCAAAACTCGTTTGGATCGATTTTAAGCGCTCACGATTCCTGGTTAGTTCTCCGTGGCTTAAAAACATTGCATTGTCGGCTAGATCAATCGTCTAGATCTGCGTTTCGTCTTGCGCATGCTCTTACTAAAGAAAAGATGGTAGAAGAAGTCTTTTATCCAGGGCTTTCTTATCACCCTGGTCACTCCACTCATATTTATCAAGCCGCTGGTCCTGGTGCAGTTTTGTCCTTTCGGTTACCTGATGAAAATGCCGTGCGTCTATTCACAAAGCATGTTCAAATTCCTGTTTTCGCGGTAAGTCTTGGTGCCGTAGAATCAATTCTCTCCTATCCAGCTAGAATGTCACATGCTTCTATGCCTCCTATAGAACGAAGAAAACGAGGCATCACAGATGGATTATTGCGATTGTCTGTGGGACTTGAAAATCCTGATGATTTATTAAAAGATTTCAAAAATGGATTTGCAGCTATTAGAAAGCAATACTCCGCTTCCGAAGCGAGTGGTCAACTATGAGTTTCCTTAATAAATTAAAAAACAATATTCTAATCGGTGATGGCGCGATGGGAACACTTCTCTATTCATATGGGGTAGATCAATGTTTTGAAGAGTTAAACCTATCGCATCCAGAGCAAGTATTAAACATACACCGCGCATATGTAGAAGCAGGTTCAGACGTGATACAAACGAACACCTATGGAGCAAACTACAGTAAATTAGCGAGATATGGTCTTGAAGATCTTGTAAAAGAAATGAACACTGAAGCTGTTAAATTAGCTCGACAAGCAGCAAACAAAGCGACTTATGTATTTGGAACGATCGGTGGCATACGAGGAATCAATACTCAAAAGACTTCTCTTGATGAAATCAAACGTAGCTTTAGAGAACAGTTATACTGTCTTCTACTTGAGGGCGTTGACGGGATCTTACTCGAAACTTATTACGATCTTGAAGAAATTTCATCAGTCCTTGGGATTGCTCGAAAACAAACGAACCTCCCCATAATAGCTCAAGTTTCCATGCATGAACCCGGGGTTTTACAAAACGGGACCTCCCTTCCATCTGCTCTTAAACAATTAGAAAAGTCTGGAGCAGATGTGACAGGTGTTAATTGTAGACTAGGGCCATATCACATGATTCAAGCTTTTGAAGAGGTCCCCCTTTCAACTAGTTATCTCTCTGCTTATCCAAATGCAAGTTTACCTGACTATGAGGAGGGACGATTGGTTTACCCCACTGCCCCTGATTATTTTAAACAAAGTGCTGAATCTCTCCGCAAACAAGGTGTTCGATTAATTGGAGGATGTTGTGGTACAACACCAGAACATATTGCTGCTGTTTCAAAAGCTTTAAAGGGAACAAAACCTATTACTCATAAAAAAATAGAAGTAATAGCTAAAGAAGTCACACAAACCGAAAACAACATAGAACGTTTGCCCCACTTGCATGAAATTGCTCAAAAGCAACGTTCTGTTATCGTAGAGCTTGATCCGCCTAAGAAGCTAAATACAAAGAAGTATCTCCAAGGTACGAAGGCCCTACAAGAAGTCGGAGTAGATGCTATTACACTAGCTGATAATTCCCTTGCCTCACCTCGTATTTGCAATACAGCTATGGCATCAACTATTCAGTCACAATTTAATGTTCGCCCTCTCGTGCACATAGCTTGTAGAGACCGGAATATCATCGGATTACAATCGCATATAATGGGGCTTCATACACTGGGAATTAATCAAGTACTCGCTGTTACTGGAGATCCTACAAAAATAGGAGATTTTCCAGGTGCAACTTCTGTATATGACGTATCATCTTTCGACCTTATCCGGTTAATCAAACAATTCAACAACGGGTTATCTTGTTCCGGTAAATCACTTGGGATGAAGACTTCCTTTTCGATCGCAGCAGCTTTTAACCCTAATGTTCGCCATCTTGATCGAGCTGTCGCAAGACTTGAGAAAAAACAGCAGTATGGGGCGGATTATTTTATTAGTCAGCCTATCTATAGCGAAGAACAATTAATCGAAGTACATGAAGCTACAAAACATTTAACGTGCCCTATTTACATCGGAATCATGCCGTTAACAAGCTATCGAAATGCCGAATTCCTGCATAATGAAGTACCAGGAATAAAATTATCTGATTCAATACGTAAGCGAATGTCCACAGCCACCGATGCCAGTGAGTCACAAAATGAAGGACTCGCCATCGCAAAGTCCTTAATTGATGCAGCATTCGATTTATTCAATGGCATTTATTTAATAACACCGTTTTTGCGCTACGAATTAACAGTAGAATTAACTCGTTACATTAAAGAAAAAACTCGTATTGAAGAAGAAAGGAAGATTCATAGTGGTCTACCCCTCATTTGAAGATCTACTTAAGAAGAGAATTCTTGTTCTTGATGGAGCCATGGGAACAATGATTCAACAGGCTAATCTTAAGCCCGCTGATTTTGGTGGTGAAGATTACGAAGGCTGCAACGAATACTTATCTTTAACAAGACCAGACCTTATCTCCTCAATACATGATGATTACTTAGCTTGTGGTGCTGATATTATTGAAACGAACACTTTCGGAGCGACCGATCTCATTCTCGACGAATATAATCTTGGCCATCTTGCTGAAGAGCTTAACTACACATCTGCCATTCTAGCAAAAGAAGCAGTTTCAAAAGTGACGACATTTGATAAGCCCCGTTTTGTAGCTGGTTCAATGGGGCCAACAACAAAAACATTATCTGTTACAGGTGGCACTACATTTGAAGCTCTATGCCGATCCTATCAATTACAAGCAAAAGGATTACTAGAAGGTGGCGTAGATCTCCTCCTTGTTGAAACAAGTCAGGATATGCTAAATGTTAAAGCCGCTTTTATTGGGATTTCAAAATCTTTTAAAGAAAGCAATCGTTCTGTTCCCCTTATCATTTCTGGTACTATCGAACCGATGGGAACAACTCTCGCAGGTCAAAGCATTGAAGCTTTTTATTTATCACTTGAACACATGAACCCGGCTGTTGTTGGTCTAAACTGTGCAACAGGACCAGAATTTATGAGAGATCACCTCCGCTCTCTATCAGATCTTGCCACAACTTCTGTGAGTTGCTATCCAAATGCGGGTCTTCCAGATGAAGAGGGGCATTATCATGAAACGCCAGAAAGTTTGGCATTAAAAATTAGAGGATTTGCGGAAAAAGGATGGCTAAATGTAGTTGGCGGTTGTTGTGGAACGACACCTGCTCATATCAGAGCGATATCAGATTCTGTGAAGAATGTTCAGCCTAGAAAAGCGCCTCACTCCCACCCGCACGCAATTTCAGGGATTGAGCCATTTATCTATGACGAAAACACAAGACCTGTTCTTGTCGGAGAGCGGACAAATGTGATTGGTTCACGGAAATTCAAACGTCTTATAGCTGAGGAGAAATTTGAAGAGGCTTCTGAAATTGCTCGATCACAAGTAAAAAAAGGAGCGCAGGTTATCGATATTTGCCTAGCAAATCCTGACAGTGACGAACTTGCAGATATTGAGAATTTCATGAAATATGTTGTAAATAAAGTAAAAACCCCTCTTATCATTGACTCAACAGATGACGCGGTGATTGAAAAAGCCCTTTCTTATTCACAAGGAAAAGCGATCATCAACTCAATTAACCTCGAGGATGGAGAAGAACGATTTGAAGCTGTCACTCCTCTTATTCATAAATATGGCGCCGCCGTTGTAGTTGGCACTATTGATGAGTCAGGGATGGCGATAACAGCTGAACGTAAGCTCGAAGTTGCCAAACGCTCACATGAGCTACTCGTTTCTAAATACGGTCTCAAATCTTCAGATATCATTTTTGATCCACTTGTTTTTCCAATCGGAACAGGCGATGAACAATACATCGGCTCAGCTTCTGAAACAATTGAAGGGATAAAGCTTATTAAAGAAGCGCTCCCGGACTGTCAGACTATACTCGGAATTAGCAATGTATCATTTGGGCTTCCTCCTGTAGGGAGAGAAGTATTAAACGCTGCCTATTTGTACCACTGTACAAAAGCAGGATTAGATTACGCAATTGTGAACACTGAGAAATTAGAACGATACGCTTCCATTTCTGATAAAGAAGTTCGGCTTGCAGATGAACTTCTTTTCGAAACAAACGACATGACTCTTGCTGATTTTACAGCTTATTATCGTGGTAAAAAGAAAGAAAGCAAAGTACAAACGTCGAACCTCACGCTTCAAGAACGACTTAGTTTATATGTAGTAGAAGGAACAAAAGAAGGTTTGCTGCAGGATTTAGAAAAAGCCCTTAATGAATACAGTTCTCCACTTCAAATTATCAATGGACCTCTAATGAATGGGATGGCAGAGGTGGGTAAATTATTTAATGATAACCAATTAATTGTTGCTGAGGTACTCCAAAGTGCAGAGGTGATGAAAGCTTCCGTCGCTTTCCTCGAACCTCACATGGAAAAAGAAGATGCCTCCCATACCAAAGGGAAAGTATTATTAGCAACCGTTAAAGGCGATGTTCATGATATTGGTAAGAACCTAGTTGAAATAATATTAAGTAATAATGGTTTCGAGGTGGTTGACCTTGGAATCAAGGTTACCCCTACCGATCTTATTCATCAGATTCAGGAGCAACAGCCAGATTTTGTTGGACTTTCAGGACTATTAGTGAAATCTGCCCAACAAATGGTTCTGACCGCTCAAGATATGAAGCAAGCTAAAATATCTATACCAATTATGGTAAGCGGTGCGGCTCTATCACGTAAATTTACCGATAATAAAATTTCAGCTGAGTATGATGGACCTGTTTTTTATGCAAAGGACGCAATGGAAGGACTATCGCTTTCCAATCGGCTAAGTAATGAAGAAGAAAAAAGAACTCTTATGGAAGAGCAATCTAAAAAAAGAGCTACTCAACCTGTCATAGAAAGGAAAACTAGCTCTAATAACGGAACGGCCGTTGCTGTTAAACCTGTTTCTAATGTAACGACTGATGTGCAGGTTTATCAGCCATACGATCTCGAGCCGCATATTTTAAGAAATTACTCTGTTGCACATATTGAGCCATATATAAATATGCAGATGTTAATTGGACATCACCTGGGTCTTAAAGGGAAGGTATCAAGACTATTAAAGGAAAAAAACGAGAAGGCTGTTCATTTAAAAGAAGTGGTTGACCAGCTGTTAACTCGAGCGAAAAAAGAAAATTGGATACAGCCCTCAGCGAAGTATCAATTCTTCCCAGCACAGTCCAATGGGAATGAAGTGATCATTTACTCTCCACATGATTATCAAACAGTTATTGAACGGTTTTCGTTTCCTCGTCAGCAAAAAGAACCTTTCTTATGTCTTGCTGACTACCTTCGTTCGGTATCAAGTGGTGAAATGGATTATGTTGGATTCTTTGCTGTTACAGCGGGAAGAGGAATTCGAGAACGTTCTCTAGAGTTAAAAAATAAAGGTGATTATTTGGAAAGTCATGCACTACAAGCATTAGCTCTAGAGACTGCTGAAGGTCTTGCTGAACACATTCATCAGTTGATGAGAGATAAATAGGGATTCCCAGACCCCACAGATTTCACTATGCAGAATCGATTTTCAGCAAAATATCAGGGGCAACGCTTTTCCTTTGGATACCCTGCTTGCCCCGAACTCGAAGATCAAAACAAGTTATTTGCACTCATTCATCCCCGAGACATTGGGATTGAATTAACGGATGGATGTATGATGGAGCCCGAAGCCTCTGTCACTGCAATGGTTTTCGCTCACCCAGAAGGAAGATACTTTAACGTTTTATAAGAAACAAAAGGAGGAGCCAGGGCTCCTCCTTTCTTATCTTATGGTAATTTTAGGATCGTTTCAAACGTATCATTGATGATCTTGAAACAGAAAAATAGTCTAAGCGAATCAATAGCATGTGATTATAGAAATGTCTTATTCATAGCTTTTTCTAAAATGTCCTTCTTTTCACTTTCACACATGTTATTGCTCTTTATTTCCAGCCTTTTCTTATATAAACTCTCTACATACTGTCCATATGACTGGTCATATTGCAACGAAAGGTCATCTCGAATTTTCTTTGCGAGCAACGGACTTGCTCCACCTGTAACAACAGATATCACTAGTCTTCCTCGCCTCAACGTTGCAGGTAGAGACACGTTACCTCTGTCAGCCTGATGTGATGCATTAACTAGCTGATTATCTTCGGCATGTTTGACAACAAATTCATTCACTTCATACGAATTGGTCGCTACAATAATTAAAAACGCATTATGTATATCACACTCCCTAACTGCGCGTTCCACGAGGGTAATATTGTCAGAATCCACATATTTCTTAATATCACTGTGAATATCAGGACTTACTACTTTTAGATTCGCACCGCAACCAAGTAGACCTTTGAGCTTCCTAAGCGCGATACGACCCCCTCCAACAATGACAACTTTTTTTCCTACCAGGTTAAGGGTAACTGGATATTCCCTCATACCTTTACCTCCATCTCATATGCTTCTATTACTCTTTCTTTCAATACATCTTTCAAAAATTCATGGTAGCCGAGGTAATGACAAAGATAGAAATCTGGACCATCTCCATCTAACCTACTTATTTTATGTTCCATTTCTCTCATTAGAACACCTGTAAATAAAAGATAAGGAATGACAAAGACCTGACTATTAGTGCCGTTTTTAGCGTGTTTAATTCCTTCATCAAAGGTTGGAGTTGCAGCTGCAAGATAGCACACAGAGACCTTTTTAAATCTCATCTTTTCAAGGATTCGCCTTGCGATTCGATCTAAATCTCTTATTATATCAGGATCACTACTTCCTCTCCCTACAAGTAGAGCACTTGCATCTTGTTGAATGGAAACTCCTGTCTCCCTAACTCTTTCTTCTATAATAGAGATCAACTTATCGTGTACTCCTAAAGGACATCCCATGTGAACAGTTATCGATGGAAATTCTCCAGAGACGCGCTCTACTTCGTTCGGAATGTCCTTCTTTACATGAGTTGCTGCAAGTAATAAGACGGGTACTACCACAATTTCTTTCGCACCTTGTTGTACACATGTTGATATACCCTGATAAATATCTGGCTTCGAAAGCTCAAGAAAACACGTCTCTTGGATTGGATACTCAAGTTCTTTTTTACACTTCTCAACAAATTCTACCGCTTGATTTCTTCCTTCTTTTACGCGACTACCGTGACATATATATAGAACGGCTTTCACTATCCACCACCTCCTATAAGGCGCTAACGACCGACTTAGTGCTTTGTTCATCTCGTGACATTTTCTCAAACCAATTCAGTTTCGACCTTAGGTTTACCACTTCACCCACGATAATCATGCTTGGGTTTTGCACTCCTGCTTTCTTTACATCTTCTGTTATTGTCTCAAGGGTACCCGTTACGGTTTGTTGCGTTTGTGTTGTTCCCCAGTGAACAAGCGCAACAGGAGTTTCTTTATTTCTTCCATATTTTCGAAGCATCGAGCAAATATAAGGTAGATTTTTCACTCCCATATAAATGGCGAGTGTATCTATACCTTTTGCGAGACTCTCCCAGCGTAATTCTTCTTCTTCGCCTTCTTTACGATGACCAGTTACAAATGCAAATGTTGAACTTAGTTCACGATGTGTTACTGGAATGCCTGCATACATAGGGGCAGCAATACCAGAAGTAATTCCTGGAACGATTTCAAAGGGGATTCCATGGTTTGAAAGGACTTCGGCTTCTTCACCACCTCGACCATAAACAAAAGGGTCTCCTCCTTTTAACCTTGTGACCACTTTCCCTTTAAGTGCATGCTTTACGAGAAAACGATTTATGGTTTCCTGTTTTAGCGTGTGGTAATCAGGTAGCTTACCGCAGTATATTAACTCGACCCCTTCTTTTGCGTAATCGAGAAGGTCTTGATTGATTAAGCGATCATAGAGGATCACATCTGCCTGCTCAATACACTTTACGCCTTTCACTGTAATTAAGTCGATGTCTCCTGGTCCTGCGCCAACTAGATAAACTTTCCCCATCTGATTTCCTCCTCCACGAGATGATTTTATTCTTAAAAATCACTTAAGATCAAAAGTTATTGATTTATAATCAACCCTTGCTTTACTAAATAGGACATCACTTTATCAGCACATTCTTCTCTTGAGTCGTTATAGGTATCAATGGTGATTTCGGGATTGATCGGTTCTTCGTAAGGAGATGATACGCCTGTGAAGTGAGGAATCTCGCCACTACGAGCTTTTTTGTATAATCCTTTAGGATCTCGACTCTCACACTCATTTATTGGACATTTCACATATACCTCAATAAATTCACCTTGTTGCAGAAGTTCACGTACTACTTGTCTATCACTATTGAACGGGGAAATAAATGCAGTGATTGCGAATTGACCGCTATCAACTAGTAGTTTAGACACCTCCCCAATACGTCTAATATTTTCCTTGCGATCTTCTTCTCGAAAACCAAGATCCTTATTTAAACCCTGACGGATATTATCTCCGTCTAGTACATAACTTTGGACGTTTAATTCATGAAGCTTCCTTGAAACATCATTTGCCAGCGTTGATTTCCCGGAACCAGACAAACCTGTAAAGAAGAGTACTGCACTTTTATGCTGATTCCTCTGCTGCCTCATTTCTTTTGTTATCACTGTATCGTGCCAGGTTAAGTTATTGTTCACTGTCATCTCAAATCTCCCCCTTATGCGTTCACTGTCTTCTCACTCATCCCTTTAATTAATACCTCCACTACCTCAGGACGACTGAATGTTGCTGGAGGCTGCTCCCCATTTCGTAAAAGGGCACGTACTTTAGTACCTGATAAAATGACGTGATGTTCTTTTCCATGAGGGCACGTTTTGGCCGAAGCCATGCTATCGCACTTCTCGCAGTAGAAACTGTGTTCAAAAAAGAGTGGTGTAATTCCTAATTCCTCGCTTGTAAATTGACTAAAGATTCTCTGGGCATCATAAGTGCCATAGTAATCACCTACTCCGGCATGATCTCTCCCCACAATAAAATGTGTGCATCCAAAGTTTTTTCGAACAAGCGCATGAAAGATTGCCTCTCTTGGCCCTGCATAGCGCATAGCAGCAGGAAAGACACCAAGGTGCACACGATCTTCAGGGTAATAGTTCTTAAGTAGAACTTCATAACTTTCCATTCGAATTTCTGCTGGTATATCATCTGATTTGGTTTCACCTACAAGAGGATTCAAGAACAAGCCATCCACTGTTTCAAGTGCGGTCTTTTGAATATACTCGTGCGCTCGATGAACCGGATTTCTTGTTTGAAATCCTACAACTTTCTTCCAGCCCTGACGTTCAAAATACTCTCTTGTTTCAGATGGATCATAATGATAGCGGTCAAACTTGCCTTTTTCGGTTCTTTTAATAAGCGTAATTCGTCCACCAATGTAAACATCTGGTCTATCGTAAACTTTTTTCACTCCTGGATGTTCACTGTCCTCTGTTAAATACACGTGGCGCCCCTCCACTCCCTTATCAGGAGTATATTTGGATTCCACTTCTATTGTGCCGTACACAGTCCCATTATTAGTTAACTTCACTTTATCACCAATTGCGATCTCAGCAGCTCGTTCGTGCGTAACTGGCAACGTAATAGGAATGCTCCATGGCAACCCGCTTTCTAATTTGAGGTGATGAACGACTGACGTATACTCATTTTCATTAAGAAAACCAGTTAACGGACTATACGCTCCTGTTCCGATTAATTCCAGATCACTTAACGCAGTAGCGTCTAACTCAATTTCTTGAATAATTCCATCAATTTCAGTATTAGGTTTGTAACGGTTAATCAATGTTCCTCCATGCGCGTTAATTGTTGCCATCTTAATCCCTCCAAATTGAATTTATTATAAGCTTCCTTCGTCTTGTAATGTTCTCTTTTGAGAGCGAATCGATCGAATTAAACTTCCTGACCCAAGCGTCGCTAGAATAACGCTGCCAATTGCAATTAATGTATATAAATCACTTTCTAAAAAAAAGTTTGATCATACTATAAGAAATAACTAAAGAAAAAACCGGTGAAACTGCCCAAACTTTAATCATTCGCGTAATGACATCTTTCTGCCAAAGCTGAAATCCATCTTTAGCAGTTCCGATACCAATGATCGATGAGGTGGTAATCTGGGTAAGCGGCACCGGAATCCCAAATAAGGAAGCTCCAATCACAAGTCCAGCGCTCGTACCTGATATAGCACAACCTTCACCAAGTGAAAATTTTGTGATGCGATAACCATTCGTTTCAATGACACGTTTACCAAAAACTAAAGCACCTAAAGCAACAAAAGCTCCCCCAAAAAATGCGCCGTGAGAAAGGGATAAAACTCCCGCTCCAACTAGCGGTCCAATCGCATTTGCGACGTTATTCATTCCCGCTGAAAAGGCTTCTAGAAAACCGGCTACAATTAAAAAAATGGTGAGTGGCTTTTGCCACTTTGAAGTAAGATTGATTCTTTGTTTTAAAAGACCAAAAATTTTCCCAACACTGAGAGCTGTCGCAAAAGCAATAACCGGTATAACGATCCACAACAACATAATGAACATCACATTCTGAAAGTACAAAGCACGGTAAGCAATACCAACTCCTACCACTGCGCCCACAGTAACTTCACTTGTTGATAATGGAATCCCCATCATATTTGCTAGAAAGAGCGCTGTTGTAGCTGAAATAAAAATAATCAAGATAACCTTTAGACTGAGTACGGAAGAAGGTATAATGCCACTCCCCATTGTTTTAATAACATTACCTCCACCTAATGTGGCACCACCAACAATCCCAATCGCACAAACACTCAGTGCTACGCTTCTTCTTTTAATCGCTCCAGCCCCGTAAGCCACTCCCATCGATGCCGCAGCTCCACTAGCCCCAATATTCATAGCAAAAAAGAGAGCCACTGTAATAACTAGGGTTGTCATGACCGTCACCGATTTGGTGCTGAATCAAAATGCAAGCCGCATTCCGTTTTTTCCTGATTTGCCCATCTCCCAGCTCTAGAATCACTACCTTCCAATACTCTTTCAGTGCATACCGCACATCCTATACTTGGGTACCCTTTATCATGAAGAGAATTGTATGGTAAATCCTTTTCGTACACGTACCTCCAAACATCTTTCCATGTCCAATGAATAAGTGGACAAACCTTAATCGACTGAAACTTATCATCTCTATTGAAATAATTTGTCTTTTGTCTGAGTGGCGACTGCTCTCTCCTTAAACCTGAGATCCATGCACTTACATGATCTAATTCTTCATGCAATGGTATGATTTTCCTCAAGTTGCAGCACTGTCCCGGGTCTCGCTCCCATAGAGCATCCCCTTTACTTAATGCCTGTTCTTCGACCGACTCCTTTGGTTGCTTTAACTTAATATTTAGAGATGGATATTTAGCTTTCACTTTATTAATTAGCTCATAAGTCTCATCAAAATGGAGACCTGTATCCAGAAAAACAATCTTCGCGTTCTGGTTTACCCGGGAAATCAAATCAATTAGAACGACACCCTCAACACCGAAACTACAAGCATATACAATATCATCTTGGTATATTTGATACGCCCACTCCAGAACTTCAAGAGCCCCTTTCGTTTCTGATTCAACGTCGAATTCAGGTTCCTTACCCGACCAATTATTATAGAACCAATTCATTTCTAACCCTCCCAATTCCGATCAAGGAAATATATTTAAAAGTTTAAAAAAAGAGGCGGTTCTAACCTTTAGGGTTAGAACCGCCTCTAGTTTCTCTAGTCAGCGCCAATATTAAAGTCGTTCTTTTTCTTTTCTTTCAAGTTGAACAACTTTCCCATCTTGAACAACAAGCGTAATTGACCCAAATTTTAACGAACTTAGCATTCGTTCTATACGTACAGCAACGTCTGAAAAATTCTGGTCTTTCGTTCCCATCATGCAACCTCCCTTAGTCGTAATAATCATGAGGAGAAGCTTATAAATGAAAAAAGCCTTCCCAAATTGGAAAGACAGATCAGGTTACCTTAATTCACCTTATCTTCCAAAATGGACTCCATTTTGCTGGAAGTAGCACCTTGCCAATCAGGCAGGTTGCTGGACGTCAACGGGCCAGTCCCTCGGTCTCTCTTGATAAGTTATTTTCTAAATCTTAACTATTATCTAACAATATGTCAACCCTAGTTTAGAGATCGGGATAAAGGGATTAGAAAAGAATATGAAAAAAACCCCGAATCTATGACTCGGGGACCATTTTTAAATTGGATGACGTTTACTTTCTTCTTTTTTCTCTTCTATTAAGATACGCGTACCATCTACAGACGTAATAACTACTGCCGTATCCTTGTCGATCCAACTTCCAACAGAAATGGCGCTGTACTTTTTCTCATTGACTTGTATTGTTCCACTTGGTCGAAATGGAGTAATTGTCATAGCCGATTCTCCAACTAAATTCTTATACTCAGCGTTCATGGAATTATACCCCATTTCACTGCTTAACCGATCCTTTAACGTCATTTTCGTCCACATAGAACGTGCGGGGAAAACACGCAAAAACAGGAATGAAGCAGCCGTACCAATTAAAAAACCACTAGAAACGAGAAGGCCATAAAGGAAAGTCGGAGAAGGAATGGCTACGGCTGTAACCATCATAATTAATCCAATCAAACCAAATGTACCATCATTGAGTAATTTCCCATCAAGAATAACTAAGCCTAAACCAACAGCAAACACAAGTCCCATCCAGAGAATTGATGATAAAGAAGTAAGATGGAAACTAAAATAAAATGTGAGCAATAGTATTCCGATCAATCCAAAAATACCTTTTACACGGACAAGTAACTCAGCAAACAAGAATAGCACGCTAAGTAAAACGATAAGAAAGCCAACTGCTGGCAAAGATAGAATCTCCATCCTCGCTCCCTCCTTTTCCTTCTTCTCTTATACGTTCAAAAGGGAAGAAAGTTTCAGTCACTTGTCACCTTACGATTGAAATACCCCTTTTATTCCATCAATAATCGCAATAAAGAAATCAATGATTTTTTGAATAAATGACTGTGTCTCGTCTTTATTTAAAAACTCGTCCAGGTTTTCTCTCGCGTTCTGCAACTGACTCTTCATTTGATCCCAATCAATATCAAGATTTTTCATTCGATTAAACAGTGCAACAAGACCATCCAACTCATCTTGAGTCAATTCAATACCTGAATCGTTAGCAATTTGTTTAATAACTGTTCTTAAATCATCTTCCGTCTCAGGTGGGTTTGTAGCAATTTCATCCTTAATCTTAGTCATTAGCTCTGTTGCTTTATCTGCGCCAATACTATCGCTCAATTTTGCAGTAGTGACAAGCTCTTCATTTGCTACTTGTTTTTGCTCCTCAGGTATCACTTCATCTGTGCTTAACTCATAAGCTTTGATTAAACCAGTTAATGCAGCCGTACCTGAAACCTCCATTGGTGCTGTCACATAAACATCAGCATCTTTTACTCCAGCTGTTATTAAAGCATTTGCGTACATTTCATCTGTTACCCAATTAATATTTTTTGTGTCAACGCTTAAACCAGCATCTTTTTCACCAATGGTTATGGAAGAAGAAGATAAGGCGCGGGTACCGATTAGCGCTTTACTTATATAATTCCCAAGATATTTATGCTCTTCTTCATTTGATACCGTTACCGTCATTGCATTTTCCGGAGCTTCCATTTCATCAACTAGCTTCTGTTTTTGCTCTTCAGATAGATCTTCACCAAGTGTAACGATGACATCACCGACGCTCGCATCCGCTTGTGCCACCATAGGAATAATAGACATCATTAACACCATCGACAATAAAAACGGCAATCCTTTTTTAAGCATGTTTTTGGTCT
This sequence comes from Pseudalkalibacillus sp. NRS-1564, assembly GCF_050467905.1. Lineage (NCBI taxonomy): Bacteria > Bacillati > Bacillota > Bacilli > Caryophanales > Fictibacillaceae > Pseudalkalibacillus > Pseudalkalibacillus sp. NRS-1564. The sequence continues at coordinate 244,108 of NZ_JBITPM010000019.1, read as the reverse complement.
CCTTTTAACGTGGGGCTCTAATGAAGAGTAACTCAGTTAATCTCCCCATCTCTTAATATTCTACTCGACACTCGATCGAAAGAAAAGATAATTAACTAGGAAATCTGTCATATCATGGAAGGACAAGCATATCGTAGTACAAAGGAAATCATTCTGAAGGAGTTGCGAGAGATGCGAAAACTATTGTTAAGTTCCCTATTTCTGCTTGTCCTTCATACAACTTATTATGATTTAACAACAGGAACTCTTACAAATAACAGAGCTATTTCAGAAGTATCAGAAGCAGTCGAAGTGGGGTCACCTGAAAAAAACTCTCCCTATGTGGTTTATAAAATAAATGCTGGCGATACTGTTCTTTCTTTAGTAGAAAAAGCGAACGGCTCAATACCGGTTCCGATTGAAACGGTCGTTCACGATTTTGAAACATTAAATAAAATTCATCCAACTCTTATACAAATTGGGAAAGAATATAGGATACCAACTTATGACCAAACATCTGCTCAATGATTATTTCTTGTCAATAGCTCTCTAAAGTTGCTACAATGGGATAGTATTACAGATGAGTCTTATTCCCTACAAGGGAGTATATAAAAGCGATCTAAATCATGAGGTAAGCAATCCTACATGTAAAAGGAGCGATTTTCGCATGAATGAAATTACCCACCGTAGTCAAACTAGACCTGTTAAAGTAGGTCCTTTAACAATAGGCGGTAACGATGAAGTTATTATTCAAAGTATGACAACAACCAAAACTCACGATGTGGAAGCAACAGTTGCTGAAATCAATCGTCTTGAAGAAGCTGGTTGTCAGATTGTACGAGTAGCTTGTCCAGATGACAGGGCAGCAGATGCAATCCCTGAAATCAAAAAGAGGATTAATATCCCTCTTGTCGTTGATATTCACTTTAATTATAAGCTAGCACTAAAAGCCATTGAAGGTGGAGCAGACAAGATACGTATTAACCCTGGTAATATTGGACGTCGCGAAAAAGTGGAAGCTGTCGTAAAAGCAGCCAAAGCAAAAGGCATTCCGATTCGCATTGGCGTTAATGCTGGTTCACTTGAGCGAAAAATCCTTGAAAAATACGGCTATCCTACAGCTGAGGGAATGCTAGAAAGTGCCCTCCACCATATCAAAATTCTTGAAGACCTTGATTTCTACGATATCATCGTCTCCATGAAAGCTTCCGATGTTAACCTTGCAACTGAAGCATATGAACTGGCAGCACGTTCTTTTAATTACCCACTGCATCTCGGAATTACAGAGTCAGGCACTCTATTTGCAGGTACAGTTAAAAGCGCAGCCGGTCTTGGTGTTATTCTTTCAAAAGGAATCGGAAATACGGCACGTATTTCTCTTAGTGCGGATCCGGTTGAAGAAGTAAAAGTAGCTAGAGAGCTTCTTAAATCATTTGGACTTGCAGCGAATGCAGCCACATTAATTTCTTGTCCAACTTGTGGTCGTATCGAAATTGACCTTATTTCAATCGCAAATGAAGTCGAAGAGTACATTTCAACAATCAAAGCACCTATTAAAGTAGCCGTGCTTGGATGCGCAGTGAATGGTCCAGGTGAAGCGCGTGAAGCTGATATCGGTATTGCAGGTGCACGTGGTGAAGGTCTCCTCTTCCGACATGGTGAAATTATCCGTAAAGTTCCTGAGGAAACCATGGTAGAAGAGTTGAAAAAAGAAGTCGACAAAATAGCAGAAGAACATTACAAGAAAATGGCAGAAGAAAAAGAGAAAGCTGAAGCTAACTCTTAATTCTTTTTCTTGATCAAAGAAGAAAAGCCAGGCACTTTTAAAGTGCCTGGCTTTTCTATTAAGGTTTTCAACTAAAAGAACGGTGCGAAGAATAAGCTGATGATCATTGAAGCGGCACCAACACCAATCGCCCATGATCCGAGCGTTGTTAGTCCCTTTCTCCTAGCAACAAATCCTACGACGATTCCCGCTGCTCCAAGAATGACGGGAAGTATGAACAAGGAAATAACCGATAAAGCAAGAGCAGCTACACCCACTCCCACTCCTGTTCGATCCTGTTCCTGTCTTTTAGCTTCAAAGTGTTCATGATGCTCCTCAGCAGTTGGACGTTCATTTTCAGGCGACTGTAAATAAGGACGGTCTAATACACCAGGGGCTACTTCAGCTGCAGCTTCCTCAAGATATTCCTCTTCCGATTCGCTGCGAACTTCGCGCTCCTCGATAAAGTCCAGATCGTCATCATGTCTGTCTTCTGTCATATACATCCCTCACTTTACCTTGTTGTGGAGCATGATTAGTATTTGTCAGTGAGTGTAAGAATATGTTCGTTCAATCAGTAAGATAATCCCAATTCCTTCTTATTGCCTTTCTTTTCTATGTTATGATGAAAAGAGAGCAAATCAAAAAGGAGTTTTATTATGACGATCAAAAGACTAGGACTTGATATTGATGGAACTGTAACAAGTCCTAAAACCTTTCTTCCTTATTTAAATTCTTCATTTAATAAAGAATTATCATTACATGATATTACACAGTACAATCTTGCTAACCTTCTCGGCATTCCTCAAAAAGAGTTTTTTGAGTGGTTAAAAATAAATGAAGAGAAAATTTACGCAAATGCCCTTATCGCAGATCAAGCTCATCCTATCCTAGAAGAATGGAAAGTGGATTATGAACTTTTCTACATTAGTGCAAGAGGGGATCATTTACTCAACACAACAAAAGACTGGTTTACATCAAATGCCGTCCCTTATCATCACATCGAACTTATTGGAAAACATGATAAAATTGATTCCATTAAAGAACATAGCGTTGACGTTTTTTTTGAGGATAAATACGATAATGCATGTGCGATTGCAGAGGAATGTGAGATCCCAGTGATCCTTTTTGATACTCCATACAACCAGGGAACAGTGCCTTCTAATGTATCTCGATTGGAAACCTGGCCAGAAGCTCAACAGTGGCTTAAGCACCATAATAAAAGCGGAAGAGCATAACTATGCTCTTCCGCTTTTAGGCATATGCCTGACATGCACCACAACGACCGTACACTTCAAATTTATGTCCTGTTACTTCAAACTCAGAGTCCCCTACTGGGATGTTCTCCATTGGACATGATTCTATTTGGCGAGTTTTACCGCAATCCAGACAAATGAGATGATGATGATGCGTATTCGTTGAACAGCTAAGACGATAGCGCTTTTCACCGTTCCATTCTGTCTCCTCTAATATCGTCAAATCCGCAAACAGAGTTAAATTTCTGTAAATCGTATCAACACTCATCCCGGGATAGCTTTCTTGCATATGGTTCAGCACATCTCTTGCTGAAAGATACCTCTTTTCTTTGGCGAAAAGAGTGACGAGATCCTCCCGTTTTTCAGTGTATTTATAACCTTCATCCTTTAAAATACGCAATGCTGTAGAGACATTCATATATCCACCTCATTATGTTAAGATTTCCACTGTTTTAATCTTTTGAATAGAAGAACGAACAACAAGATCAACGCTGATAGAATAACAATTGTTCCACCAGGGGCAATATCTAGATAATACGCCAGAACCAGTCCACCAAGCACCGCAACTTCTCCCAAAATAATGGAGTATGCGATTGTTTGCTTAAATCCTCTAGCAATTCGAATACTTGCAGCAACAGGAAGCGTCATAAGCGCCGAAACGAGTAGTACACCTACAATCTGCATCGAAACGGCAATCACGAACGCGACAAGTAAAATAAAAATGAAATGAATCCACTTTCCTCTAACGCCTGATACGATTGCTTGCTCTTCATCGAATGAGAGAAAAAATAGTTCTTTGTATAATAAAATCACAACAAGTACGACAATAATCGTTATCACTGCCACAGCCATTAAGTCACTTCGACTAATGGCAATGACGCTTCCGAATAAATAATTAAATAGATCAGAATTGAATCCATCTGCTAATGATAAGAATACGACCCCAAGTCCAATCCCCCCAGATAAAGTAATGGGGATCGCTAGCTCTTCAAAATGCTTGTACACTTTTCGCAGTTGCTCAATAAATAACGAACCCGCTGCTGAAAATCCCATTCCCATATAAACAGGATTAACGCCCTGCCAGAATGTAAAATACTTACCTAGTAGTAAACTAGCAGCTATTCCTGCCAAAGTAATATGTGATAAAGCATCCGCTATTAACGCCTGTCTTCTAACAACAATAAACACTCCAAGTAGCGGCGCAATAATTCCAATTAATATGCCAGCCAAAAAAGCGTTTTGCAAAAACTCAAATTTCCATAAAGCTTCTATCATTTTCTAAATGCCTCCGTGATCATGGTCGTGACTTAGAACGTGAACATGATGGCCATAAAATCCAGATAGTTCACGATCATTAAACTGTTCAAATTCATTTGTTTCACCATGAAAGTGAAGGGTTTTATTCAAACATGCCACGTGCGTTACTTTATCCGTAATCGTACCGATATCATGTGTCACAAGAAGCAAGGTAATGCCATTCTCCTGATTAAGCTTACCAAGAAGTTCATAGAAATCACTCGTTGAATTAGCATCTACCCCCACCGTAGGTTCATCAAGAATAAGAATTTCTGGTTTACTGACAAGCGCTCTTGCAATAAACACTCTCTGCTGCTGTCCACCAGAAAGTTCTCCAATATTACTTGATGCATAATCACTCATTCCTACTTGTTTGAGGGCCTCCATAACTGCTTTTCGATGCGCTGCTTTCATAAATTTGAATAATCCAAGTTTACTCGCTAATCCCATCGAAACGACTTCAAATACAGAAGCAGGAAATCCTGAATTAAAACTATTTGCTTTCTGAGAGACATAACCGATTTTGCTCCACTCATGGAACTTATTCATCTTCTTGCCGAATATATTCACTTGTCCCTTTTGAGGCTTCAATAGTCCAAATATGATTTTAATTAAAGTTGATTTACCTGAACCATTCGGACCTACAAGTCCTACAAAGGCTCCACTAGGAATAGAAAAAGTAATGTCTTCAAGAACATATCCATCCCCATAATGAAAAGAGATATTCTGAAGATCAATGATATTTTGAGAAGTTGCCATAAATAAAACCTTCCATCTATAAGAATCATTACGATTTACATTATGTAGTATACCTTACATGATGAACATTTGTAAATTTCCTTGATGATATTCTATCTCAGATAACTTATTGTAGTCGCCCCCCCGTAATTTGATTGGTCATAAATCGTATAGGAAGTTCCTCAATAACATTAAATGGCCACAGCTTTCAGACTTGAAAGCTGTGGCCATCTTTACGCTTCTTCGGAGAAAGAAACGAAGGTGCTTTTAAGCTGTGTTTACATTTCATGAAGGCTAGCCATCTCCTGAATCTCTTCTGAATAGCTACTTTTCGGTGTTCCTTTTTCTGCTACATAAGCCTTCAATCCGCCGATGCCTCGGTTATAAGCTGTCAGAGCTTCATCCCAATTCTCGTATTTTTCATAAAGATAATCAAGATAGGTGACGGAAAGTGTTATTGAAAAATAAGGGTCAAATAGCTTGTCCTCTGAATAATCAATCTCCGCCATATCGGCAATCCATGGAGCCGTATTTGTCATGAATTGAGCCATCCCATAAGCATGCCCATACTTTGTTTCTGGCCCAACGAGTTCAGGGTCAAACGTATTTCCTGTCTCAATTTTCAGAAGCTCATAAACGATTGTAGGATCAATATCTTCTTTCATAGCCTGATACGTTAAGAACAATCCCCACTTCTTACTAAACTTCCCCTCACTATCTTGATAGAACTGTTCAGAGTAAGCTTTCGCCTGCTTCCACTCTTCTACACTTACTGAGTTTGGGTCAAGTGAGTAACCCGTTTCTTTTTCTAATTTACTAATAGCTGTCTGTGTTTTCATCTGATCATTCTGGGATGATTTCTGATTCAATTCACCGACAGTTGTTTCAGCATCGGCCACCTGCTCATTAAATAGATGAGATTGTACAAGGACTAGTGCTAGAACAAGTGTTAGAACAATTACAGTGATCATAGACAGAGGTTTTTTAATATTGTTTTGAATAAAATTAATAGTGTTGCACTCCTTTTCAACTGGTATTAATAAAGCTGAAGAGCACCAGTTAAGGTAATACCCTATCATCTTTTTCTCAAACCTTTCTACTATTTTGCTCATAAATCATTACAATTTCATAAGAAAAAAGACCCCCGGTATAGGAAGTCTAATGAATTGGAGATTTGAACTTCGCCCCTCTTGTTTCTTGAGTATTCGTAATTGTAATAAATGCATGAGGGTCAATGTCGTAGATCACACTTTTTAGTTTCGTCACCTCTAACCTTGTTATAACTACATATATAACTTCTTTCTCCTCGTCAGTATAACCACCTTTACCAACGAGTTTTGTCGTTCCTCTACCAAGTCGATCTAAAATAGCATTCGAAATTTCCTCGTATAAATCCGAGACAATCAATACAGCTTTCGTTTCATCAAGACCTTGAATCACCGTATCAATTGTCTTAAAAGCGATATAATACGCCATTACAGAATACATCGCATTCTCCCAACTGAAAACAAATCCAGCCTACGTAAAAATAAATATGTTTGTAAACATAACAAACTCGCCAATTGAAAAAGGAATTTTTTTCGTTAACAAAATCCCTAATATTTCAGTTCCATCCATTGAACCGCCATGTCTAATCACCAATCCAACGCCTAGTCCTAATGTCAATCCGCCAAAAACCGTACCAAGAATAGGTTCCGTTGTAAATGGATCTGTATGGTGAAGAAAGGTTTCGAATGTAGCAAGCCCGATAATCCCGAATAATGTTGAAAAGGCAAACGTCTTACCAATTTGCTTATAACCATAATACATAAATGGAAGATTTAACACGACAACCAGAATAGCAAAATTAAATGCTGTGAGGTGATCTAAAATAAGGGATATCCCTATAATTCCACCGTCAATCAACTGATTTGGAACTAAAAATAATTCAATGGCTGCGGCAGCGAGAAAAGCGCCAATCATAATCATAAAAAGTCTATAAATTAAATGCGTTTTACTTTCTTTCCTATGCTGTTTTTTCTCCATGGGACCCTCCAAAGTATGTCTCTTATTTCTTTGAAGCCTATGTTAATGAGCATGATTGTCTATTGGCTCATTCACGACAAGTCATGAGTCAAAAGTCAAGAAAACGATAATAAAATAACCTGATCCTAAAAGTTTAGAATGTTCTTTTAGCGAACACCATCGTGAACTGTGTGCATAGTATGAGATAGGCAAAGGGGGCATCGTGATGAATCCAATACAGCTTCAACTTGTAAATTTCAAATTGAATCGTATTACAACAGAGGAATTGCTTCAACTATCTAACCAATATGGTATTACACTTTCAGCAACAGATGCAAAGAAAATTGTGCAAATTTTAAAACAAGAGAATATTGATATTGCGAACCAAACGCAACGAAAACGTATATTAATGAAAATTAGTCGTGAAGTTAGTCCTTCGGTTGCGTCACGCGTAAACAAGTTAATTCTCTCTTTTCTTACCCAATAACAAAAAACCGCTTAAGCGGTTTTTTGTTAGACAGACATTAGTTTACTTTTTAAATCTTCATCAAACTTTTGATTTCGAAGCATTTCAATCTCTAATTTATAAGGCGCCTTCTTATTTTTCTTGTCTTCTCCTACATAAGGCGTTTCTAAGATCTTCGGAACATCTTTCAATTGAGGGTGATGAATCACCTTATTAAGTGCATCAAAGCCAATATAACCAAACCCAATATTTTCATGACGGTCTTTAGACGCACCACGCTCATTTTTACTATCATTCACGTGAAGCACCTTTAACCGATCCACTCCGATTACTCGGTCGAATTCATTTAGAACCCCGTCAAAGTCATGCACAATATCATAGCCTGCATCGTGCGTATGGCAAGTATCAAAACAAACGGATAACTTTTCATTATGTGTAACACCATCAATAATTTGAGCTAGTTCTTCGAAGCTTCTTCCGCACTCAGAACCCTTACCGGCCATTGTTTCAAGAGCGATTTGAACTTCTTGATCGGCTGTTAGCACCTCATTTAATCCTTCGATAATTTTCTGAATTCCTTTATCTGCCCCAGCACCTACATGAGCACCAGGGTGGAGCACGATTTGACGAGCACCAAGAGCATGTGTACGCTCTATTTCAGATCTGAGAAAATCAACTCCGAGTTGAAAGGTTTCAGGTTTTGTAGTGTTACCAATATTAATAATGTATGGCGCATGGACAACAATGTCACTGATACAATGCTCTTTCATATGGGCCGAACCTTTATCAATATTAAGCTTTTCAATCGCTTTACGCCTCGTATTCTGAGGTGCACCCGTGTAAATCATAAAGGTTGTAGCGCCATATGAAACAGCTTCTTCGCTTGCTCCTAGAAGCATTTTATCACCGCTCATTGAAACATGTGAACCTATTTTTAACATTATCTTCAATCCTTCCCTTTTCACTTCATCATTTTATTATACCTTTTTTGCTAATCTGCCATCTATTCATGTCGATTGAAAAAGTAAACTTAACACATGCCCTCTCATACGATTAAGCAGACAAAAACCCTCTGTCATAAGAGGGTTTTGAATTATTTCCGACCGCGCTTTTGCTGAATACGATCTCTTTCCTGCTGCATTTTCTTTTTATAGCCTGGTTTTACTTTCTTAGGCTTAGGTACAAAAACCTCAGGTTTTGATGAGGTAGGCTTTTTTCTTGGAGTTACGGGCTTCGCTTCTACCCACTCACCATTTTTAATTTCTTTGTACTCAATGCTAATGCCTTTTGAAGATAGCTTTTGTATAGCTTGTTGATCAGATGGTTCTGCCAATGTATATGCTATTCCATCGTGACCTGCTCTTGCTGTACGTCCTACTCGGTGAATATAGAAATCAAGATCTTTTGGTAGTTCAAAGTTAATCACGTGTGAAACGCCCTTAATGTCGATCCCTCTTGAAGCAAGATCAGTTGCGACTACATACTGACATTCAGCTTCCTGAATTTTCTTCATGATTTGTTTACGCTGACGTGCTTGAACACCACCATGAAGTCTTTCAACATTATGGCCATTTTCGATAAGGAAGTCAGCCACTTCATCTGCCGTTTGTTTAGTGTTAGTAAAGACAAGAGCAAGATAAGGATTAATTGCCTTAGTCACATTTAAAAGTAGCTCTTTCTTCTCTTTATATCGTGCAGGAATAAAAATGTTTTCTACTTTATCAGCCGTCACTTGTTCTGCATTCACTTCTACAAATTTAGGATTGTCCATGTACTTTTTCAAAAATGGCTGCAAGCTCTTTGGAATAGTTGCAGAGAAAACAAGCATTTGTAATTGTTTTGCCATTCGAGATGCGATATAGTCTACATCTTCAATGAATCCCATGTCCAACATTTGGTCCGCTTCATCAACAACAAGCATCGTTGCAGGAAAAACGCTTAGCGCCTGCTCTTCGACAAGATCCTTAATACGCCCAGGAGTGCCGATGACAATATGGGGTGTATTTTTCATACGACTAATCATACGTTTACGATCAGTTCCACCTACAGCCTTTTTAATAGAAATTGCTTCTTCTTCAGGGAGGGTAGAGATCAATTTTAACGATTCGTTGTAAATTTGATCGGCCAATTCTCTCGTAGGCGCTGTAATAACAGCCTGACATTCATTTATTCCACTATCAATTCGATGAATAAGTGGGAGTAAGAAAGCAAGCGTTTTGCCTGATCCTGTTTGCGATTGTCCGATCGCACTGTCACCATTACGTATCGCTGGGACCAGTCTCTCCTGTATTTCGGTTGGTCTGTTGAATTTCTGAGCTTCTAGAGCATCAACTAAAAAAGGCTTAAGCCCTAATCTATCAAAGTGTTTCATTATTATTGTTCCTCCATCCATTAATCCAACTTGTATTATAGAACATTTTTGCTCAAAGCGCCATACGTTAAGGGAAGAGCGATCCTCTTATTTATTTTAGAAAGCCATAAATTCGATGAAAGTGATCGTTTTTCAATTTTGCTACACGTTTGCCATAGTCACCGAACAAGAACAACAGAAAACTATAAGATTGGATCGTCGAACACCATTTTATTAGTAAAGCGAGGCCCTAACTAATTTCACTTCATACAACTTCTCATTACTTGTATTGCCCATTAATCTCTATTCTCACACCTTCTATTTTTGTGGCATACCATATTAATACCAAGAGCTTATTATGGTCAAGTTATCATAAGGAGGGTAAGACATGAATCAATTTCCTCCCTCCCCCCAAAGTGGTCCGGGTCCAGGTATGGGCTTTCCATTTTCCGGAGGAGGGTTTCAAAGTCCTGGGCCAGGATTTACACAGCCTCAGCAAACAGGAGGTGGCGGCGGTCTGCTATCCAGGTTTTTAGGAGGAGGCGCTCCTCAAGGAAGTCAGGGACTCCCGACTCCTCCAGGAGCATTTCCAGCCATGCAACGAGGTACCATCCCAGGTTTACCCCAACAAGCCGGCATGCTCTCTAGAATCCTTCCGGGTGCCGGACAGGGTGGCATGGATATGATGGGAATGATCCAAAATGTTCAAAAAGTGATGCAGGCTGCTGATACAATTAAACCAATGGTACAACAATACGGTCCAATGGTTAAGCAGCTCCCAGAAATGATTGCTTTGTTTAAGGAATATCAGAAGTCTTCAGGGTCAAGTGAAGAGGATGAAACAGAGGATGAAGTCAAAGAAAAAACGATCAAGCAGAAAAAAACCCCAAAGAAAAAATCAACTAAGCAGCCCGCTGGAGTAAAAGCCAAGAAAAAAACAATAACGACAAGCTCAAATGAAATCAGTATTAAGTCTAAGCCGAAACTCTATGTATGAACATCGTGATTCATTGAGTTATCTCGGAATCTCCTTTATAATTAAGTAAGATCAGTTATACAACAATCCGTATTTGGGTTGAGGAGGTACTCGATGAAAGTAACTAAAATTTCGCCAAGAGGTTATTGCTATGGTGTTGTCGATGCTATGGTAATTGCACGAAATGCTGCATTAGATAAAACATTACCGCGCCCGATCTTTATTCTCGGGATGATCGTTCATAATAAACACGTGACAGATGCATTTGAAGATGATGGTATCATTACACTTGATGGACCAAATCGGATGGAAATTCTCGAAAAAGTAGAATCAGGAACTGTCATTTTCACTGCGCATGGTGTTTCACCTCAGGTTCGAGAGCTAGCGGAGAAAAAGGGCCTAACTGTACTTGACGCTACCTGTCCAGATGTAACAGTGACACATGATTTAATTCGCGAAAAACAAAAAGAGGGCTATCACGTCATTTATATTGGCAAAAAAGGCCATCCTGAGCCTGAAGGTGCGATGGGGATTGCTCCTGACATTGTGCATCTTGTTGAAAAGCCTGAAGAAGTTGATGAACTTGAAATCGATTGTGATAACATCATTATTACAAATCAGACGACCATGAGTCAGTGGGATGTTCAAGAAATTATGGAAAAAGCAATGGAACGTTATCCACATGCGGTTATTCATAATGAAATTTGTAATGCCACTCAAGTTCGTCAGGAAGCCGTAGCCCAACAAGCAGGTGATACAGACTTAGTTCTTGTAGTTGGAGATCCTAAGAGTAACAACTCTAATAGACTTGCCCAAGTTTCCATTGAAGTTGCTGGCACACCAGCCTATCGGATTGCGGACATTTCTGAATTAAAGCTTGAATGGCTTGAAGGTGTTGAATCAGTTGGAGTAACTGCAGGTGCTTCTACACCAACTCCGATTACAAAAGAAGTGATACGTTTTCTTGATCAATATGATCCTGACAACGAAGAAACGTGGACTCGTGAGCTAAGCGTTCCTTCTTCTAAAATTCTCCCTAAAGTGAAAGTGAAAAAATAACAAAAATCCCACCTACTTTTAGGCGGGATTTTTGTTTATCTAAACTGAAAGGGGTCCGTTATTTCTTGTGAAGACATAATAACCGTATCAAAATTTTTCTCTTCTACAAAAGCCTGCAATTTTTCCCGTACACCCTCAATCATAATCTTTTCAATATTATGGCCTGCATCAATAATTTGGAGCCCCTCCATCATAGCATCGTGAGCTACATGGTAATAAATATCACCTGATACAAATACATCTGCTCCACTAAATCGAGCTGCACTAATAAATTTATTACCGTCTCCACCTAACACAGCAACTTTTTTTATTTTAGAAGTAAGATTGCCTACAATTCTAACACCACTTGCGCCAAGCCTCTCTTTCACAAAACCAGCAAAATCTTCTAATGTCATTTCTGCATCAAGATGACCTATTCTTCCCAGCCCAAGCTTTTCTGGTTCATTTTCTAAAGGATAAATATCGTAAGCTACTTCTTCATAAGGATGCGCCTTTTTAACAGCATTTAAAACCTTCGCTTGTTGATCTGCATGAAAAATGCTTTCAATTTTCACCTCTTGAACAGCTTCTAACTCTCCTGATTCACCAATAAATGGCTGCGCTTGAACTGTGGGCTTGAATCGGCCAGTTCCTTGAGAAGTAAATGTACAATCACTATATTCACCTATAAACCCTGCTCCTGATTTCGAAAGAGCTGTTCTAATTTGTTCCTGATGTGTAATTGGAACGAATATAGCTATTTTCTTTAGTTCTCGTTGAAATGTTTCAACAAGAACGCTCGTTTCTTGTAGTCCTAATGCATCCGCTAGCATATCATTCACGCCACCAGGTGCAACATCTAAATTTGTATGTGCCGCGTAAACAGTGATGTCATTTTTAATTAGCTTCTCAACCATTTTCCCCTGTTCTGTATCCAAATTGATTTTCTTAAGAGGACGGAAAAGAATGGGGTGATGGGCAATAATTAAATCTACCCCTTCTCGAACCGCTTCGTCTACCACGTTGGGAAGAACATCAAGCGCGGTCATTACCTTTTTAACCTTTTTGTTTAAGCTTCCGATTTGCAATCCAATTGGATCTCCATTTTCGGCATACTTCTTTTTTGACCAGGCCTCAAATTCTTGAATAATCGCCTGAGCTGAAGCTATCTTGCTCATGAGAGTACCTCCTTAATGATGTCACGCTCATTCGTTACCTGCGCTTCTTTGTCAGAAACACCTTCTGTATTTGTAAGAGACTGTAAGATCCGTTCTCTTTTCTTTAATTCAATCTGCCATTTTTTCATAAACGCTTCATTTCTATCCTTTAGGAGAAAGGGGCCCGCAAGTAAATTCTTTTGAAGTTCTTTGCCATCCATTCCAGCGTAGGGTTGCTTTCCATTGCCAGCATCAAATACAAGGACTTCGTAAATTTTATCATCTTCCTCAAGAATCCGTTCGTCGACAAGTTCCCAGTTCAAATCCGCAAGTCGTTCACGTAAAAGATGTGCCGCAACATTAGGTTGTAAGATTAGCCGCTTTACATTTTCTAGCTTCTCTACTCCGCCTAGCAAGATATCCCGTATGAGTTGCCCTCCCATTCCTGCGATTGTAATCACATCCACTTCTCCAGGCGAGATGACTTCAAGGCCATTTCCCTTACGTACTGTTATTTCATTGGTGAATCCGCTTCGCTTAACTTGCTTGATTGCCGATTGGTATGGACCCTCGTTCACTTCTCCGGCAATCGCCATAGTAATACGTTGATGATTCATCAAATAACATGGCAAATAGGCATGATCAGATCCAATATCAGCCACACTACTTCCCTCTGGAACAAAATTCGCAACCATTTTCAAACGTTCAGATAATAATTTATCGTTCATTTTTTCACCACTACTTATCCAGTTTTCTTCTCTATAGTTTACCCTCTCTGCATGCAAGCTAACAAGAATTTGCATTCCGTAAAGGTTAATTGACATACAAATAGAAAAGCCTCCTGTTCTCACAGAAAGCTTTTTTCCTTCTTATTTTTTCTCAGATAACCACTGAGCTACTGCTTCAGCTTGTTCTCCCTGAATAACTCCAGCTGGCATTCCCGAACCTTTACCATTATTAATAATGTCGAGAATTTCATCTTTGGAGTACTTTCCGCCAACAGCATTTAGAGCTGGTCCAACCTGGCCGCCTAGATCACCGCCATGACAGGAAGCACAGTTCTGAGCGTAAATATCTTCTGGTGCTGCTGCTTCAGCTTGTTCTTGCTTCTCGCCTTCACCTTCAGCACTTTCTTCGCCGCCCTGTTGCAATGCCCAGAAAGAAACACCAATAATGAGAATTAATCCGATAACTGCCGTCCATGCAAATGGAATAAGCGGATTCTTTTTCATTTCTTTTCCTCCTTGTACCGATTCGCTGATATCGTTTTCCCCAATTATGTAAGAGTAAACAAATCATAACTTATTTTACTTGAAAACGCTATGAAAGAAAAGGGGAAGCGAGGCAAATCACATATTTGTCATTGATTTCACTCTATACTTATCATAGCAAATTTTTCTAATAAAACAAACGGCATCAGCACAATCACTGATGCCAACAATTATTTTTATTTGGATATTTCTGAATTAAGGTTTGCCCATTCAACTGCTGATTCACGTAACTTGTATTTTTGTATTTTCCCCGAAGCTGTCATTGGATACTCATCTACAAAGAAGACGTGTGCAGGTACTTTATATCTTGCAATTTTGCCTTTACAGTATAAAAGAATATCGGAAGCATTAACTGCTCCTTTTTCTTTTAATTGAATGCATGCTACTACCTTTTCACCGTATTTCTCATCTGGTACTCCAATAACCTGAACGTCCTGAACAGACGAATGGGTATACAGAAATTCTTCAATCTCCCTGGGGTAAACATTCTCTCCCCCGCGTATAATCATATCTTTCAAACGTCCTGTAATCTCTACATAGCCCTCTGAGTCCATTTTAGCGATATCTCCAGTATGAAGCCATCCTTCTTCATCAATCACTTGATTCGTAGCCTCAGGCATGTTGTAGTACCCTCTCATCACGTGATACCCTCTCGTGCATAGCTCACCAGCTTCGCCAGATGGAACCTCGAGGCCTGATACGGGATCAACTATCTTCACTTCGACACCTGGTAAGGCTCTTCCCACTGTATTAACTCTATACTCGAGCGGATCATTGGTTCTTGTTTGGGTAATTACTGGTGAAGCTTCAGTCTGTCCATAAGCTATTGTTATTTCTACCATATTCATTCTTTTCATGACGTTTTTCATCACTTCTATCGGACATGGGCTTCCAGCCATTATGCCAGTCCTTAACGAGCTTAGATTATAGGATTCAAATTCAGCAAGACTGAGTTCGGAAATGAACATCGTTGGTACACCATGAAGTGCTGTACATCTTTCTTTCTCCACAGTTCTTAGTACCAGTTCTGGTTCAAACTCAATGATCGGAAAGATCGTCGCTCCTGCAGAAAAAGCCGCTAAAGTTCCGAGCACACAACCAAAACAGTGGAAAAATGGAACAGGAATACAAAGTCGGTCATTATGAGTGAGCTCCATGCATTGGCCAATCTGGTAGCCATTATTGAGAATATTATTATGAGTGAGCATCACTCCTTTTGGAAAGCCGGTCGTTCCTGACGTATACTGCATATTAATGACATCGTCTGGATCAAGTTCTCCATTTCTCATTTCTAATGCTTTATCCGTCACCGATACGCTTCCCTTGAGAAACTCTCGCCACTTCATGAACGAAGAACGTTCTTCTGTACCAATATAAACAACATCTTTCAAATATGGAAGACCAACTATCGCACATTTCCCAACAGTCAGTTGATCATTGCTTTTTTGAAGTTGCAAGAAAACCTCAGGATAAGAAGTGCCTTTGAAGCCATCAATTAAAAAGAGACGAGTGGATTCTGACTGCTTTAGGACATATTCTAACTCTGATGATTGGTAATTCGTATTAATCGTGACAAGAACCGCCCCCACTTTTGCAGTGGCAAATTGCAAAAGTAACCATTCCGGTACATTCGTAGCCCAAACTGCTACGTTCTCTCCTTTAGTAACACCCAACCCTAGCAACGCTTTAGCAACTCTGTTCACTTCATTATTGAACTCTTCAAACGTGTATCGAACTTTTTCTTTTGAGTAGACGACAGCTTCTTTATTACCAAACTGATCCACTTGTCTTTCGAGCATCGATCCGATCGTCTCATGAAGCAATTCCGTCATAGTAACACTCCTATCATCATTAAGAATCCAGAAGAGATAAAGAGATCATCTTCTTCTCTTCTGGACCATGGGTATTTGCTTAGCTAATAATCAGTGTTGGTTTTGGCTCCTTTACGACTTGAACCAAAAATAACTAGTTAATGGGGTTCACTAATAAATTCATGTTATGAAAAAGACAATAATAAAGAAACTTCAAGAGTAACAACTAATCGAGCGCTCGTTCAGTTTAACAACCAATTTCTCGAGCAATAACCATTCTTTGGATTTCTGAAGTACCTTCTCCAATTTCAAGTAGTTTTGCATCTCTAAAATAACGCTCAACGTGATAATCGCGCATATATCCATTTCCTCCATGAATCTGAACAGCTTGATCACAAACTTCCATACAAATTTCTGAAGCATAGAGCTTACAAATAGAAGCTTCTTTCGTGAATTTCTTCCCTTGATCTTTCAACCAGGCTGCTTTATATACCATCGTTCTCGCTAATTCAATTTTCATCGCCATATCCGCTAGCTTAAATTGAATCGCCTGGAAGCGTGAAATCGCACGACCAAACTGCTTACGCTCATTAGCATACTGTAACGCCTTCTCATAAGCTGCCTGAGCAATCCCTACTCCCATAGCACCTATTCCAATTCGACCACCATCAAGAGTAATGAGAAACTGTCTAAAGCCATCTCCGCGTTTCCCCAGCAGATTTTCTTCTGGAACTCTCACGTCTTCCATTACAAGTTCCGTTGTGTTTGAAGAATGAAGTCCAAGCTTCTCATAGTTATCAACTACTCTAAATCCTGGTGCAGAAGTAGGCGCAATGATTGCACTAATTTCTTTATTACCATCCTTACGATCAGTAATAGCGGTTAATGCAAGATGATCAGCATACGAAGCATTCGTTATATAACATTTGCTTCCATTAATTACCCATTCTCCATCTTTCAGTACGGCTTCAGTCTCGGTCCCACCTGCGTCAGAACCAGCATTAGGTTCTGTTAAACCAAAGGCTCCTAATGACTCACCGGAACAGATTGGCGCAAGATATTTCTGCTTTTGTTCTTCAGTACCAAATAAGTTCAGCGGTGCTCCTCCGAGTGATACGTGCGCAGAGTATGTAATTCCAGTTGAACCACACGCACGACTCAATTCCTCTACTACGATTGCAAAGCTGACGGTATCTGCACCGCCTCCTCCATATTCTTCTGGAAATGGAAGCCCTATAATCCCCAAGTCACCAAGCTGTTGAAATATCTCTTTTGGAAACCTTTTCTCTTTATCGCGTTGTTCGGCACCTGGCGCCACTTTTTCGTCAGCAAATTCTCGAATCATTTTCTGAATCATTTTTTGTTCTTTCGTTAAGTCAAAGTTCATGAACAAATAACCTCCTGTAAATAAAAATCCAATAATGTGAATGCGCTTACATTTCATTATCTCCTTTGATTGCTACTTTTTCAACATTTTAGAATATAAAAATAATTTTATATATTATTTTTTTGCCAAACTATTTTGAGAAGCCTACTACAACGGGCGTTAACGCTTTTTATACAAAAAGCGGCATTTGCAAAACGAAAGAAAAATCAGTAAAATAAATGACAGGAATTGTATTCTTTATTAATCCGTTCCACTAACGATAAAAAAGAGTTTTTAACTAAACCGTTTTCACATATTGTAAGAATGTGATTCATTAAGCCATAAAAAAACTCTCTGACTGCATGAGCAGACAGAGAGTGATCCATTCTATTCAAGAAAATCTTTGAGTCGTTTGCTTCTACTTGGATGACGGAGCTTGCGAAGTGCTTTCGCTTCGATTTGGCGAATTCGCTCACGTGTAACTCCAAAGACGCGACCTACTTCTTCTAGGGTTCTTGTACGTCCATCATCAAGTCCGAAACGCAGTCTAAGAACATTTTCCTCTCGATCAGTCAGCGTATCTAGTACGTCTTCAAGCTGTTCCTTGAGTAGTTCATAAGCTGCAGCATCGGATGGTGCCAATGCATCTTGATCTTCAATAAAGTCTCCGAGGTGGGAATCGTCTTCTTCCCCAATAGGCGTTTCTAAAGATACTGGTTCTTGAGCTATCTTAAGAATTTCACGGACTTTTTCAGGAGAAAGGTCCATTTCCTTACCAATTTCTTCAGGAGCAGGTTCACGGCCAAGATCCTGAAGAAGCTGGCGCTGCACACGAATCAATTTATTGATTGTTTCAACCATATGAACTGGAATACGAATCGTTCTAGCCTGGTCTGCAATTGCGCGAGTGATAGCTTGACGGATCCACCACGTTGCATAAGTACTAAATTTGTAACCTTTACGGTAATCAAATTTCTCAACTGCTTTAATAAGGCCCATATTTCCTTCCTGGATTAAATCAAGGAAAAGCATCCCACGACCAACGTAACGCTTCGCAATACTAACAACAAGTCGAAGGTTTGCTTCAGCAAGACGACGTTTTGCTTCTTCGTCACCTTCTTCAATACGTTGTGCTAGACTAATCTCTTCCTTTGCAGAAAGAAGGTCTACTCGGCCAATCTCTTTAAGGTACATACGAACGGGATCATTTATTTTGACACCCGGAGGAACACTTAAGTCATTAAGATCAAATTCTTCTTCCTTATTCACTTCTTGAGGCGAAGGGTTTTCAGTACTATCTTCGATGACTTCTACACCTTGTTCCTCTAGATATTCAAAGAATTCATCCATTTGATCGGAATCCTGTTCAAACGGGGACAACCGTTCTACGATCGTAGAGTAAGTAATTAAGCTTGTTTTCTTTCCAAGCTCTACTAACTGCTCTTTCACTTGATCGATGGTTAATTCACCTTCCGCCGGCTGGCGAGTTGGTTTTTCAGCCATTCGATCCCCTCCTTCCATACATCTCAACAATAAAAATAGTTAATTTCTTAAAATGAATTTTTTAAGTTCTTCTTCATTTCAAGAATTTCCATAGCGATCTTAGCTGCCTGGACAAAGTCTTGCTTCATTTCCGCTTCTTTTTTCTCTTTTTCTCTCTCTTCTATCTTTATCCATTCTGGATAATTTAACACCTGCCGAATATAATCATGAAGTTCTTTATCCGACACGTCTTCATTTAAATCCATCATGGCCAGTTCAGAAGCAATTTTGACAAGGTTAGGATCAGTAAGCTGCTCCATGAATTGACTAATGTCCGCCTCATGGCCGTTAGCATAAAAGCTATACAAATATGCAGCGATCGCACTATGCTCGTCAATATTAAACGAACTGCCAACCTCTTCCTGTACTTTTTCTGCAACATCCAGATCTCGCATCATATATGCAAGTAAGATTCGCTCTGAATTCTGGAAAGCAGGCAGAAGCTTTTTCTTCACATAGAAATTTTTCCTAGCATTATTATCCCTTTTAGGAGGAGCATTATCCTTACTTTTCTTGCCCTCTTTATAAAATTGGGTAACTTGCTGCTTTAGCGCATCGAGTGAAAGCGAGAATTCTTCCGATAGCTGTCTAAGATAATGGTCTCTTTCGACAGGGTTTGAAAGGCCGCTAATTTCTTTAAGTACTTCTTCGATGTAGCGGATTCGTTCTCCTTCATCCGATAGATTTTTTCCTGATCGAAAAACTTCCATTTTAAAAGCCATTACTGTTGACGCTGCCCCTATTACATCCTTTTCAAACCGTTCTGCACCGTATGTTCGGATATAGTCATCGGGATCAAGTCCGTTTGGCATTTTTGCGATTCTAACATAGCAACCGGCTTGGACTAATTCATCCGCGGCTCTTGTAGCAGCATTAATCCCCGCCTTATCTGAGTCATAACAAATCACCACTGATTCTGTCTGTCTTCGTAGAAGTTTAGCCTGATCTTTGGTTAATGCTGTCCCAAGACTCGCTACAACGTTTTGTACCCCATTCCCGTACGCTGTAATCACATCCACGTAACCTTCTAAAAGGATAGCCTGGTCTTTTAAGCGGATAGAAGAACGGGTAAGATGAAAACCATACAAAAACTTCCCTTTCTGAAACAATTTTGTTTCAGGGCTATTCAAGTATTTCGGTTCACCTTCCCCTAATATCCTACCTCCAAATGCGACCGGTCTTCCTTTTGGATCCCATATTGGGAACATAATACGATTACGAAAACGATCAAAATATTTTCCATCAAATTCCCTTTTCGCAAGAAGTCCGGCATTTGCAATTTTTTCTATAGGATAGTTTCTTTTCTCCAAATATCCCGTTGCATAATCCCACGAATCAGGGGCAAAGCCAAGTTGGAACTTCTCAATCATTTCATTTGTAAAGCCTCGCTCACTCAGATAATCACGAGCTTTTTCGCCTTCTGGCGTCTTCACCATGCAATGATTATAAAGCTTAGCTAGAAAATCATGAGCCTTATAGATGACCTCATTCTCAGATGTTGTCTTTGGATTACTATTTTGATTGTCTTGAACTTCAGGTAGTTCTATCCCTGATTTCTGCCCAAGTGCTTCAACAGCTTCTATGAAGTTGTAACCTTCAATTTCCATTAAAAATGAAAATGCATTACCACCAGCGCCACAACCAAAACAATGATATATTTGCTTATCGGGAGCTACTGAAAATGAAGGAGTACTCTCCCCATGAAAAGGGCAAAGACCGAAGAAATTCCTTCCTTGTTTCTTCAGTTGGACATAATCACTAATCACATCAACGATATCGGTGGATTTGCGAATCGCTTCAATTTTCTCTTCCGGGATTCTGCCACTCATTAATTATCACCAACAGGTTCTATAATTTCGACAAATAGAAATAAACTCCTTCATAATTCGACAAAATTTTAATTAATTCTTTCCGAAACTCATCTCGATCTTCATTTGTAAACTTACGCGGACCTTTTGTATGCTTACCTGCTCTTCTACTTTTCGATGCTAAATAACGCGTATGTAGAAGAGTAGAAATGTTCTCTTCAGTGTATCTTTTTCCTCTTGGAGAAAGGACAAAAACACCCTTTGGAAGAAGTATACTTGCTAGTCCATAGTCTTGAGTTACAGCTAAATCACCTTTCTTAGCATGACGATGGATGTAGAGATCAGCTTCTTCCTTTTCAGAGTCTACCATAACCCACCTCGCTTCACGGAACGTCGTGCTCATATGAGCATACGATGCCACAAAAACGATTTCGGTTTCTGATAAAGCTTGTTGAAAAGACATCATTTCTTCTTTAATTAGAACAGGACATGCATCTGCATCGACAAAAAGCGTCAGTTTCTTTTTCGTCATAATTCTGTATTCTACATCTCCCTGAGTTATCCTTCTTTTGAAATTTATGTTTTAACTTTCAGAATTTTAGTTCAAGCCTCAATAGTTTAAGAATCTTATTAAAGCCTTCTTATATGATTATAGACAATTTTTATTGACAATATTTGATTATATACTAAAAATATTAAATTGAACAGGTAAAAACGATAAAAAAACGCCATCATCGTGACCAGATTCAATCCGATGATGGTGTGATTCATTGATTTTCAAGCTATCTTCATGTTTGTTCATCACTGGTTAAGTTTTCAGCATAGCTAAAAGGCGAGATATCAATAAAATTAGATCAAATAGCTTTTGGTGAAAATGTAGATGAAACCAATCATTCTATCCAAGCTATTTTTAAGAAGTATGCTTCCCTTTATGTAAGCTAAGAATTAAATTAGCTGTTTCTTCAACAGCACGATTAGAAACATCGATCACCTGACAATTCATCTTATTAATAATCGTATCAAAATATTCAAGCTCATCTTTTATTCTTGTCATATTTGCATAGCTCGCTTCGGCATTTAATCCAAGAGCAATTAGCCTTTCTTTGCGTATATTGTTTAATTTCTCGGGGCTTATTTTAAGGGCATAGCATTTACCTTCACCAACAGTAAATAGTTCTTCAGGTGGGTCCACCTCAGGAACAATCGGCACATTAGCCACCTTCAACCTTTTATGAGCTAAGTATTGAGATAGCGGTGTTTTCGATGTTCTTGAAACTCCCACAAGAACAATATCTGCTAGTGCAATTCCTCGTGGGTCTCTCCCATCATCATATTTAACAGCAAACTCAATTGCTTCTACTCGACGAAAATAATCTTCATCGAGTTTATGTACCAGTCCAGGCTCATTGCGCGGAGCTTTACCAATAACTTCTTGCATATGATCAATCATAGGACC
Organism: Pseudalkalibacillus sp. NRS-1564; assembly: GCF_050467905.1. Taxonomy (NCBI): domain Bacteria; kingdom Bacillati; phylum Bacillota; class Bacilli; order Caryophanales; family Fictibacillaceae; genus Pseudalkalibacillus; species Pseudalkalibacillus sp. NRS-1564. Next base: position 221,829 of record NZ_JBITPM010000019.1, on the reverse strand, counting down.
AATAATATCAACAGCCTGAATATTTTCTTTTGAGGCGACATCAAGAAGAAATTTTCTTAATTCAGGCACCACTAGGGTAAACGCTACGATCGCTTTCGTTTCTTTTGCAAGTGTCATCACTTCATGTATTGTAGCCGTATCCTCTACATAAGGAACTCTTCTAACATCGAAATCGGTAGGGTCAAACTGACTTGCTGCCGCCTTTACGACAAGCTCCGCCGTTTCACCAACCGAGTCTGAAATAACATACACAATTGCACGATTTGTTGTATTTGTCATATAAACCTCCTAAGCTAAATAATTTCATCCTTAGCCAGATCTACAAGAGCTCTGGTAATATTTGTTTTCGTAATTCTTCCGATAACCTCTATGCCGTTCTCTACATCTTTTACAATCGGTAAGGCATCTATCTGCTTTTCGATTAGCTGATTTGCCACTTCAATTAAAAGATCTTCTCGTGAGCAAACAGTAATATTGGGCATTCTTGTCATAATAATTGTTACTGGAATACTACCAAGATCTTGCTTACCGAGCGCAGCTCTTAATAGGTCTTTTCTTGATAAAACACCGACTAAATGAGCCATTTCATTTACAACAAACAGCGTACCTACATCCTCAAGAAACATCGAGCAAATCGCATCATATACGCTTGCGTTCTCTTGGACAACTACTGGTATAGACTTATAATCGTCAACTTTAATTTTTCTTATTTTCTCAGTAAGAAGTTGTGAGCCTGTTTTCCCTGTATAAAAATACCCAACTCTTGGCCGTGCATCAAGATAACCTGCCATTGTAAGGATAGCAAGATCAGGTCTAAGCGTTGCGCGAGTCAAACTAAGCTTTTCAGCAATATGCTCGCCTGTAATAGGTCCTTCGTTTTTTACGATCTGAAGGATTGTTTCCTGTCGATTATTCAGTTGGATAAGAATCACCACCTCTACTATAAATGTTATACTGTATTTTCATTATTATATACGATTATACCATTTGAACGAAAGCATCGAGCCTGTATTTGAAAAAATCAAGCCATAAAAACTTTTTAAGTGATATTGTGAAGTAAATAAAAGCTATATGATGGAACATCGTTGATTTAGCTCTATTGAAAATAAAAAGCCTCCGGGTTCTCTCTCCGCAGACTTTTTACTCCAGTTTGAATTTGTCTAACTGATCCAAAAATCGTTTTGACTTTAGGTAAAGGCCCGAATAAGCGTCAAAATACAAATTAAGAATGTGCCTAATCTCTTTTTTAGTTTCATCTTTAAGTGAAATATTTCCTAATCTTCCGAGATCAATGTGGGCAAACAGGTGAAGAAGCTCTGCCGTTCGTTTTGTCATTGGAAGATGATAAGGATCGACTGAAAGACAACGGTGACACAGCAACCCACCTTCATTAATTGAAAAGTGGAATTTCCCTTCAGGAAGGCCGCAGTTCGCACAACGATCCAGTTGAGGGGTTATTCCAGCAACACGTAGCATTTTTAATTCAAATATAAACACCACTACTTCAGGGTCTTTTTCTTCATCTAACGCGTGCAGCACCTGATAGAGCATCTCAAATAAATAGGGGTTAGGCTTTCGTTCCTCTGTTAATTTGTCAACAAGCTCTGCCGCATAAGCAGCATATGAGGTAAGAAAAAGATCATTGCGAATGGAACGAAATGAATCAATGATTTCTCCCTGATTCAGTCCCCCAAGACCGGATGTATGCTGGTAAAGATACTGACCATATACAAAAAGTTGAGAAACAGCAGAAAGACGGCTTTTAGGTTTTTTTGCGCCTCTTGCCATAACGCCAACCTTACCCGTCCCTCTTGTAAAAAGTGTTAGTATTTTATTTGTTTCACCATAGTCTACGGTTCGAATCACAATTCCTTCAACCTTTTTTAACAAGAACATTCACCAACCGTTTCCTGTTAACATTCCATAAGGTCAAGTGAGGCGAGTTACTTCTTCCAAATCGATAAGAGATTCTCCCTCTTCATCGCTCGGTGTTTCCATTTCCTTCAAAAGAAGATAAGTATCAATGTTTCCTGTTTCACAAAATATTTTCCAGGTAAACTCTAACACTTTAGATCCCACCTTTCATTTTGTAAAAAAGTTTTTCTCTTACCTCTAGCTTGACCTGACATATGTCGGTTTATGTGATGGAATATTTAACAAAATTTCACTTAATAGTCATCTTCCCGGTAACCATAATCACGTAATGATGATGGTTTGTTTCGCCAATCTTTTACTACCTTCACCCAGATCTCCATAAATACACGCGAACCAAGAAGGGCTTCAATATCTTGCCTTGCTCGCTTCCCTACTTCTTTTAGCATTTTCCCCTGTTTCCCGATGATAATGCCTTTTTGAGAAGAGCGTTCTACGACGACGGTAACATGAATATCAATGACATCAGAACCTTCACGTTTGATCATTTGTTCTGTGACAACTGTAACTGAGTGAGGGATTTCTTCTCTTGTCAAATGAAGAACCTTTTCCCTTACAAGCTCTGCCACAATAAATCGTTCAGGGTGATCGGTTACATGATCACTTGGGTAATATTGGGGTCCTTCTTCAAGGTAGCCAACTACTTGCTCCAAAAGTGTATTCACATTATTTCCTTGCAAAGCAGAAATCGGAACGATTTCGGCAAATGAATATTTATCTTTATAAAAATTAATCATGGGGAACAATTGATCAGGGTGGACTTGATCGATTTTATTTATGACTAGGAAGACTGGACTTTCTACATTCTGCAAGCGATCAATAATATACTGATCCCCAGCTCCGTAACCTTCTTCAGCATTAATAACGAACAATATTAAATCGACTTCATTTAATGAACTTTGAGCCATTTTAATCATAAAGTCGCCTAGTTTATGTTTTGGCTTATGAATCCCTGGCGTATCGATAAAGACAACTTGTGCATCATCTCTCGTATAAACGCCTTGAACTTTGTTGCGCGTTGTTTGAGCTTTGTCACTCATAATCGCAATTTTTTGGCCAATCACTTCGTTTAACAAAGTAGATTTCCCTACATTTGGTCTACCAACAATTGATACAAATCCTGACTTAAATACTTCTTTACTCATTCAAATCCTCCGGTGAAAATGCGCCAGGAAGCAATTCGCTGACGGTTAATTCATGTATTTTTCCATCTAAGTTTGTTAAGATAACTTGCATATCTGGAGAACAAAGTTCAGATATCACCTGTCTACACGCACCACATGGTGGGACTGGCCTTTTAGTATCTGCAACTACTGCAATCGCTTTATATGCTTTATGACCTTCTGAGTAAGCTTTAAAAAGGGCTGTACGCTCCGCACAATTACACATGCTGTATGCAGCGTTCTCAATGTTACATCCACCAAATACTGTGCCATCTTCAGAAAGAAGAGCCACACCTACTTTAAATTTTGAATAGGGAACGTAAGCCATTTCTCTTGCCTTTTTAGCTTCATCAATCAACATTTGCTTATCCATTACTATTCCTCCTTATGACTGAAACAAGTGAACAATCGGTTCGAAAAAGAGAAGGATACCGATTATAACTGAAATGACCGCAAAAAGAAAGACTGCAGCGGCTGAAACATCTTTTGCCACTTTCGCTATAGGATGTTCTTTTTCGGTAATTAAGTCAATCGACCTCTCAATCCCTGTATTTAACGCTTCTAAGCTTAACATGATACCGATTACAGTTAATAAAATGCTCATCTTTATCACAGATAGCTCAAGAATTAGCCCCGCTATCAGAACGAAACTACCTGCAATAAGATGAAATAGAAAATTTTGTTCATTTTTCACTAAATAACGAAAGCCTTGTGAAGCATATAGAAAGCTACGTAAAAACCGTAACAACCTAGACCGATTATCTCGTGAGGCCATATTGTTCTAACAGCACTTTTTGTTTTCCGAACATTTCTTTCTCATCTTCCTCGGTCATATGATCATAACCAAGTAAATGAAGAAAACCATGAACACTTAAAAAGCCAAGCTCCCGCTCAAAACTATGTCCATATTCAGTAGCTTGATCCTCTATTTTTGGAACGGAAATAACAATTTCTCCGAGTAAATGCGGTAGTTCTTCACCAATAATAAGCGGTTCTTCTCCCTCTTCCTCATCATCAAGTGCGAAGGAAATGACATCTGTCGGTTGATCTTTCCCACGATATTCGCGATTGATCTCGGTAATACGTTCATTATCCACAAACATAACCGACACCTCACTTCCCGGTCTAACCTCTTCTTCCTTTGCAGCATGGTTTAATAAATTCTCGAGCATCTCAAGCTGCTCTTTTTTAATTGAGTTCGTCTCATCAACAAAGTCTATCGTTAAATTCATGAAGTCACCTTCTTTTTTAATTCTGTTGGATATTCAATTCGACTATGAAAAATACCATTTAATGTTTCTAATATTGTTTTTGCAACAATGTCGAGCTCTCTGAGAGATAAATCACATTCGTCAAACTGTCCATCTTCAAGTCTTTCAGTAATAATTTTTCTTACGAGCGATTCTATGGTATCAGGGTTTGGTTTGTTCATCGACCTCACTGCCGCTTCGATACAGTCTGCAATTCCAACAACAGCGGCTTCCTTCGTTTGAGCTCTTGGTCCAGGATAGCGGAATTCAGCTTCAGACACCTGCTGATCAGATTGTTCACTTGCTTTGTAATAAAAGAACTTCAGCAGTGTCGTTCCGTGATGTTGTTCAGCTATATCCACAATTTCTTTTGGCAATCGATGCTTCCTGAGCAACTCCGCCCCGTCAGTGGCATGAGAAACGATAATTGTTTTACTTAAATATGGAGAAATTTTATCATGCGGATTTTCCATATTCATTTGATTTTCAATGAAAAAGTGGGGGCGTTTTGTTTTACCAATGTCGTGGTAATAGGCTCCCACCCTTGCTAGTAAACCGTTGGCTCCAATCGATTCACATGCTGCCTCCGATAAGTTAGCAACCATTACACTATGGTGATATGTTCCCGGTGTTTCAACAAGAATTTTTCTCAGAAGTGGATGGTTTGGATTAGATAATTCGATTAATCTTGTAGTCGAGATGATCCTAAAACCTGCTTCAAAGAAAGGCATAAGTCCCAGTGTTAACATAGATGAAAGAAAACCTGATACAAATGCAAACAAGAAATGGTAGCTTAATTCGATACCACTGTATTGTCCGTTCTTTAACATTAATAATATAGCCACTGAAACGATGTTTATTAAGGATACTAGTAATCCTGCTTTCAATATGTTGGATCGATGATTTCTTTTACCGAGGAAAAAGACTCCCGATAAAGAACTCATCAATACATAGAAAGCAAGTGACGCATTCATTGGTCCCGTTATTTCTCCGTTGAAAAACACGCCAGCACATACTCCAAAGAGGAAGCTTGATGCAATGGCTAATTGTTCATTAAAGAGCATTTTGATGAGCATAGAACCTACCGCTACAGGAACAATATAAGCAATACCCGGCAATTCAATTCCCTGCATCAAGCTTGATAGTTTCAGAACAAGCAGTGTGCTGAGATAAATGAGAACGAGAATCAATAAATTTGTATTGGCTGAGCGGACTCTTGAATTTACATCCTGAAAGAAGTAATACAAATAACCAGTAAGAAGGACAACTAGCAATGCAAGGCCGATATAAGGAACTGCATCAAACCCCTCATCAAGAAGACCAGCTAGTCTTAATTGCTCCATCACTTCTCTATTAATCATCGCTCCTTCTTCAACGATAATTTGGCCTTCACGAATCATAACCGGCTGAACTGCTTCTATTGCTTCTTGACGACTTTGTTCGGTTTGTTCTGGATCTAGAAAATAATTAGGCACAATACTCTGCTGTGCTACTGTTATCATTGCTTTTTTCTGCTCAGTAGGTAGAGAAGTAAGGGATAACCGATCTTCCACATCCGTTTTAGATTGCTCTAAATTATCAATAGACACTCTATCAGTCATGACTTCCATTACTTCAGATAGTGTCAGCTCTTTAATTAAGCTAATTTGAGACAATTCCGCTTCAAGAAGCGGCACGAGAGTTTCGTTTGAAAGTTCTGCTGACATCGACACAGATAGCAAAGATTCAAGTTCTGTTATTTTCTCTTCTGTCGTTTCAGCGTCATCACTATCATTTTTTTTAACCTTTTCAATACCTGAAAACAAATCATTTAATTGATCGACCTGTGACTGAGAAACTTCATCTCTGTAAACATATTTTGCGTCGATTTGAGCTGCTTTCGATCGTTCATCTTCTGTGGCTGTTTTATTTTCGATCGTAATAGGCGAAGCTATATCATGATCTGCTCTTGAATAAAGAGAAACGTCCAATGATTCAGGAATGACATTTGAAAGCATCGTTAAATACATGATGAGAGCAACTAGGCCATAAAGAGACCATTTCACCATTTTAATTCGTTCAATATTACGGAGATTATCCTGAAACAGACGTTTAATCTTCGCAACCATAGCTTCCTTCACCTCATAAGTTCTGGCCTCTACTACTCTTCTTCATATTTTATCAGAATTCACTAATAAATGGAGCGGAATCTCACAATAAGTTAAACTGATTGCTAGTCAGTTCAACTTGATGAAAACATAAAAGATAAAGGTATCTTGTTGAATTCTTAAAGGCTAAAAAAAGACCCGTTTTTCACGGGCCTTTGAAAGCTTATTTCGTTTCATGCTCGTATGCGTCAATAATTCGTTGAACTAATGGGTGCCGGACCACATCCGTTTGCTGTAAGTAAATAAATGAAACGTCTTTTACTCTCTTAAGGATTTTTTCGGCAGCAGCAAGGCCTGATTCTTTACCTTTCGGAAGGTCAATTTGCGTTATATCTCCAGTGATGACCATTTTAGAACCAAATCCTAATCGTGTTAAGAACATTTTCATTTGCTGAGAAGTTGTATTTTGTGCTTCATCTAAGATAACGTAGCTATCGTCAAGCGTCCGACCTCTCATATAGGCAAGTGGAGCAATTTCGATCGTGCCACGTTCAATTAAGCGCGTCGTTTGTTCAACACCAAGTACATCATGAAGCGCATCGTACAATGGACGTAAGTATGGGTCCACCTTTTCCTTCAAATCCCCTGGTAAAAACCCAAGACTCTCTCCAGCTTCAACTGCTGGACGAGTTAGCACAATTTTCTTCACCTGGTTGTACTTGAGAGCTGTTACCGCCATTACAACAGCAAGATACGTCTTGCCAGTTCCAGCTGGCCCAATCCCAAATACCAGATCGGTTTTCTTCATAGCCGAAACGTAATGACGCTGTCCCAGCGTCTTAACTTTAATCGGTTTCCCTTTAGCGTTCGTTGTGATTTCTTCTTGGTAAAGTTCAAGAAGCTGATCTAGCATTCCCTGTTGAACAAGTTGACAAGCATAAACGACATCTCTCCCTGAGATACTTGCTCCGCGTTTTATAAGGGTGTGAAGTGTGTGGACAACTTCCTTTACCATGGCGATGGTTTCTTCATTACCTTTTACGGATATGCCTTCTCCACGAGTAACAAGTGAAACTTCAAGTGATTCCTCAATTATCTTTAAATGCTCATCGCCAGGACCAAATAAGCTTTGAGCTTCATTAGAATTTTCTAACTGCAATGTAAGATCAACATAAGATTCTGCCAATAGCCATCAATCTCCTTGAATAATCGGTATGTCTTTCCCGATCTCTTCTATTACTTCATAGTGTATCTTTACGTTTACTTTACCATTCTCTACCTCATGGTGCAAAATCTTTTCCTCTTTAATTTCAGCTTCTTTGGAGGTTTTATTTAGGATGTCCTCCCGACTAACACTACGCGCCGCATTCAGTGCTTCTTTTTCTGTGTATTTTCTTGTCACTTCCTTTGTTGCCAGCACCTCTGTCGTTTGAAAAGCTATCGGGATTTCCCACTTCAAAAAATGAAAATCAGTCTCTCTTTTGAGCTCTTCGTAGTGTTCAAAATCTGGTTTAGAGAAGCCCCATATTGGGATGCGTAAGCCAAACAATCCAATCGCGTATTTCCTTTCTGATTCTCCTGTGTTTGTTTGAAAAGTAGATTCAAGTGGAATGGAAACATTAGTTACATACCACGTCTTTCCATAAACTTCGCCTCTTGCAGGAACAAGTTCACTCTTATCTTCTTTTCCAATAAAGCCTGAAATAAGCAATTGACCCGGTTTGACATATGTGTTTTCCTCTACCTGCTCCTGACCTTCCTCAACATACATTTTTGTAATGATCGCTTTCTTATTCGCAACGATATGCCTCGGACTTAGCGCAGGTTCTTTTTCAGGAAGCTGTTTTTGCACAACTTCGAAATGATAGGTAGTCCCGCTTTGCTTAACACCAACCCACGTAATTTCTTCTAAACTCTCTGTAATCTCGCGCTGAAGCTCTTGATTAGAAGGCAATTGAAAGATAAATTTACCCTTCTTTACTCCTAGCTCGACTGCTGCCTGCTTTAGTTTATGCTCCACTTCAGGTGTAGCACCATTTACTGTAATAGACCAAACCATGTTTGATAAAATGAATATCAATACTAAACATCCAATTACTCCACTGAGAAAGCCTCTAGAATATATGATCCTTTTAATTACAAATGGAAAACCTTTTCTTTCATGAATTCGAATTCTACACCTTGTCCTCTTTAAGTGCGGCCTAATTCTCTTTACATCAGAAGTATAGAGCGAAAGAATAATAGTATCTTTATCCAAACGAACAATATCCCAAATTGGTATGTTGTACTCAATACACCGATTAATAAAGAGTTCTGAATAAGAACCCACTACTTTAATTCGAACAAATCCTGAAAAAAGTTCTCGTAAGTATTCCTTCATAGCAGCCTCCTGTATAGTCAGCCCAAGGATATCATAAGGCTTCTCATCAGTTATTAGGTCGATCAAGGTAAGAAACATGTTCAATTTTACCCTCAAGAAGTATCTCTTCTGGAAGAATTGTCTTAAGCATAAAATCTTTTCCTTTAATCAACAATTGGCCATTCTTAAGAAGGAGGCGAACTTCTTCATTAGAGAATTTTAAAACACCTTGATGATTCTCTATGTAGATATGCAGCTGCCCTACCATGGTTATTCGTGGTAAATCCATGACTGCATCTGCAGGAAGCTCTAACCTTCGGGTTAACCAGCTTTTTAGACCATGCTTCCACTTTGCCATGGATGCTCCCCCCTCTCCCTTCATCTTTATGAAAAGAATCGCAAAACTATCCCACTTACATTTGATTAAAAATCCTGTTCTCATCTTATGCAAACTTAAAATGAATGATCGCGCTCCAACAAAAAAAGACGCCAATCGGCGTCTTTTGAACATTTTATTTCTTCATCTGTTTCATGCTTATCATCGAGGGATGCGGTTTTCTTGAGCGCGGCGGCCCAAGGATTTCCGACCAGATTATACCATCCCTTACATTCTTCTTATTTATCGAAAGATTCTTATCATTCTTATAAGAAGTTTGCTTCACATTCTTTTGAACTTTAATATCGTTCTCTGAATATCGATTCTCCCGCTTCGCCATCCGTCCTAGAGCTTCTTGATAAGCACTGACAGTCTCAGATTGAGGAGTTCCCTCTTCCCCTATCCCATTAGACTCTGAACGGCCTGAGGCGGTATTTCCCTGCTCTCTCCGTCTTTGTGATTGCTGGCGATTGTTAGCAGTGGGCTTCGATTTCTGTTTTTCTTCCTCACTGCCCATTCGCTTAAGGAAACTAATAATTCCCCCAATAGCGACCAACACAAAAACAAAATTATTTAGAAGCAGTTCAATCAGATTATCCAACAAGATCACCTCCACCACAGGACTTAGGAAACAGTTTAGCGATCATCCTCATCTTCTTCCTGATTCGGTTTCCCGATCATGTCACGCATATCTGTATCTGCTTCAATGTTCTTTAAATTCATATAGTCCATTACTCCAATATTACCAGCTCTTAGGGCTTCAGCCATTGCCATCGGTACCTCAGCCTCTGCTTCAACAACTTTAGCACGCATTTCCTCTACGCGAGCGCGCATTTCTTGCTCTTGGGCAACAGCCATCGCACGACGCTCTTCAGCTTTCGCTTGTGCAATATTTTTATCTGCTTCAGCTTGATCCGTTTGTAGAACCGCACCGATGTTTTTACCGATATCAATGTCAGCAATATCGATCGAGAGAATCTCAAATGCCGTACCTGCATCTAACCCTTTGGAAAGAACCGTATGAGAAATCATATCTGGGTTCTCGAGTACCTTCTTATGATTTTGAGAAGAACCAATTGTACTAACAATACCTTCGCCTACTCGAGCAATAACAGTATCTTCACCAGCTCCACCTACAAGGCGGTCAATGTTAGCACGCACTGTAATTCTTGCTTTTGCTTTTACTTCAATTCCGTCCATCGCAACACCTGCGATAAAAGGGGTTTCAATCACTTTCGGGTTAACACTCATTTGCACAGCTTCTAATACATCTCTACCCGCAAGATCAATCGCAGCTCCTCGTTCAAAGCTCAGTTCTATATTCGCGCGGTGCGCTGCAATTAACGCATTAACAACACGGTCAACGTTACCACCAGCAAGGTAGTGGCTTTCTAATTGATTTGTACTTAACTCAAGTCCCGCTTTTACAGCTTTAATTAACGGATTAATAACGCGTGATGGGATAACTCGACGTAATCTCATCCCCACAAGATTGAAAATACTAACTCGCACACCAGCTGCTAATGCTGAAATCCACAACATAACAGGTACAAACGTGAAAAGAATCGCTAAACCAATAATAACTAACCCTACTATAACTAATAAACCTAACGTTCCAGTATCCATAATTTTCCTCCCTGATTTAAACTATATATTTTCTCTTACAATGACTCTAGATCCATTTGTTTTTACAACCTTTACTGCTGTCCCAGCTGTTAAGAAACTCCCCTCCGTTACAACGTCCAGACGTTCGTCTCCAAACTCCGCTATGCCCGATGGTCTAAGCGGAGTCACCGCTACACCTTCCATTCCAAGCAGTTCTTCCCGAGTAGCATTTGAGACATACCCAAATTCTGACTTCGTTGAATCAGAAAGAACGATTTTTTTGAAGAAGCCACGATAGCCGAATAGCCGAATGAACAGATAAGAACCACCAATTGTAACGGCAACGGCAATAAGGACCGCAATTAAAACGTATTGCATCGATTGTCCTGAAGCAAGAACAATACTTGCTACAACACCTACCGCCCCAAGAACGCCGAATATCCCAAAGCCAGGAATGAATATCTCGACGATGATCAGCACAACTCCGACAATCAATAGAAGAAGAGATTCCCATCCAGCAAAACCAGCAATCATATGACCAAAGAAGAACAGTAGAAGAGCACCCGCTCCCATAAATCCCGGTACTCCAAATCCAGGTGAATATAGTTCCAATACAAGTCCCAAACTCCCTATAGATAATAAGATGGGAATAATGATAGGATTTGTAACAAAACGTGCAATTCTCTCTGCAATACTAACTTCAGCATCACTTACTTCGGCATCCTTAAGATTTAGAACGCTTAGTAGTTCTGTGCGATCTTCTGCAGTCCCTTCGGCATATCCAACTTTCACAGCTTCCTGATCGTTAAGCGTTAAAAGCTCACCTTTAGGTGCGTTATAATCCGGAAGATCTACATCAGGATCAGCCATTGCTAGCGCATACTTTGGGTCTCGGTCATTAAGTTCTGCGGCCGACTTCATAGCCGCATGCCAGAAAGACTCTGCTTTCTTTCCTGCCGTATTGCCAGATTGATCAATGATAGCAGCCGATCCCATAAGTGCTCCTGGTTCCATAATAATCTGATCCGCATTTAAAGCAATATAAGCACCAGCTGAAAGTGCTCGATTCGTAACATATGCTGTAATCGGAACATCTGATGCTTTCATAATCTTGGCAATATTATCAGCCGCATTCACAGCCCCTCCAGGCGTGTTAATTTCTAACACAATGTGATCAGCTCCCTGGTCCTCCGCATCCTGGATCGACCGTTTTAGAAATGCTTCCAACCCCCGCTCCACTTCCTGCTCCACAGGTATAAATGTAACGAGATCTCCTTCGCCTTCACCCAAAACTAACTCCCCAAAGAACGGAAGAAAAACCATCATCATGAAGCAAATACACACTAAAAACCTGACTATGTTTTTTCCGATAGTAATCCCTCCCTCCAACTTCCTAAGTATACGAATGAGATCATCATGAAGTTTCAATTTTATGTAGAAGAATATCTTTAGTATGACAAAAGGATTTAGAAAATACTAGTTTGAAATGGCATATGGATCAAAATTCTTTGAAATATAACATAACTATTTTTCCTTTTCACTTGTATCGTATGTATGAGCGAGCGTTGATAAAAAAAACACGCCCTGTTCATACAGGGCGTGTTTGCGCTTGATCATATTTATCCAACACTTAATGCATAACTAAGTTCTTCTTCTCTTTAACAGGGAAGTGAACACCCAGTCACGCCTCAAGGTCTGATTGTTTCAACTAGTCATCTTTAGAAAACAGATAATCTTCTAAAGTGACAGCATCACTTTATGATAAGTTTTTTTGTACAAGACGATTAACAAGTCCGCCGTCCGCTTTGCCTTTTACTCGAGGCATTAGCGCACCCATTACCATACCCATATCTTTCTTTGAAGACGCGCCAGTTTCAGAAATAACTTTCTGAACAATCTGGTCAACTTCTTCTTCAGAGAGTTGTTTCGGCAGGTAGACAGATAAAATCGACAGCTCTTCATCGAGATTCTGCACAAGATCACTTCGGCCAGCTTTTTCAAATTCAAGGAGGGAGTCTTTACGTTGCTTGACTTCGCGAGTGAGAACGGTAAGTTCTTCCTCTTCAGTTAGATCATGACCCAATTTAATGGACTCATTCTGAATTGAAGATTTCACCATCCGAATAACAGATAGTTTGTTCTTCTCTTTGTTCTTCATCGCTACTTTCATATCTGCTGTTAAACGGTCATTTAGACTCACTGACCTAACACCCTCTCTTAGAACTTACGCTTTTTCCTTGCTGCCTCAGATTTCTTTTTACGCTTTACACTTGGCTTTTCATAGTGCTTGCGCTTCTTTACTTCAGCCATAGTGCCTTCTTTAGAAACCGTTCTCTTGAAGCGACGCAGAGCATCATCGATCGACTCGTTCTTACGCACGCGAGTTTCCGCCATCTCTATCCCTCCCTCCAAAACATAGACAATCATAACACATGACTTTCTAACAAAGACATGTCACCTGCAATTATAATACATCCCGTCCTGTTTATCAACATTTCTTTCGTATATTTTATTTCTTTTAGTCTTATTAAAGATTTTTTGTTTTTCACACATAATTGCTTTAAAACCGCAACTAAGTGTAAATTTAACTATTTGAATGAGCGATGGTTATAATGAAAACTTTTTCCATAGCAATGAGAAAAAACGAGCATGTAACACGGATCCTGTCCATAAACTTTCAATGGAAAGGGGAAGTGCTAAATTGAGTCAATATATTGCATCTTTCATCGTCTTCATTAGTATTTTTCTTTTTGGAATGGCTGTGCTCCGCGTTGGACTAAATACCATCTCCAGTTCCAGGCTACAAACATGGCTTTATCGGGCTGCTTCAACGCCTTTACGCGGACTTATTACCGGCGCTGTTATAACAGCCCTGCTACAAAGCAGCTCTGCTGTGATGGTCATTACAATAAGCTTAATTGCTGCTAAGCTGCTTACCTTTAGACAGTCAATTGGAATTATTCTTGGCACGAATATTGGGACTACCATTACAGCTGAATTAATGACTCTTAATCCTGATCAACTTGTCATACCGCTATTATTGAGCGGCTTTATCTTGCTTCAAGTTAGAAAACAGCTGCTTTTCAGCATTGGAACAGTTCTGTTCGGCTTAGGTTGCATTTTCGTTGCTATGCATGGGCTAGAAGCACTTGCTATACCTTTATCGACTTTATCATTTATTAAAGATGTTATCCATAATACGAATTCAAATCTTATGTATGGTATTGGAATTGGGACATTATTAACTGCAGTCATCCAATCAAGTACAGCAACAACGGGAATTACAATGAGCTTTATTAATCAGGACTTACTTACTCTTTCCTCAGCGATCGCCATCCTTTATGGAGCGAATGTCGGCACTTGTATCACAGCGGTCATAGCAAGTATTGGAAGCAGTGCAGAAGCTAAACTTGCTGCTTATGCTCACGTTTGGATAAACATTATAGGTGTAGTCATCTTCTATCCGTTAATAGGGATTTTTGGCACGATAGCTTCTACCCTTACTTCCTTTCCTGACGTTCAACTTGCTCACGTTTCTATCCTCTTTAACGTCTTGTCTTCATTACTCTTTTTACCTGTAACTGGTTTGTTAGCACTATCCATAGAAAGGGTACACTCAAAAAACAATCTAATATAAAGCTAGCGAATTCAGCATAAATTCTCAGGCTTAGTTCAATTGACTGTCACCTTATTATCTACTGAGCAAAACGATATTCCCTCTCCTTCATAATATCTAAAAAACCCCATCACTTCTGTTAATAGAAGTAATGGGGTCGTTATATTAATAATCCGTATCTGCTGTTTCACCTTGCACAATTTTGACTCCAGCACTAGCTCCAATACGTGTAGCTCCTGCATCAATCATTGCTTGAGAACCTTCTAGGTCGCGAACTCCTCCAGAAGCTTTCACACCAATGTTCGGCCCAACTGTATTTCTCATTAGTTTAATATCTTCAACTGTAGCTCCACCAGTTGAAAAACCAGTTGATGTCTTAACATAGTCAGCCCCAGCTTTTACCGAAAGCTCACACGCGCGTGTTTTTTCTTCATCAGTTAGAAGACAAGTCTCAATAATTACCTTAACAAGCGCCTTACCTTTTGCCGCTTCAACAACAGCTTTGATATCTTGTTCTACAAGGTCGTTATTTCCGTCTTTAAGTGCACCAATGTTAATAACCATATCTACTTCAGTAGCACCCTTTTGAATCGCATCATTTGTTTCGAAGGCTTTTGTTTCTGTTGTAACGGCTCCTAGAGGGAAACCAATTACTGTACAAACTTTAGCTTGAGCACCTTGCAACATTTCCGCTGCGAGGGAAACCCAAGTAGGATTAACGCAAACTGAAGCAAAATTAAATTCTCTTGCTTCTTCACAAAGCTTTTCGATCTGCGCTCTGCTAGTATCTGGTTTTAGTGCTGTGTGATCAATCATTTTTGCTAGTTCTTTATTCATGATAGTCATCCTTCCGATTCTGTTTTAGTTAGGTTAAGTTAATAGCTTAAAATGAAGCAACTGCAGCAGTTGGCTCGTCCTCGTTCATAACGCGAACAAATTGACCTTCATTATAAGGATATCCTGGTTTAGTAATTTTCACTTTAACAATTTTTCCAATCATTTCTTCAGATGCTTCAAAGATTACTTTCATATAATTCGCTGAATAACCAACGAATAAGTTTGATTCTGGGTCATCCTTGTACTTCTCTTCCGGAATTACCTCAAGCACTTCACCTTCATAATGGGATGCGTACTCTTTCGCAAGTTGATTTGAAAGCTCAATTAAATGATGAACACGCTTGTTCTTAACTTCATCATCAACCTGGTCTTCCATCCGAGCTGCAGGCGTACCTGTTCTCTTTGAAAATGGGAAAACGTGAAGTTCTGAGAATTTATGCTTTGCAATAAAGTCATATGTCTCTTTAAATTCCTCATCTGTTTCACCAGGAAAGCCGACAATAACGTCGGACGTAATTGCTAATCCTGGAAGTGCTTTTTTCAAACACTCTAAGCGCTCACCAAACATTTCCATTGTATACTTTCTTCTCATTCGCTGTAGTACTGTATTGGATCCAGATTGAAGCGGTATATGAAGATGCGGAACAACTTTTTCAGATTGATTCAATACTTCTATCACTTCATCAGTTACCTGACTGGCTTCAATAGAAGAAATCCGAATTCGCTTAAGACCTTTTACTTTAGCATCAAGGTCACGAAGAAGCTGAGCAAAGTTGTAATCTTTCAAATCCTCTCCATAACCTGCTGTATGGATACCCGTTAGAACGATTTCTTTATAACCGGCATCAACAAGCTGTTGAGCTTGTGAAATGACCGCTTCCGGTTCACGAGATCTGAGAAGGCCTCTTGCCCAAGGAATTATACAGAAAGTACAGAAATTGTTACAACCTTCTTGAATTTTAAGAGAAGCTCGGGTGCGATCTGTAAAAGCCGGAACTTCAAGCTCCTCATATACACGCGCTTTCATAATATTGCCTACGCCATTTACAGGCTCTCGTTCGCGCTTATACTGTTCAATGTAATCAAGCATTTTAACGCGATCCTGAGTTCCTACAACAACATCCACTCCAGGAATAGCCATAATTTCTGCAGGTGAAGTTTGAGCATAACAACCTGTTACACAAATGACGGCATCAGGATTTTTACGAATCGCACGACGAATAACCTGTCTGCTTTTTTTATCCCCAGTATTCGTTACTGTGCACGTATTAATAACATAAACATCCGATGCATGATCGAACTCAACGCGTTCATAATCATGATCTTTAAACAATTGCCAAATCGCTTCCGTTTCGTAATGGTTTACTTTACAGCCTAATGTATGGAAAGCAACTGAAGGCATATAATCACCTCATTAGTTCAAAATGATAAGAAACTGCTGCCAGCACGTACATAGCAGCCGTTTCTGTTCGCAAAATCCTTGGACCAAGTCCACATGAAGCAAAACCAGCTTGAATTAAACTGGCTACTTCATTATCTGAAAGTCCGCCCTCTGGTCCAAATACGACCATTATTCGGTCATTCACATTTGCCTCGTGAAGCGTTTGAACAAGCGCAGCAGTTTCTCCTGCTCTCGCTTCCTCTTCATAAGCAATTAATTTATAATCATAAGACTCACTTGCTTTAATAAGTGATGAAATGGAATGAGGCATTTCAATCAATGGAATGGTTGTTCGATGGGATTGTTCAGCCGCTTCTTTTGCAATTTTTTTTAGCCTTTGCAACTTTTTAGCGCTTTTTTGCTCATCCCATTTTACAATAGAACGCTCAGCTTTAAAAGGGATAAACTGATCTGCACCTAGTTCTGTGCCCTTTTGTATGACTGTTTCTAGTTTATCTCCTTTAGGCAGTCCTTGAACAATTGTAACATGAACAGGGAGTTTCTTTTGTTCTTCCAACCATTCTAATGGAACAGCTTTGATTAAGTCCGAATTAATTTCTTCTAATTCGCATAGGGCTGATTTACCGTCTTCAGTGCAACATATGATGTTGTCACCCACTGTCATTCTCATCACTTTCGAAATGTGCTTCACATCTTCCCCTTCAATAGTAACGTGATCGTCTTGAACTTGAGAGGCAGAAATGAAATATCGTTGCATCGTTCTACCTCCTTACTCGTGGGGTTTTCTGGCAATAAACGCAACCCAATCTTCCATTTGGAGCGTTTCTTCAATGATAAGACCCTGTTCAATGATCGACTGTTTTACTTCCTGCTTTTTCGCAGAGATAATACCCGAGGTGATAAATGCACCACCTGGTTTAAGGACGCGAGCCACATCGTCTGTAAAGCGAATAATAATTTCTGAAAGTAAATTAGCGACAATGACATCGTAAGTTTCATCAATACCCTCAAGAAGATTATTTTGACTGACATTAATTTTGTGATGAACTTTATTTAATTTAGTATTTAACGCAGCACTTTTAACAGCTATTTCATCAAGGTCAAGAGCATCAACTGATTCAGCGCCAAGACTAGCAGCCGCGATACTTAAAACACCTGACCCCGTACCAACGTCAATCACACGCTGACCCGGCTCAATGATTTTTTCAAGCGCTTGAACACACAATACCGTTGTCGGATGTGTTCCTGTACCGAAAGCCATGCCAGGATCAAGCTCAATAATAATTTCATCTGTTGTGACAGGCTTGTAATCTTCCCATGTGGGTGTAATCGTAATTCGTTCAGATATTTTGACAGGTTTATAATATTTTTTCCACGCTGTAGCCCATTCTTCCTCATTCACTTCACTGATTTGAACAGTGTTATGCCCTAAATCAATATCATAGACAAGTAGTCCATTAATCGCTTCTTTAATTTGTTCAACCGTTTCACCAAGAAAACTATTGACAGGCAAGTAAGCTTTCAAGATAACGCCTTCTTCAGGATAATCATCTGGATTGAGCTGATAAACCTCTCCGAAAGTAGTATCCCATACTTTCACAAGATCCATTGGGTCTTCAATGACTACCCCACTGGCACCTGCTTCATGTAGAATGTTTGATACTGCTTCAATTGCTTCGTTTGTCGTATGAATGCTTATCTCAGACCATTTCATTCATTGCCCACTCCTCTTTTGGATCCTTTTTTTCGGAAAGGAAACAGGCAGGCCACTTGAAGTAGTAGCCTGCAATCTGTTACCAGCTTTCACCTTACTTATTCTCCTTTGAACGCCTTTTTCACTTTAGAGAAAAAATTCTCATGCTGTTCGTCAGGTACCTGTCCGGAAATTTCACTAAACTCTCGTAGAAGCTCTTTTTGTCGATCAGTTAAGTGCTTAGGAGTAATCACTTGAATTTTAACATGTTGATCTCCCTGGCCATAACCACGTACGTTCTGAATACCTTTCCCTTTTAGACGGAAATTAGTTCCACTTTGTGTACCAGCTGGCACTTTAAGCTTCACTTTACCATGAAGGGTCGGCACTTCAATTTCATCTCCAAGACCTGCTTGTGAGAAGGTGATCGGCATTTGACATAACACATCATCGCCACTACGTTCGTAAAAGTCATGTGATCTCACATAAACAACTACAAATAAGTCTCCTGGAGGTCCACCGTTAACGCCAGCTTCCCCTTTTCCAGTTATGCGGATTTGTTGACCTTCATCGATTCCTGCAGGGAGTTTAACGTGAATTTTCTTTTTAACTTCAACTTTCCCTTTACCGCGACACGTCTTACACTTATCTTTAATAAGTTTGCCTGTACCTTCACAATGATGACACACGCGACGATTAACTACTCGGCCAAACGGAGTATTTTGCTCCACATTCAATTGACCAGCTCCACCACAGTGTGAACAAGTTTCAGGTGAAGTTCCTGGTTTTGCGCCAGAACCATCACATGTTGAACATTCTTCTTCTTTTGGAATAAAGATATCCGTCTCTTTACCAAATGCTGCTTCTTCAAAAGTTAGTTCCATTGAATACTGAAGGTCAGCACCCTGTCTCGGAGCATTTGGATTACGGCGACCTCCGCCACCAAAGAACATATCAAAAATGTCGCCAAAGCCACCGAAGTCAGCTCCTCCGCCACCAAATCCTTGATTTGGATCTGCGTGCCCAAACTGATCGTACTGAGCTTTTTTCTGAGAGTCACTTAATACTTCATAAGCTTCCGTTACTTCTTTAAACTTCTCATCTGCACCCGGCTCCTGGTTGATGTCTGGGTGATATTGCTTAGCAAGCTTTCGATAAGCTTTTTTCAGCTCGGCATCAGAAGCATCCTTACTTACGCCCAGCACTTCATAATAATCTCGTTTACTCATCGTATCCACTCCCGATTCTCTTCACATAACGTTTATCATATCATTGAGTTTATACGCTCTGCAATACTCTATCGTAAGCACCAGTGAACGCTAATAGCAAATTGGGCAAAGTTGGATAATAACCCAAAAGTTAATTGGTGAATATTACCATGATACGTCGCTTCCACCCGATTTTTAGAATTTTTCAAGTATGGAGAAAACGTGACCTGTGATTAGTTATTGTTCAACTGCAAACAACATTCTTAGCATACGTATTATATGGAATTGAATGGTTTGCATTTCATTTTAAACGAAAAAAGTCAAAGTCAAGATACGCCTGACTTTGACTTTTTTTCGTATCATCTTCTTACTTTTTGTCGTCGTCTACCTCTTCATACTCAGCATCAACGACGTTATCATCTGCTTGTTCAGCTCCGCCTTCTTCGCCAGCTTGAGCCTGTTGAGCTTGTGCAGCCTGCTCATAGACTTTCATTGATAAGGCTTGAACGATTTCTTGAAGCTCATCTTTCGCAGTGCGAATTGCTTCAATGTCATCATTTTCAAGAGCTGCTTTCACTTTATCTTTTGCTTCATTAGCTTTTGTCACTTCTTCTTCCTCTACTTGACCTTCAAGGTCTTTTAGAGTTTTATCAGTAGTGAATACGAGCTGATCAGCTTCGTTACGTGTTTCAACTTCTTCACGACGCTGCTTATCTTCTTCAGCGTT
Source organism: Pseudalkalibacillus sp. NRS-1564 (assembly GCF_050467905.1). Lineage (NCBI taxonomy): Bacteria > Bacillati > Bacillota > Bacilli > Caryophanales > Fictibacillaceae > Pseudalkalibacillus > Pseudalkalibacillus sp. NRS-1564. The sequence continues at coordinate 201,574 of NZ_JBITPM010000019.1, read as the reverse complement.
AGCTTCAGCGTCTTTCACCATGTTTTCAATTTCGTCATCTGAAAGACCGCTTGAAGATTTGATTGTAATAGACTGTTCTTTATTCGTACCAAGATCCTTCGCGCGAACGTTCACGATACCGTTTTTGTCGATATCAAATGATACTTCGATTTGCGGAGTTCCTCGTGGTGCTGGAGGAATATCAGTCAGCTGGAAGCGACCAAGAGTCTTGTTATACTGAGCCATTTCGCGCTCACCTTGAAGAACATGAATGTCAACTGAAGGTTGGTTATCAGCTGCAGTTGAGAAAGTCTGTGACTTACTAGTTGGGATCGTTGTATTACGCTCGATAAGCTTCGTAAATACGCCACCCATTGTTTCAATACCAAGAGAAAGTGGAGTTACGTCAAGAAGAACAACGTCTTTCACATCTCCAGCAATAACACCAGCTTGAATTGCTGCACCAAGTGCAACGACTTCATCAGGGTTAACGCCTTTGTGTGGATCTTGTCCTGTTTCTTTCTTAATCGCATCTTGTACTGCAGGAATACGAGTAGATCCACCAACAAGAATTACTTTATCAAGTTCAGATGGAGACATTCCAGCATCTTTAAGAGCCTGACGAGTAGGTGCCATTGTACGCTCTACAAGATTTGCAGAAAGCTCTTCGAATTTAGCACGAGTTAGGTTAAGCTCAAGGTGTTTAGGACCTGAAGCATCCGCTGTGATAAATGGAAGAGAAATTTGAGTTTGTGCTACGCCTGAAAGATCTTTCTTCGCTTTTTCAGCAGCATCTTTCAAACGTTGAAGTGCCATCTTATCCTGACCTAGGTCAACACCAGTATCTTTCTTAAATTCAGCTACTAGATGATCGATAATAACTTGGTCAAAGTCGTCACCACCAAGACGGTTATCACCAGCAGTAGACTTAACTTCAAATACGCCTCCGCCAAGTTCAAGGATTGATACGTCAAAAGTACCGCCACCAAGGTCAAATACTAGGATTGTTTGATCTTCATCTTCTTTATCAAGACCGTAAGCAAGCGCTGCAGCAGTTGGTTCGTTTACAATACGCTCTACTTCAAGTCCAGCGATTTTACCAGCATCTTTTGTTGCTTGACGCTCAGCATCGTTAAAGTAAGCAGGCACTGTAATAACCGCTTTTTCAACGCCTTCACCAAGATAATCTTCAGCGTAAGATTTTAGCTTCTGAAGAATGATCGCAGAAATTTCTTGAGGAGAAAATGATTTACCCTCAACGTCTTCTTTATGATCAGTACCCATATGACGCTTAATGGATTGAATTGTGTTTGGGTTTGTGATTGCTTGACGCTTCGCAACTTCACCTACTAGACGTTCTTCATCTTTAAATGCAACGACAGATGGAGTTGTACGGCTACCTTCCGGGTTCGGGATAACAGTAGCTTCTCCGCCTTCCATTACTGCAATACAAGAGTTTGTTGTACCTAAGTCAATACCGATAATTTTACTCATTACATTCTACCTCCTATTTCTTAATATGTAGTTAAGAGCTTACCTTTACCATTGCTGGCCGAAGGACGCGATCGTTTAGTTGATAGCCTTTTTGTAAGACCTCTACAACCACATCTGAATCATGTTCATCTGATTCAACCTGCATGACAGCCTGATGGAGATGCGGGTTGAATGCTTCTCCTACAGAACCAATTTCTTCGACACCTTCATTAGCAAGTGCCTCTTTCAACTGACGATACACCATTTCCATTCCGGTAAGCAATGACGTTACTTGCTCACTATCGCTTTGAACAGCTAGTGCACGTTCGAAATTATCCATAGCTGGGAGTAACCCTTCAGCTAATTTTTGAGAACGGTATTTTGCATCTGCATTTCGTTCTTCACGCGTTCTGCGGCGGAAGTTATCGTATTCTGCCTGAGTGCGCATATATTTATTCTCAAGCTCTTCAACCTGCTGTTGCAAGTTCTCAAGCTCTTCATTTTCATTGGTTTCAGATACTTCAATCACTTCAGGTTCATCATTCTCTTCAGCATTTTGCTCAAGATTCTCTTCCTCTTCAGTTAGAAGTTCTTCTTCCTCTTGATGACTGTTTTGCTTTTCCACGAATTTCACCTCCCTAACGAAATATAACAAATCTTTCTCCCATAGAAAAGGATGGAAGAAATGTTTCTCCCACCTTCTTCACTATTACCAATTTACCAGTGTTTGAAACTTTGATATCGATCGGTCAAGGTTCGAGTAAGATCATTTGCTAGAAAACCAAGAATACTCATTGAACGATGATATTCCATTCTAGTCGGGCCAAGCAAAGCGATAGAGCCCATTCGCTTGCCTTCTATGAAATAGTCGGCGGTTACGATGCTACAATGCTGCATCGCCTCAAGATCATTTTCCTGACCAATTTTAACTTCAATTCCATTTTTCTCAGGTCGAAGTATGTTATACATAACGTCTTCTTGTTCAAATGTATTAAGTAACAACCTGACTTTATCAATATCTTTGAATTCAGGTTGGGTCAGAATATTAGTCTTGCCTCCGTAATACACTTTTTCAGCATTGGTATAGAGAAAAAGATTTTCAAGCATTGTATTAACCTGATTATAATTTTCAATATGTTTCTTTAAGACAGTTGCCATTTCTTTCATCATTGTCAACTTCAAGGAGATTAGTGGAACGTCCTTCAAGCGTTCATTCATGATGTTCACAACTTTTTCAATATCAGACATACTGACCGAAGGCGGGATTTGCATTGTTCGGTTCTCGACATGTCCACTGTCAGCTACCAAAATCACAACGGCCGTATCCTTTGACAAGGGAATGATCTGAATTTGTCGAAGTTTCGTTTCAAATACTTCAGGTCCAAGAATAATGGACGTATATTGAGTTAGCTCTGAAAGTATTCCAGCAGATTGTTGAATCACTTTCTCTACTTCCACCATTCTCTCTGCAAAAAGAGAATGAATGTTATTCACATCTTTTTTCGAAAGCACAGGTGGAGACAGAAGATGATCAACATAAAAACGATATCCCTTTTCAGAAGGTACTCTTCCAGAAGAACTATGTGTCTTCTCGATGTAGCCCATCTCTTCAAGGTCCGCAAGTTCATTACGAATGGTTGCAGAACTGAATGTCACATCTTCACGCTTGGAAATCGTGCGTGATCCAACAGGCTCAGCCGTTTGAATGTAGTCATTAATCAATAACTGCAAAATGAATAGTTGACGTTCTGTTAACATCTCCTCATCACCTCTGTTAGCACTCTAATGTGCTGAGTGCTAAATCTATTAATAAGGTAACAGAAACTTATTTTAGTTGTCAATCATTACGTTAATCATTATTGTGACTAAACATTTCCAACAATAGAAAGGCTCTTAATTATCGCTTTATCGGGGTACTCTGAAGACCACCATCACTACCTTAGTTAACAACCTAAGGCCCTAATTGACAACGATGTCACTAGATAGCAAGAAATTCTTGAAATACTTCATTGCCTAAAAAGAAGCCTTGCTCTGTCAATGCAATATGTGATCCAGTATCTTTCAAGAGGTCGCTTCGGACTAACTTTTCAATTTGTTCACTAAAAACTTCCTCAATCGACTGATTAAATTTATACTTAAACGTCTCTTTTGAAACGCCCTCTTTCATTCGAAGGCCCATAAACATTTCTTCTTCCATTCGTTCGTTTTTCGTTAGAACATTGTCATCCTTATACGGAAACTTGTTCTCATCTATTTTAGTCATATATTGCTTAAGCGGACCAGCATTTGCTCGTCGTACCCCATCAATATAGCTGTGAGCACCCGCACCTATTCCATAGTACTCATTATTCTTCCAGTACGTTATGTTGTGTCGGCTCTCGTATCCAGGCTTTGCGAAGTTACTAATCTCATACTGCAAAAGACCAGCTTCCTCAAGGCGTTTCATTAGAAGCTCATACATATCAGCTTCAGCTTCTTCCGTTGGAAGAGGTAATTCTCCTTTACGCCATTTGTTATAAAACACTGTTTTCTTCTCTACCTGCAAGGAATAAGAAGAAATATGAGTAATCCCTAATTCAATTGCTTTTGTAATCGACTCTGAGAATTGTTCAATAGTTTGTTCTGGTAATCCAAACATCAGATCCAGTGAGAGGTTAACAAAGCCCTCACTCTGAGCCATCTGAACAATTTCTCCGATTTCTTCAACGGAATGACCTCTGCCAAGCTTGTTTAGAAGCGTATCTTGGAATGCCTGAGCTCCGATACTTAATCGATTCACACCGTACTTCTTCATAATTCGAAGCTTCTCAGGTGTGACACTCCCAGGATTTGCCTCCATTGAAAACTCGAGGTGCTCGGATACATACGGACCAAAGCGTTCTTGAACGTCTTTTAAAAAGCGCTCAAGCTGCGCTTCGTTTAATGCTGTAGGTGTTCCTCCACCTACAAATATTGTGTCTATTCGATTGGTCGGGAATCGCTCCAATGTATTTTTCATTTCAGTATCCATATGAGCTAAATAGTCATCCACAGGCTGACCTTGCATAAAAACTTTATTAAAATCACAATAGTGGCATATATAGTCACAGAACGGAATGTGTAAATAAACAGCGTTAACCATTTCAATCACTGCTTTCTGGCATAATGTAAAGACCGCAGAAACGCTCTGCGGTCTTCTAACCTACATAGTATAAAAATCAACTCAGCACTTCAACTAAAGCACCTTAATTATTCTTCGTGTTATCCTGACGGAGGACAGCCATAAATGCTTCTTGAGGCACTTCTACTTTACCTACCGTTTTCATTCGTTTCTTACCTTCTTTTTGTTTTTCAAGAAGCTTACGCTTACGAGAAATATCTCCACCGTAACATTTTGCTAGTACGTTTTTACGCATAGCTTTGATTGTAGAACGGGCAACAATTTTCTGTCCAATAGAAGCCTGAATCGGGACTTCAAATTGCTGTCTTGGGATAAGGTCTTTCAATGTCTCAGTAATGTCTTTACCACGGTCATAGGCAAAGTCTCTGTGAACGATAATGGATAGAGCATCAATTGTCTCACCGTTAAGAAGAATGTCCATTTTAACAAGGTTTGAAGCTCTATACCCAATTAATTCGTAGTCGAAGGACGCATAGCCTTTCGTACTTGACTTCAATTGATCAAAGAAATCATAAACAATTTCGGAAAGAGGAATATGATAGACAATATTCACACGACTTTCATCCATATATTGCATATCGATAAAGTCACCGCGTTTACCCTGACATAATTCCATAATAGCACCGACATAATCATTAGGTGACATAATTGTCGCCTTTACATATGGTTCTTGCACTTCCGCAATAGATTGCGCATCAGGCATCATTGCAGGGTTATCGATAATCACTTCTTCTCCGTCTGTTAGTTTAACTTGATAAATAACACTCGGAGCCGTCGTAATCAAATCAATGTTAAATTCTCGTTCAATCCGCTCCTGCACGATTTCCATATGAAGAAGTCCAAGGAAACCACAGCGGAAACCAAAGCCGAGGGCCTGAGATGTTTCTGCTTCGTATTGAAGCGAAGAATCGTTTAACTCAAGACGTTCAAGAGCCTCGCGGAGATCATTGTATTGCGCTGAGTCTACTGGATAAAGACCACAGTATACCATTGGATTCATTCTCCGATAACCAGGCAGAGGAGTTGCAGCAGGATTTTTCACAGCTGTAATTGTATCCCCTACACGAGAATCTCCCACATTCTTAATCGCTGCAGTAAGGAAACCAACATCGCCGACAGAAAGTTCTTTCTTAGATACCGGCTTAGGATTAAACACGCCAAGCTCATTTACTTCAAATTCTTTACCTGTCGCCATCATACGGATCTTATCGCCGACCTTAACAGATCCCTCTGTTATTCGAATATAAGCAACTACTCCCCTATATGGATCATAAAGAGAATCAAAGATAAGCGCTTGAAGCGGCCCTTCAGGATCTCCTTGTGGCGCGGGTACTTTCTCCACAATTTGTTCTAGAATGTCTTCTATACCAATTCCAGACTTAGCTGAAGCAAGCACTGCGTCAGAAGCATCCAATCCAATTACATCTTCTACTTCTTGCCTCACTCGTTCAGGCTCAGCACTCGGTAAATCGATCTTATTAATAACTGGAAGGATTTCTAAATCATTATCAAGAGCAAGGTAAACGTTCGCTAGCGTTTGAGCTTCAATTCCCTGTGCTGCATCAACAATTAATAATGCTCCTTCACAAGCTGCCAGGCTCCTAGATACTTCATAAGAGAAGTCGACATGTCCTGGTGTATCGATTAAATGAAAAATGTACTCTTCTCCATCTTTCGCTGTATAAGTAAGCTGAACAGAATTCAGTTTAATCGTAATTCCTCTTTCACGTTCGAGATCCATCGCATCGAGCGTTTGAGCTTTCATTTCACGGTCAGTTAACGCACCTGTCCGTTCTAAAATGCGGTCTGCAAGAGTCGATTTTCCATGGTCGATATGAGCAATAATGGAAAAATTTCGAATCCTGGACTGTCTTTTCAATTTTTCTTCAAGGTTCATCTACAATCACTCCTAAGGCGAAACTACGCTAGTATAGATTATAGCAATACCGCTGTCCAGATTCAATCCGGAATCCGCCCATTTACATAGACTATGAATTTCTCTTAGAAATTCCTCTCTTTTTCACAAGAAAGCATAACACTCTGTTACCTTTCGAGACTCAAATAATATAGAATAACTAAGCTTATACTTTCGATTCTCGATTTTTTACATAGCCAATAATTTAAAAAAGGCCGCAAATGCGACCTTTATGATTGAAAAAAGGAAAGAACTGTCGTAATTAATGTGAATACAAACGCTAAAAGGGATTTGATTAATGCTGATAACCAGTTACTAAGCTTTGAACCGAGGTCTCCTAGCACATTAAACTCATTTGCACCTTCTAACGTTTCTTGTTTATTTTGGAGATCGCTTTGTGTAATGGATGTTCCTAAAATTTCAGCTTCAACACCATTGGATGCAGTCTTGATTTGAAAAGCTCCAGTACTCTCATGATCCTGCATATAATTCATATTTCTAGAAGCTTGTTCCATTCCAAGAAGCACACCAAATAAAAGCAATGTAACAAGAAGAAAACATTTAAGAAAAAAAGATGCCATCACTTTAGCCCCTTCCTGAAATAGCTCGTCCTTCAGTAATACCTATGCAAAAAAAACCAAAATATACTCAATGGGTATACATTCCACTATTTTGTTGGTTTACTTCCCCATGAAGGCAGCTATTAAGCCCTCCAGATATGACATTCGCCATATCTTCTATAAAAACATCTACTTCTTTAGGTGTAACCATTAAGTTGTGTCCCATAGGAGCAAGAACCTCTCGGATTAAATTACGTTTTTCTTCATCTTCTAGCGTCCCAATCATGCCAAGAAATGTTTGTCTTTTCTCTGCATCAGGGAGATCATCCTCTGTATATGTTTTTCTTTCTCCGAAAGTCATTCCTGCAGGAGCTAATGATTTCGATGGCTTTCCTTTTTCCTTCAACTCTCTTCCAAAATGTTTCAAAATAAAATCAATCGTATCACTCGTTATAGAGACAGCGTCAACAACTGTTGGTATGCCAATCGCTATTACTGGTATGCCGAGGGTATCAAAGCTTAGCTCCTTACGCTTATTTCCTACACCCGAACCGGGATGGATTCCTGTATCAGAAATTTGTATAGTTGTATTTACACGCTCGATTGATCTTGAAGCAAGCGCATCTATTGCAATCACGAAGTCTGGCTTAGCTTTTTCGATAACCCCATGTATAATATCGCTCGTTTCAATTCCTGTTACCCCCATAACACCTGGAGTAATTGCGCTTACAGGGCGAAACCCTTCTGAAACGGTTTCTGGTTGAAGCTCAAATAAGTGGTTTGTAATGAGCAGATTTGAAACAACTAATGGCCCTAGTGAATCTGGGGTAACATTCCAATTACCCAGCCCAACAATAAGACAACTCGCTTCTTTCGCAATATTTTGTTGTTTAAGGAAAGCCGCAAATTCATGAGCAAAGACATCCTGAACGGTTTGTTGAAGAGCGGAGTCTTTTCGACGAATTCCCTGTACCTCGAAGGTAAGATAATGACCAGCTTTTTTTCCTATCTCTTTCTCACCCTCTTCTGTCACTTCAACGGTTGTAATATTTACTCCCTTTTCATTTCTTTCTTTCACAATAACGCCTTTAAGCCCATCAGGCTTATCTTCTTTCATGCTTTTTGCTTTTTTCTCTTTCACCATTTCTTGCGCTTCAACCGCAAGATCTGTTCTCACCTGATATTTTTCTAGATCAACGAATCCCATCAGATCACCTCTCATTCTATCTGTTACATGTTAGCGTAACCCTGAAATAAGGTTTTCATTCTCTATTGCAATTCATTGTGCTATTTGATAGAATGTTTCTTGTTCTATGCACGGATATGACATGGAATTGTTAAGCCTTGCAAGGAGGTGAAAGGTATGCCAAATATTAAATCTGCGGTTAAACGCGTTAGAACTCAATCTGATCGTCGCGCTAATAACCTCGCTTTCAAATCTGAAATGCGTTCTGCAATCAAGACTTTTGAAGCGAAAGTTGAAGCAAAAGACGTTGAAGCTGCGAAAACAGCTCTTAACCAAGCTTCTAAGCGCATCGACAAAGCTGCTGATAAAGGAATCATTCATAGAAACACAGTAGCACGTAAAAAATCTCGTCTAACTAAAATGTACAACGAGATTTCAGCGTAATTCCTTAAAACGTTAAAAGCTGTTGGGGCAACCCAACAGCTTTTTTATGTGTTTTTAATTTTAGTAACTAACAATTCAAGAATAAGTTTTTTATCCATTCTACCTGTTTTCATTTCATAATCCGATTCTGCGATTTGGTCTAGAATAAAACGCAACTTTTCTTCATGAAAACTTCGACTTTGCTGCTGTGCAATTTTAACCGCGTAAGGATGCAATTTAAGTGTCGAAGCCATTTGCTTTTGACCATAACCTCGCTTAGAAAGTTCACTAACCTGGTATATAATTCGAAACTGCCTGCCGATTAAAGAAAGAATTTTGATTGGTTCTTCATTTATTTTTAATAAATCATATAAAATACGAAAGGCTTTATCTAGGTCTTTTCTAACAATCCGGTCTATTAGCGCAAAAATATCATTTTCTAATGTTCTTGCAACAAGGAGATCAACAACCTCCGCATTGACAACTCCACCCTCACCAACGTATAGAGCCATTTTATCAATTTCCTGCTGCAATAACATCAAATGACTACCTGTTAATTGAACAAGCCTCTCTTCGCCTTCCTGGTCAAATGTAACACCATTCTCTTTTGCTCGTTGCTGAAGCCAGTCTCCAAGATGACTTTCTTGTAAAGCCTCAGCCTTCACAAAGGCTCCTGCTTTTTTAATTGATTTTACCAATTTTTTTCTCTCATCCAGCTTTTCATAAGGTGCTTCAATAATGAGTATCGTAAAAGGAGAAGGGTTTTCAGCATATCGTTGAAGGGAATCAAGATCATGCTCAACTTTGCTTTTGTCCCTAGCAGCTGTTAAAAACAAAGGATTCTTTACTATTATCACCCGTTTCTCCCCGAGAAACGGCAGCGTTTCAGCATCTTCCACGGCAGCTTGTACGGGGGTTTCGTTTAGATCATAATAAGCAAGTCCAAATTCTCTTTCCTCTTCAGGTAGTGCCTGTTCAATGATCATTTTTTGCAGCTCATCAATTAGGAAAGCTTCTGTTCCTGTTAAGAGATATAGTGGATCTAACTTGTTCTGTTTGATTTTCTTTTTTAAGTCTGAAATGGACATTTATGTACACCTCGATTTTATTCGTCCATTCCTATCCTAATAGCAGACAACAAAGTTGGCAAGTAGAAAAGGGAAGCCGGCTGCTACAACCAGCCTCCCATTTATAGTAAACGCTGCTCCGTAAGGCCTAGGACTCTTACCAAGCAACGATGTTCGGTGTGTAGTAGATAGGATATCCTATGCAAAGTTAAAGTATGGGTGACAACTCTTTACAGGAAAGGGAGTGATTTTTTCGCATAAATTACGTTCATTAAAAACGTAAACAGTTCATGGATAATAAAGACATGAGGAATAATACATGATACAATATTGTTTGAAATGTACATTTAAAGGAAAACCCCTACATAAAGACTACATAGGTAGTTAACAGTGAATACTATTGGGGAAGCAGGAGGGAAGGCAAATGAACGAGTTCGAAAAAGATGTTCAAGCTAAGGAGAACGACGCTGTTCAATCAGCTGTTGGCTTTGCAGTACCATTTTTATTCTTTTCCATCATTTTCTTCACGGCTGTAATTATTAAAGCGCTAGGCTAAATAGACTGCCCCAGGCAGTCTATTTTCAATTTAACATCACAGACCACCTTCCAATTTTGTTGTTTCTAAAGATGTATCTCACCGTACCATTCTCATCTGTTCTGAGGACTGGAATATGAAGTTCTTCATACCTTTTCAAAACCTCTTCGTTTGGATGACCATATCGATTATTTACACCTACTGAAATAATCGAAAACTCAGGTGATAAATGCTCAATAAACTCTTTAGAGCTGGATGTAGGGCTTCCATGATGCCCTACTTTTAGTACATCGATTTCTTTGAGGTAACCACTTGAAAGCAATCGACGTTCTCCCTCTTCTTCCAGATCTCCTGTAAATAGCCAACTATATCCGCCTAATCGTGCATGAAGTATAATGCTACCGTCGTTCTCTTCTGCTTTCTCTAAAGCCTGAAAAATTGTAAATCGAGCGTCATTCAGAGACCAGGATTGCCCCGCCTCCGCTAAAGAAATAGTGGTCCCCCCTTCTTTCGCAATATGAATCAACTCTTTTTCTAATGCCGTTTGTTCTGTGCTGTGATCGAGTAATAACCTTCTTACAGAGACCCCTTCAAGCAACTCCTTGGCCCCCCCGCATGATCATAATCCCCATGTGTCAAAATTAACAAATCAACGGCACGAATTCCTTTAGACTTGATATATGGAAGGACTACATCACCCCCTATATCAAATGATGAAGCTCTTTTTTGCCACTCTTCCTCATTGCCATACATCGGTCTTCCTCCTGTATCAATTAAGATGACCTGCCTTTGAAAAGGCAATGTAATTAATATACTATCTCCTTGACCCACGTCAATAAACGACACTTCTCCATATGGATTCAAATAAGGCATAACGTATAATACGATGCAAAATACACTCCACAAAGTTCCGCCTAAGAGAACATTTCCACGCTCCCACAAAAGCAAAATACCAATACTTACGCCTAATGAGACAATTAGCGTTATGGCTGATATTTTCCCGAATACAACAATCGTATCCTTACCTGCAATAAATACAAAGAAAGTATGAATATGATCTATAAAAAAAACGAGAATTTCAGAAATAAATTGAAAAAGAAAATGTAAGTGGAGGAAATGCAATAGAAAGGTAAGCATCAAACCTGGTAATACAATGACTGAAATAATTGGAACATATATGAGGTTTAATCCAAGACTTAGAATGGAAATTTGATGAAAGTGATAAATAACAACGGGGAATGAAATAATTTGAGGGAGAACAGAAAGAGAAAGAAGCTGAGCGAATGGATGAGTTGAACGATTAATGATCGATTTGGAAGAAACAATTAAAGCAAACGCAATGAGAAAAGAAAGCTGAAATCCAATATGGTAGGCGTAATATGGGTTTACAGATAAAATAACCACACAAGCGAATGAAACACCATCAAGCGGATTGACATTTAACTTTAGCCGCAAGCTGATGACAACTAGCATAGCCATTAATGAAGCTCTCATAACAGAAGGAGCACATCCTGTTAGAGTCATATAAATCGGATAAAATGCAATGAGTGAAGTATACGCTTTTTCTCTGGTTAGTCCTAAACGGATACATAACCAAAAGAACACCCCTCCCACAACGCCAACGTGTAACCCCGAAACAGCCAGAACATGACTTAATCCTAAAACTTGATAAGCTTCCTCAACTTCATCTGGTAATAGGCTTCGTTCGCCTATTAACAAAGAAGCAGCCAATCCATGAAGGCGGGCTGGGTATTCTGAAACAATGGTCGATAAAACATTTTGACGAGATTGCTGAACTAAAGAAAAAAATGACTTTGATAATTTGTGACATTCAGGCTTTGATTTTAGTTCATAAATCCAATGAATGTTTTGGTAATAAAGATAACGCTCATAATCAAATAAAGAGGGAACTCTGAGAGGGGATGGAGGCTCTAGCGACCCAGAAAGGTAACATGTATAACCAACTTCTAATTGCTCAACTTCATTTTTTTCTTGTATAGAGGAGATATAATAATTGACCTTCAATTTCTCTTTTTCAGTCTTTAGTTCAAATGACATGAAATCGCCATCAATTTCTGGTATTGACGAAATGGTTCCTAGAATAATACTTGGCCCTTCCTTTAAGGATGTTACATTAAAAACATTCACAATAACTGTATAACTAAAGAAAAGAATGCAGGTTAGGCAAACTAACAGCATTAATAGCTTTCGCTTGCCCTTCCATAACCATAGTAATACTACAAATAATACAAAAAAGGCGCCTGAAAAATTGACACTCATTACGCCAATGAATGCAGCAGCTGCTATGACCCACAAATTCCCTTTCATTACATGCCGTATAGTTTTGAAGCTTTCTCATATAAAGGTTTTACTTCTGTTGGATCGAGTCCAGCATCAGATACTTTTCTTAACAAATCAGCCGTTAAATCAAGTTTCTCTTGACTATTTGTATCCAAAATCATTTCTTCCAGCTCAACTTGTCTAACACTTACTCCTGCATCCTCAAATAATTCAATCGCATAAGGATGATTTTTATAATTCTCAGCGTAGATGACCGTTTTAATTCCAGCCTGTATAATTGCTTTACAGCAGTTGAGACAGGGAAAATGAGTAACATAAATTTCAGCATCAGTTGTTTGCACACCAAATTTAGCACATTGTATAATTGCATTCATTTCAGCATGAATGGTACGAACACAATGATTATCAATGACGTAACATCCTTCATCAATACAATGCACTCCACCTGACACAGATCCATTATATCCGCCAGCAATCATACGCTTATCCCTCACAATTGTTGCCCCTACAGTTAAACGAGTGCATGTGCTCCTAAGTGCAAGTAAATGGCTTTGCGCCATAAAATATTGATCCCACGAAATGCGTTCCAAGGTTCTCCCCCCAATGTCTTTTATCTTCTATTAGTTTGATCTAAATAAACTGTCTCGTCAATCTATCTCATTGAACCGTAATCAAATCCTTTAATTTCTCAAACGTTTTCTCCCCGATCCCACTGATGTTCATCAATTCTTCTATTGCAGTAAAACTACCATTGTCTTCTCGAAATTGGACAATTGCTTCAGCCTTGGCAGGACCTATCCCCGGCAGTTTTTGAAGCTCATTTAAATCAGCTGAATTAATTGAAACGAGCTGTGATTCAACACTTGGCTTCTCACTAACTGAACTAACTGAACTAGATGTCACTTCCCCAACTATTGGTACATAAATGACCATTTCATCCACTACTTTGCTTGCTAAGTTCAGCTGAACCTGATCGGCATCTTCAAGAAATCCTCCAGCTTTTTTAATGACATCCTTTACGCGCCCATTGCTATTTATTTCATACACGCCTGGCGCTACTACAGCTCCTTTCACGTCTACCAGTACGACACTAACTACTTCATCCGGCTTCTCTACAACCGTTTCTTTTGTTTCTTGGAGTTCACCACCTTCACTTTCTAAAAGCGCATGATCAAATGAGAGATTGTCTTGATTTTCTGCAAATACATTAAAATAAAAGAGGAAACTAATACCAACCGAAACGGCCAGAATAGAAAGAATTACTTTTTCACGAACAGTTAAATTTCGAAAATACTTCATTCTTCTCTCATACCTTTCTAATGTTTCATGGTCTTAAACATATATTGAGACTTTCATACATATGTTGTAGGAGAAATGAGTATGGAAGGAGGGGGAGTAAATTGAAAATCGGTGTAATTGGTACCGGCAATATGGGGACAATTCTTATTTCTTCCTTTATTGATTCGTGCGCCGTAATACCTTCCCATCTCACAATAGTAAATCGATCAATCGAAAAAGCGGCAACATTAAAAAGGCAGTACCCTTCGTTAAACCTTGTGAGAAGCGCAGAAGAAGTAGTGAAAAAATCTGATATGATCTTTGTTTGTGTAAAGCCACATGAGTATTTCCCACTCTTAAAGAAAATTCGACCTGGACTTAAACCCCAGCATCTTGTTGTTTCCATCACAAGTCCAATAAAGGTGAGTGAACTCCAATCGTTTGTTCCATGTGATGTTGCAAGAGCCATCCCAAGCATTACAAACAGGGCCCTAAGCGGCGCTTCACTCGTAACATTCAGCAGTCAGTGTTCTGAAGCAAATAAAGTGAAATTGCTTTACCTCATGTCACAAATTTCAACGCCGATCGAAACAGAAGAAGAAATCACTAGAGTTTCATCTGATATTGTCAGTTGTGGTCCTGCTTTTCTAAGTTACTTGATCCAACAGTTCATCGAAGGAGCAGTAGCTGAAACAGACTTATCAAATGAACAGGCTTCCATTTTGGCTACTGAAATGCTGATCGGGATGGGGAAGCTTCTTGAAAAAGATTATTTTTCACTTGAAACATTGCAGAGAAAAGTAACTGTAAAAGGAGGCGTAACTGGAGAAGGGTTGAAAGTTCTCGAAGCGGAAACTGGAGAGATGTTTCGTCATTTAATACAGAGCACTCATAAAAAATTTGATGAAGATCGCGAAGGAATTAAAATTCAATTCAAGGAAGAATCGAGACAAAAATAATAACTACTTAAAGTTCATTCGTCAAAACTTAGCCGTTTCCTTTAACCAAATAAAAAAAGAGTGATTTCAATTGAAATCACTCTTTTTTTATTTCACAGCTCTAAAAAACAGGCGCTCAGATGTAGGAGTTGGAGCTAGCTCAGTAAAGTCAGCTGTTACTGAAATATTTGAAAAGCCTACCTCTGTTAACCAGGCTATATAATCATCCGTTTGGAACGTTCTTTGAAAATGAAGCTCATCAAATCGTTCATAGAGACCTTCTTCATTTTCTACAAAAAAGCTTAATTCATGCTCAACAGATCCCTCTTCTTCCCCGGCATAACTATTCCATATATAAGAAATGTCATCTTCACTACTCGCAAAAGTATGACCAATAAAATGGTTTTCCATTTTGTGAAGAGAGTGAACATCAAATAACAAAACCCCACCTGGTTTTAAATGCTTATAAATGCTTCGAAAAGAATCTTGAACACCATTTTCATCTGTGACATAGTTCAAAGAATCACAAAAAATCGTTACTATGTCGTACGTTTCACCAGTATCAAGTTCTCTCATATCTTGTTGGAGCAGGTTTAAAGGAAGATTGTATTTTAGTGCTTTATCTTGCGCCACGGAAAGCATATGTTCTGAAAGATCCACTGCAGTAACATCATATCCCGCTGACGCAAGTCTAATTGAACATTCTCCAGTACCAGATCCTAAATCCAAAATACGACCATGAGACAATTCCCCTTTAACAAGAGCAGACCATTTCTCATAAGGAGCTTCTTCCATCAAACGATCGTAAACATAAGAAAAGCGTTCATACGATTGCATATTATGCCAGAATTTCTTCAAGGCTTAAATGCGGTGCATCGCCCCATAATTTCTCAAGATTATAATAGTTGCGCTCATCTTTATGAAAAATATGGACAATGACGTTCCCTAAATCAACAAGAACCCATCTCGCTTGGTCATATCCCTCAAGCCTCTTCACATCCATACCTTGCTCTAATGCCTGGTCTTTAACCTCTTTTGCAATAGCTTGAACTTGCTTCTCTGAATTCCCGTGACAAATCAAGAAGTAATCTGCAATTAAAGAAACTCCATTCATATTAAGGGCTACAATATCTTCAGCTCTTTTATCATCGGCTGCTTTTGCAGCAAGGTTAATCATTTGGTTTTCATTCATATTGTTTCCTCCAATTCTTCTCAGGCGTTCAATGATTTTACAATGCTGTTATATGTTAAGAACGTCGCCGGATAAACGGGTTGATTCTTCTTCATTAGAAACTGCACAGTATTCCTGAGAGACAACGCAATAGCTTGATCGAGATCTTGTTGAACCATTTCTCTGACCTCATCTACACCAGGAAATGACCGTCCTGGTTCAATGTAATCAGCTATAAACACACATTTTTCCATTAATGTCATTTCAGGACGACCTGAAGTATGATATTTGATGGCATTTAGAATTTCTTCATCCTCAATCCCTATCTCACAACGTACTAAATAAGCTCCAACTGGAGCGTGCCAGAGTTCAGGCGAATACTCCAGCAAATCTTCAGGAAATCCTTGATCAATAATAACCTGGCGCATTTCATCCTTTGGACGAAACTTAGCATAATCATGAAAAATAGCCGCAATTTCTGTCTTTTGACGATCTGCGCCATATTTTTCTGCAAGCTCAATTGCAGTATCCGTTACTCCAACAGTATGAACGTAGCGATGCTCAGTTAAATGAGGCTCAACTAACTTTAACGCTTCAGTTCGATTCATATAATCCCTTCTCTTCAATAAAAGTTCGGACGGCTTCTGGAAGCAAGTACCGTCCACTCTTTCTATGGCGTAAATCGTCTCTTAATTCACTTGAAGAAACATCGATTTGAGGAACGTCTATAACAGAAACATTGTAACGTTCTTTATCTGGATCATACCCAGGTCGATTTACTCCTACAAATGAAATCATCGAAGACAACTCATCAATTCGATGCCAATTGGGGAGATCCTCAATCATATCTCCACCAATGATAAAATAAAAATCGATATTAGGATAATTTTCTTTCAATATTTCAATTGTATCAATTGTATAGGATCGATCATTACGTTCAAATTCGATTAAAGAAAGCTTAAAGTAAGGGTTCCCCTCTATTGCCAACTGTACCATCTTCACACGGTGATGATTATCAGTAATATGACTACCATTTTTATGTGGAGGTCGATGACTTGGCATAAACCAAATTTCATCCATTTGGCAAGTTTCGAGCACCCCTTGCGCAATGGTAAGATGACCGAGATGAGGGGGGTCAAATGTTCCACCGAGTAGGCCGACTCTTAATTTTTTCTCAACAGTCATTATGGAAGAATAATTTCTTTATTCTCTTCTGATTCTTTATACAAAACAACCATATTCCCAATAATTTGTACGAGCTCCGCCCCTGTTTCAGTTGATAGTTGTTCCCCAACTGTATTGCGATCTTCGTCACAATTTTGAAGAATGCTTACTTTAATAAGCTCTCTAACCTCTAATGCTTCTTCAATTTGTTTTGTCATATTCTCATTCACGCCACCTTTTCCTACTTGGAAAATAGGGTTTAGACGATTAGCTTTTGCGCGTAAGAAACGCTTTTGTTTTCCTGTTAACATTAATATCCTCCTAGCTCTTTTAAAACCGTATTTCGCATTCGTTTCCGATCAGGCGAGACTCCTGTCCACTTTTCAAATGCAAGCGCCCCTTGTTCAACGAACATCGAGATGCCATTATCAGTGACTGCGCCTTTTGATTTTGCAAGCTTCATCCATTTTGTTTCTAGTGGATTATAAATCAAATCACTAACAACCGTACCTGATCTTATATGTTCAAGTGATATTGGCATTCGATCAAGGTGAGGGCTCATACCAATAGACGTTGTATTAATAACGATATCGAACTGTCCCAATGAAGTCTCTGCTTCAGATAGCGTTATAGCATTTGCAACGCTGTAATGTTGACATAATTTTGATAGCTCTTCTGCTTTCTCAAGTGTTCGATTGGCAATCGTTAAAGATGCTACCTCGGATTGGGAAACAGAAACAGCAACTGCTCGAGCAGCGCCTCCAGCACCAATAACAAGGATTTTCTTTCCGCTCAAGTTTTTTTCTCCAATCAAAGTGAGCAACGAAAGTAAATAACCTGATCCATCAGTGTTCGTACCGATATATTTACCATCACGCTTATAAACCGTATTAACCGCACCAATATCAATAGCTTCTTGCTCCACCTCATCTAGTAATGGAATAATGGCGACTTTGTGTGGAATGGTCACATTGAAACCTTGAATATCAAGCATTTTCATTGCATCCACACCATCTTCCAGCTGTTCTGGCGATAGATCAAATGCATGGTAATGATGCGATAAACCAAGCTCTTTAAATTCACCGTTATGCATGACCGGTGACATCGAATGTCCTATAGGATGACCAATCAGTCCATATAACTTCCCCATTATCTGCCTCCTAGATGAGTGATTTTCTAATAGACACGCCCACTCCTTCAGGTGCATATGCTTTCACAGTTGTTCCTTTACCGGATACGGTTACCCATCCTAGACCTGAAAAAACGATATCCATCTTTTCCTCTTTGATCCGGAGTTCATGACCAACTAGAGCAGGCAGCTCTTTCTTTGACTGATCTCCTGGAGGATAAAGAAGTTCTCCTAGATGCTCATCATAAAGATCATCAGCCTTCTCAATTTTTGTACGATGGATATAGAGATCATTTGACACATGACAAATAAAAGACTGTCTTCCGCCCTCAACAAAATCAAGGCGTGCAAGTCCACCGAAAAACAGCGTTTGTCCTTCATTTAACTGAAATACTTTAGGCTTAATTTCTTTCTTTGGACTAATCACTTTTAATTCCTCAGCGTTGACAAAGTGTGCCATCTGATGATGATTAATAATACCTGGAGTGTCATATAATGTGTTTCCATCATCAAGCGGAATATCAATCAAGTCAAGTGTTGTACCTGGAAACTGACTTGTTGTAATCATTTGCTCTTCATCTCCGCCAAACTCTTGTATAAGTTGATTTACAAAAGTTGATTTACCAACATTTGTACAGCCAATTATATAAACATCTTTTCCATCTCTCAAGCGATCAATTTCACCTGCTACATCCATAACGCTATCGCCTTTTTCTGCACTCATTAACATGACATCAGCAGGCTTTAGTCCATTCTCTTTGGCGCTTGTTTGCATCCACTTTACTAACTTTGATTTGTTTACTGACTTGGGCAACAAATCTACTTTGTTTCCAACTAATAAAACAGGATTTCCTCCTGCGAATCTCTGAATACCAGGAAGCCAACTTCCATTAAAATCGAAGATATCGACAATCTTGACGATAAGAGCATCCGTTTGGCTAATTTCATTTAGTATTTTCAAAAAGTCATCATCTGTTAAAGAAACGTCTTGAATTTCATTATAGTGCTTTAAACGAAAACAACGCTGACATATAATGACGTCTCGATTAAGTGCAGACGGTGGTGCATAGCCAAGTACGTTTTTATCTTCTGTTTGAATGTGTACACCGCATCCGGCGCAAATAATTTGTTCGTTGTCCAAACTTATTCCTCCCAATTTATCTTCCCTTTTCGTTTCATCCAGGTAAGGAAAATGCTTTCTATTTTTCGATTGAATTTCGTAAAGAACCCATCTGTGCTTGCAACCGGCACGACAAGAATTGTATGAAGGCCCATGCGATTTCCTCCGACCACATCCGTGAAAATTTGATCTCCAATAACTACAGTATCATCTGCGCTAAGATTCATATCCTTCAACGCTTTCCGAAAAGCTTTAGTCATCGGTTTTCGAGCTTCATATATAAATGGCACCTCAACTGGTGAGGCAAACTTTTCTACTCTTGTCTTATTATTATTCGAAACAATGGTAACGAGAATGCCCTCATCACTCATTTGCTTAAACCATTTTAGCAACTTAGGTGTGGCGTCAGCTCTATTCCATTCCACAAGGGTGTTATCGAGATCAGTAATAATGCCCTTAATGCCTCGCTCTTTCAATAATTCTGGACTTATTTGAAAGATGTCTTGTACATGTTCATTTGGTAAAAACTTATTTAGCAAATTGCAACACTCCTACTATTAGTGACATCCCTATTGTATCAATATTTTCACCTCGTACAACTATTAACTTACGAATGAACAAAATGAAAACAAAATAATAAAATCAAAATTTTTCGACACATTATGTCATTCACAAAATATGTGGATAACATTATTAACATAAACAAACCATAAAATCATTGTGAATGACTAAGATATAAACATGATACCCACAAATTATCCACTCTTCACTGTGGATAACGGAACGGTTGTTCTCCGTATGTTTACGTGGTAAGCTTACTGCAAATAAAAGATCCACATACACAATATGCGGACTAGACGGAGAATAGAACCTTATTCAGGAGGTGCTTAATCATGGAAAAGTTATCAGATGACTTATTGATTGAATCCTTTTATAAGGCAAAAGAATTAAAGCTAAGTAGCGACTTTATTGGTCTTATTCAACGTGAGATCGAAAGGCGCAGACTTGATAAGCAAGTTTCTCTTATCGGGATTTAAACATTGCCAACCTTGATCGTATCCAGGGTTGGCCTTTTTGTTTTATTCGATTTCAAAGTAGTTCCCCCATGAAGAAGTCCACTCTTCGCTTGTTACTTCATCAGTCGTCTTCATTTTCTTCGCTTTTCGAAAGTGATCAGGTTCTGATAAGAAGACAACCGCCAATCCTTCTGCTTGAAACCATTCCTTGTACTCTGTAAGCAATGGCTCTATATCTTGTCTTGTATATGCAAAAGGTTTCAACGCCACCACCGTTTGGTCATTACGGGATAAAATAATGACATCATTTATAGCAGACTCGTTTTTTATTTTTTTCCGAATAGCTTCTAATGAACTTAACGGTTTATGATCTTTCATTATTGCGGCTCCGATGGGAGCCATTTCTATTGAGCGAAAATATTCTCTTGGCCCAAATGGAGATTGATCCTCGCTTTTATATATCGTTTGACACGCCGTTAACAATATAAGGATAGGAATAAGAATAGAAATGGATTTTATCACGTGAATCCTCCTTTCGCAAATAGAATCGGCGATGTTTGGAAAACTTATACGGGAAAGTTGCTTTTTTAAACAGGAAAAGTTGATAAACGTGTCGGTTTTTGATTACAATTGAAGTATCGCAATATGAGTTCATTTGAACTTTTATCATATTGAGCATTAGTGGGGAGGTTTTTGTAGAATGCTTCATGCAGCTGTCTTGCTACCTTTTCTGGCAGCGTTTTTCATCCCGTTACTTTATCGGGGCGTCAAACAAGTCCATTTAGGATGGTTTGTTCTTTTAGTTCCGATAGTGTTGTTTGGGTATTTTCTTACGTTTATAAAAGAAGTTACGCAGGGTGTACATACACTTAAAACGTTTGAGTGGATTCCATCACTCGGAGTGAACGTTACATTCTATATTGATGGTCTTGGCCTGTTTTTCGCGCTTTTGATCACTGGAATTGGATCACTCGTTGTTCTCTATTCCATTTATTATTTAAGTAAAGCCGAAAAGCTTGGCCATTTTTATGTCTATCTCCTATTGTTTATGGGAGCCATGCTCGGGGTTGTGTTGTCGGATAATTTATTTGTTCTCTACACATTCTGGGAATTAACGAGCATTTCATCATTCCTGCTAATTGGATACTGGTACCAACGAGAGAAATCAACATCTGGTGCCCTTAAATCCATGATGATTACTGTTTTTGGCGGTCTAGCCATGCTCGGTGGTTTTTTACTCATGGCAGATATCACAGGAACGGCAAGTATTAGGGGGATTATTGAAAGCGGAGAGATGATTGTTACGTCTTCCCTTTTCCCATTCATCTTAGTACTCGTACTACTGGGAGCTTTTACGAAATCAGCTCAGTTTCCATTTCATACATGGTTACCTGACGCAATGGAAGCACCAACACCAGTCAGTGCCTTCCTACACTCAGCTACTATGGTTAAAGCTGGTATCTACCTTGTTGCGAGGTTAAGCCTCATCTTCGCAGGTACCGATCTCTTTTTCTTGATTGTTAGTGGATTTGGATTGCTCACGCTATGCTGGGGATCTTATATGGCGGTTAGACAAACAGATCTTAAAGCTATCCTCGCCTATTCGACGATTAGTCAACTGGGTATGATCATGGCTATGTTAGGTTTTGGTACTGAAGTGGCTATTCTTGCAGCGGTATTCCACATTTTGAACCACGCTACGTTCAAAGGGAGTCTCTTTATGGTCGCAGGTATTATTGATCACGAGACAGGCACTCGAGATATTAGAAGGCTCGGAGGCCTATTTACGTTCATGCCAATCACTGCAACCTTAGCATTCTTTGGCACATTCTCAATGGCAGGATTCCCGCTACCTTTTCTAAACGGTTTCCTGAGTAAAGAAATGTTCTTTGAATCGTCCCTGCATTTTGAAAATGCATCTACAATTGTTGAAGCTGTTTCACCTTATTTCCCTTATTTAGCAGTTGGCGGAAGTATCTTCACTTTTGTTTATTCCATTATGCTTTTCTTCCGAACATTTACCGGTAAACAAAGGGATAAATTACCTAAAGAACCACACGAAGCACCGATTGGTATGCTTATCTCGCCAATCATTCTTGTACTTCTTGTGATCGTCATTGCTTTTGTTCCGAACGTTTTTGGGCATTCTCTTCTTTCGCCAATGGTGGATTCCATAGCCGGTTCAGCTGGTGAAACGCATATTAAATTCTGGCACGGATTAGGGCCTGCTCTTTACATGAGTTTAGCTGTACTTTTGCTAGGAACGGTTTTCTATCTGACCCGTACAAAATGGGAACGTATATACACTATTTTACCTGGTAAACTTTCTGCAGCTAAAGCCTATGATGGTATTATAAACGGCATCATAAATGGATCTAAGAAATTAACGAATGGTTATATGACTGGATCTCTCAGGCATTACATGATATATATCCTAATCTTCTTCATAGCTCTTGTCTCCATCACCATAAGTGTTACTGGAGGCTTCGAAATGTCATTTGATGACCTGGCCCCGATTGCTATTCCTGAGTTACTTATAGCGATTGTGATGGCCGGCGCTGCTTTTGGAACGATTTTTATGAAGAATCGTATTGCCGCTATTCTAGTACTTGGAATCGTAGGGTATGGATTATCCCTATTATTCGTCTTCTTCCGAGCACCAGACTTAGCGCTCACTCAGCTTATTGTAGAAACCGTAACGGTTGCACTATTTCTTCTATGTTTTTATCACTTGCCTAATTTTGATAAACAGAAGGAATCCAAAAGAACAAACGCCGTTAACTGGGTCATCTCTATATCTGTAGGGGTTCTTGTAACTATGATAGGAATCGCTTCACACAGTACGAAATTGTTTGAACCAATTTCAGAGTACTTTCTTAAAAACTCCTATAAATTGGGCGGAGGAGACAACGTTGTTAACGTTATTCTTGTTGACTTCCGTGGACTTGATACGATGCTTGAAATCCTTGTACTTGGACTTGCTGCGCTCGGCATCTTCACAATGATTAAATTGCGTCCGAGTAAGAAGGAGGGAAATGATTAATGGAAATTATCATGTCTGTACTTGCAGGTCTGCTTTTTACAGCAGGTGTCTACATGATGCTGCAAAAACAAATTCTTAAAATCATTATCGGTACGGCACTGTTGTCTCATGGAGCACACCTCTTTATTATTACGATGGGAAAGTTAAATCGTGGAAAACCTCCTATCCTTGCAGAAGGCGTAACAAGTTATGTTGATCCGTTGCCACAGGCACTTATATTAACTTCCATCGTTATTAGTTTCGGTGTGACATCGTTTCTTCTTGTGCTAGCGTATCGGACATATCAAACGAACGGTACTGATAATATGGAGAAGTTAAGGGGTAACGAAAATGAGTAATCTAGCTATACTACCAATTTTATTACCGTTATTAACTGGAATCATTCTTGTATTCCTCAATAAACGGTTGCCACTTGTACGATTGATTACACGCATTATGGTGCTAGTCAATCTCGCAGTTGTATCTGTCATCGCATTTAATGTGATTCAAAACGGCACGATCGTATTAAAAGCCGGGGATTGGACAGTGCCTTATGGCATTGTTCTGGTCGCCGATCCGCTTGCTATGTTGTTAGTCGTCACTGCGAATATCATTGCGGTTGCATGTGCTTTTTATGCTTTTAATTCGCTTGATGAACAACGCGAACGGTTTTACTTTTATCCGCTTTTTCAACTTCTCATTGCGGGTGTTAGTGGTGCGTTTCTAACAGGAGACCTATTTAACTTATTCGTCTTCTTCGAAGTACTGCTTATTGCTTCATACGGATTAATCGTTCTTGGTGGGACCAAAGAACAATTCAGAGAGTCCTTTAAATACATCATTATCAATCTATTTTCATCTATGCTGTTTGTTACAACGATCGCCTTTCTATATGCAGTAGTTGGGACAGTCAATATGGCTCAGTTAGCTGAACGGATCGGTGAAGTTCAACAGGATGGTGTGTTAACGACCATTGGCATTTTGTTATTGATCGTTTTTGCAACGAAAGGTGCGCTTTTCCCATTATATTTCTGGCTCCCTAAGTCTTATACAGTTCCACCAACTGTTATTTCAGCATTATTTGGAGCGTTACTTACCAAAGTTGGGGTATATTCTATACTAAGAGTTTTCTCTCTGATCTTCGTCTATAACCTTACAGTTACGCATCAAATTTTGCTTGTACTGGCAGGATTCACGCTTGTTTTCGGTGTGATTGGGGCCCTTTCCACGAATAATGTGCAATTGATTATTGCCTATAATATCATTCCAGCAGTTGGTTATATGATTCTTGGTATTGGCACGTTCTCAGCAACTGCTCTTGCAGGCACAATTTATTATTTGCTTCATGATATGATTATTAAAGCAGCACTCTTCTTCCTTGTTGGTGCTATGGTGGCTTACGCCGGCACATCAGATTTAAGAAAGATGGGTGGCATTATTAAAAATCAACCAGTCCTTGGATGGCTCTTTTTCATTGCAGCATTAGCGCTTGCTGGATTACCGCCATTTAGTGGATTTATCGGTAAACTCCTTATTCTAAGAGGTGCTTTCGAGGAAGGACATTATGTACTAGCGATTATAGGATTAGTGACCAGTCTTTTAATTCTTCTTTCTGTTATCCGCATCTTTATTAATGGATTCTGGGGAGAGGCAAAGCAGGAATATGTTTCAACAGTTAACTCTACTAAAGGTAAAATAATGCCTGCTACTTTCTTACTCATTTTCACGATATTTCTTGGATTAGGTGCAGAATTTATTTATCCTACGGTTCAAACAATTGCGGATCAAATGATTGATCCAGCAAATTATATTGATTCGGTTATGAAGGAGTAGATGGCATGCCAATACAAATTATCATAAACCTGATTATTGCCGTTCTCTGGATGTTTCTTTTTGAAAGTTACTCTTTTAGTACGTTCTTTGTAGGCTATTTATTTGGAATCGGATTACTTCTATTAATGGAGCGTTTCATTCCAGACCGCTTTTACTTTTATCGTCTTTGGGCGATTCTTAAGTTATTGTTTTTGTTTATTAAAGAGCTGATTATGGCTAATGTTCAGGTTGTTAAGCTCGTATATAGTCCCAAACTTAAAATGGAACCAGGCATTATCGCTGTACCCATTGATGTTCGAACAAACTGGGAAATTACGATGCTCGCAAATCTCATTACATTAACACCAGGGACACTAACGGTTTCAGTCGCTCCAGATAATATGCACATTTATATCCATGCTATGGACGCACCTGATGCAGATGAGGTTATTAAAGAAATTAAAGGCACATTTGAGAAAGCAATTATGGAGGTGACGAGATGACTTCTCTTTTATCTACTGTATCAACCATTTGTATCGTCATCATCGCAATCTCTACCCTATTTTTACTCTATCGAGCAATAAAAGGACCTTCAAATCCTGACCGTGCTGTTGCACTGGATACAATCGGCATTAATCTTATGGCAATAGCGGGTATTCTAGCAATCAAACTGGAAACAGCGTATTTCAATGATATTATTCTTCTTATTGGAATTCTCGCTTTTATAGGCACAGTAGCTATTGCTAAATTTCTGGAAAAGGGTGTTATCATTGAAAGAAGTCGTGATTAGCATTTTTATGATCATTGGCACGTTTTTCCTTTTTTCTGGAGCACTTGGAATTTTTCGACTTCCTGACGTTTATACTCGTCTACATGCTGCTTCAAAAAGCGCTACTCTAGGAGTAGCTGGAATCCTCATTGCCGCTTTCCTTTATTTTATCTTTGAAGAACAAATGGTAAGTGGAAAGCTCATTCTCGGTATTATTTTCATTTTGATGACAGCTCCAGTTTCTGGACATATGATTTCTAGAGCTGCTTATCAAAAAGGTGTTCCGCTCTGGGATAAAACTACGAGAGATGATCTTGATAAAGCACAAAACCAAAAAGCAAGTACGAAAAAGGGTTAAACCCTTTCGTACTTGCTTTTTTACATGTTGACCGTGTCCTTGAAATTATTGTTATAGATTTATCAAGTTATTTATAGCTTCCATAATGATTAGCGTAGTAATAGTATCCTCCGCCAATAACAAGTAGTAATACTAGTAGAACAACGATTAAGGCAAAATATCCTCCGCCATAGCCTGGATATGGGTATGGGTAAGGCGGATAAGGATAACCACAACCGGGATAACCGTAACTCATGCTCCCCCTCCTTCTCTCCTTCAAACAATCTATTGGTAGATATTACAGTCTATGATAGGTTGATCAAAAATGTATGGACATTGGCGGAGTTTTCTAAATTCATTACTACATCTGTTCATCCTTCATTTTATGTTCTACAATTATAGAAGGGTGTAAGCCTTGAACTAACACTAAGGGGTCGATTTAAATGATAACACCAATGAAAACAATAACGCCTAGCTATGACCCATGGGAAGCTTATATGGATGTTGAAGAATATGGAAATATGATTCTTTCCAACATAGAACTAACAACGACTACTTTATGTAATATGAGATGTGAACATTGTGCAGTTGGTTATACATTGCAACCAAAGGATCCTGATCCACTTCCTCTAGACCTTATTACTCGTAGTCTTGATGAAGTAGAAAAACTTAGGGCGTTAAGTATTACGGGTGGTGAACCAATGCTTTCCATGAAATCGGTTAAGCAATATGTAGCTCCACTTCTTAAATACGCTCATGAACGCGGAGCGAGAACACAAATCAATTCAAATTTAACGCTTGATCGTAAGCGATATGATTTGATCATACCCTATCTTGATGTTTTACATATTTCACATAATTATGGAAGCATAGACGATTTCACTGACATTGGATTCGCTGTTATGGAAAGGAAGCCATCTCTCAAACAGCGGGAAGCTTATTTCCATCGTATGGTTGAGAATGCAAAAGATTTAACATCTAAAGGTGTCATCGTATCAGCGGAGACAATGATTAATCGTAGAACTCTTCCAAATATCGTGAGCATTCATCAACAAATAGCAGACATGGGGTGCCAGCGTCATGAAGTTCATCCGATGTATCCGTCAGACTTCGCTTCAGGTCTTGATATTGCCTCTTTGGATGAAATTCGAGAAGGAATTCACCGTTTATTAGATAATCGAGATCCAGATGTTTGGCTCTTATTCGGTACCCTTCCATTTTACCCATGCAGTTCCAATCAAGAAGACCTTAGACTTCTCGAAAGATTATATTCAGAACCTAATGTCACTGTTAGAAATGACCCAGATGGACGTTCTAGATTAAATATGAATATTTTCGATGGCGATATTATCGTAACTGATTTTGGAGATACGCCACCACTTGGAAATATTAAAGATACTAATCTGAATGATGCTTACGAAAAATGGCAAGAAAGTAAAATGGCTCAAAGCATAAGTTGTCATTGCCCTGCAGTAAAGTGTCTAGGACCCAACCTTCTTGTAAAGGATGCTTACTATCAGGATGTTGATTTCTTACAAAAAAAGACAAACATCTCGCTATAACCTCCAATTTTGGGGGTTTTTTTACTCATTTTTAAATTTAATACCATTTTCAGCTTTCGCATTAACTCAGATAGGGTATAATACCTATCGTAATCTATAGGAGTGTGATAGTTGTGAAGAAAAAGACATGGATTCTGATTCTAGTTGCGGGATCTCTTGTTATTTTGCTTGCATTGGCTGAGAACCAAACAGATTTTCTAAGAACCAATGCAAATGAAATGCCCGAAAATGATTCAGAATCAAAGAAGAAAAACATTACGTATTATACTAAATATTATCAGACTAAAAAGAGCATTTATGACTCTTATAAACATGAGGAAAGCGAAACCATTTTCCTCGGTGATAGTTTGACTGATTATTATGAGTGGGGGGAAGCTCTTAGTGACCATGAAGTATTAAATCGCGGTATTGCTGGGGATACGACTACAGGAGTTCTAAACAGGATTGAAGAAGTCGTAAAAGCAAAGCCAGATCGGATTTATTTGTTAATTGGTATTAATGATATGATTGCTGGGCAGTCAGTAAACAAAATTGAAACCAATTATAAGCAAATTCTAGATACGCTCAAAACGCAATCACCTAACACAAAAGTTTATGTGCAAAGTTTATTTCCGGTGAACACAGCATTAACTGGTCACCCACTAAATAATTCAATCATTAAGGATTTAAATAAACGCCTAGAAGATCTTTCGAATCTGTATGATTATCAATTTATTGATATTTATCCAGAGCTAGTAGAGTTTGGTCAGTTAAATAAAGATTTCACATTTGATGGGCTTCATCTTAATGGAGAAGGATATAAAATATGGACACGAAAAGTTCTCTCAACATATAACACTAACGCAGAGGAGAAATAATAAACTCTTCAATGCGTTATTGCTTTTTTGCTTTTGTGTGTTAAACTATAAGAGACCAACCTTAAAATGCTTCGGAGGAAAACCTCCGGAGTCCTTTTTTTTTGCTCTTTTTAGCTTTTAATTCATTAATGAGTCCTTGCTCCTGGCAAATTGACATGGTTAGTCAACAAAGAGTTGTTCAGTTTTAAACATTCAAACTATCTTTCTTAAATGACAAAATCCAATTGTTTCTTCTACATTTACAACATAAAATGTTACAACTCATTCAGAAATCTGATTTTCTTTTGATAAATAGACTATTTCGACCGACTGATGATGAGTTAGATACCCTTTTTATTTTTGATACTTCATACACCCCCTCATTCAGATTGTTTGTTCCGATCGTATTACGAACAAACTGCCAATAATTCTCACGAGAAGAGAGAAGTTATTTTTCCTATTAGCGTTATGACCAATTGATGTAACAAACATAAAAAAACCTGCACTTTGGCAGGTTTAGGCTCCACTCTCTTTTTCTTTTCGATTACGATAGAATTCATGAAACAGTTTCATTAGTGCTCGCTTTTCAATTCTAGATACGTAACTTCGTGAGATCCCAAGCTGTCGGGCTATTTCTCGCTGTGTTAATTCCTTCTCAAGATTCAGACCAAATCGCCCAACAATAACTTCCTTTTCTCTGTCATCTAAAATATGAATGTACTCATATATCTTCTTTTTCTCCATGTTTAACTGAATTAATTCAACAATATCTTCCGTTTCTGCTTTTAAGACATCGATCAGAGAAATTTCGTTCCCTTCCTTATCCTGACCTATGGGGTCATGAAGAGATACGTCTTTTTTCGTTTTCTTCAAAGCGCGGAGATGCATCAGAATTTCGTTCTCAATGCATCTTGCAGCATAGGTTGCTAGCTTAGTACCCTTGTCAGTAGAGTAGCTTTCAATTGCTTTAATTAATCCGATTGTCCCTATCGAAATGAGATCTTCAGGGTCTTCACCTGTATTTTCAAACTTCTTCACAATATGAGCGACAAGACGGAGGTTATGCTCGATCAGACGATTTCGTGCATCTTCATCACCTTTTGCCATCAGTTCTAAATACTTTCTTTCGTCCTTTCTTGAAAGAGGCTGAGGAAAAGCATTGTTCTTCACAAACGAGACAAAGAAAAGAACTTCCTTACATACGTAAGCAAGTGCTGCCAGTAATGACACATACTCACCTCCCAAAGATGGGCTTTTACTATACCTTATGTTTATGTGAATGCCTACCCCTACGTGTCTGTCCTTATGGAATTCTAATTAAAAAAATAAGACGCCCCTGACTGGAACGTCTTATCAACCGTTATGATCTCTCTTCTTTTCTCTTGCCCACTTCTCAGACATAACTTCTTCCCTTAAATACCGATGATGGGTGGAGTAACGTCCATACTTCAAACGTATAACTGTTAGGATAGCAACGATTCCGCCAAGACCTGTCAGCTCTAACCATTCCATACCTGCCACTCTCCTCTAATGACAGTATATTCATAAATAATTAGATTGCTACGCTATAGATTAGTGTTGAATAGTTTAACGAGCATCTCATCGTTTATAATTAAATCAGACAGCTGATAACCATCCAAGACTTCAAAATAAGCTGATAAGGCATCATGTAGGACATGTTTTAATCGACAAGCAGGACTAATCACACAACTATTATTTTCCTTATCAAAGCACTCCACTAAATTGAAGTCTTCTTCAGTGCTTCTTACAACTTTTCCTACATTAATATCTTCTGGGAGATGAGCGAGTCGCAATCCTCCATTTCGCCCTCTAATCGTTTCGATATATCCATTTTTCCCAAGCTCATGTGCTACTTTCATGAGATGATTTTTTGAAATTTGATAGGCACTAGCGATTTCTTGTATGCTAGCTAACTTATCCTCTTTCATACTACCAAGATAAATCAGCATTCTTAACGAGTAATCCGTGTAATTAGTTAAACGCATGTTCCTTCAACCTCTTTTCGCTCCATTGTTCATGGGTCTATTTTATCACACCTCCTAAAACATAGTGTTCTACAATGCTTTCTATAAGATGTGAACGTTTCTTTAAAGATGTATATTTTATATTGCTTTTCAAATAACAATTCGATACCATAAAGATGTATTAAAAATGCATCTTTAAAATATTGGAGGTTTTATCTATGTTATCACCTAAAACCATTACTACAATTAAATCAACAGTACCTGTCCTCGAAGTTCACGGTACTGAAATTACAAAGCGTTTTTATGAAATGCTATTTGAGAACCATCCTGAACTATTAAATATTTTTAACCGCGCTAATCAAAAACAAGGAAGACAACAACAAGCTCTTGCAAATGCAGTTTATGCAGCTGCCAAACATATTGATCAATTAGAAACTATTCTTCCTGTTGTTAAACAAGTTGCTCATAAACACCGTAGCCTTGGTGTTAAACCAGAACATTACCCAATTGTAGGAGAATATTTGCTTAAGGCTATTAAAGAAGTTCTTAAAGAAGATGCAACAGAAGAAATTTTACTTGCATGGGAAGAGGCCTATGGCGTCATAGCTAGCGTTTTCATCGAGGTGGAAGAAGAGATGTATGAAGATGCAGCAAAACAACAGGGTGGTTGGGACCTTGAACGCACTTTTGTAGTCGACAGGAAACAGAAAGAAAGTGATGTAATTACCTCATTCTATCTAAAACCAGCTGACGGGGAGCCAATTGCTTCATTTAAACCTGGTCAATATATTAGTGTCAAAGTTCATATTCCAGGAGATCAATTCACTCATATTCGTCAATACAGTTTATCTGACGTTCCTGGTAAACCTTACTATCGTATATCTGTGAAAAAAGAAGAAAATCCTTCAAAACCTGACGGAATCGTTTCCAACTATTTACACGACAATGTTAAAGAAAATGATGAGTTAAGCTTAACCGCTCCTGCAGGTGACTTTTATTTGAAGGAAGATCAATCTCCAATCGTTCTCTTAAGTGGTGGGGTAGGTATAACACCTATGCTAAGTATGCTGAAGACCAGCGCAGATCAAAATAGAAAAACGACTTTTGTTCATGCAGCACTTAATGGAAATGTCCATGCTTTTGACGAAGAACTTAAGACTCTCAATCATCCATCTATGGACTATTTCGTATGTTACGAATCCCCTACGAAAGAGGATTCTATGAAAAACAGTTATCAAAAAGAAGGATTTGTAACGAGCGAATGGTTAAAAGAAATTCTTCCATTAGAACGCAATACGCATTATTATTTCTGTGGACCACTTCCATTTATGAAGGCTGTTAAAGAAGCATTAACAAAGCTCGGAGTCGATGAAGATAAAATGCATTTCGAGTTTTTCGGTCCAGCCGTCGCTCTAGAACCATCAATGCCATAACCGAACTTCTAAACATTAAAGAAGCGCCAAATAGGCGCTTCTTTAAATTGTTATAATAACCGTGTGATTTCGTTCCTTTATGAAAGAACTAATTTCAGCCCAGTCCTTTTCAAATGGAATATAAGGGACAAAGATAGGCTTTTGATTATTTTCGTTAATAATAGCAATAACTGGGGAACCGTTTATTTTTCCAAACATAACTTCTTTAACGGACGAAAAAGCTACACTTCGACAGCTAAATCCTAGTAACTTGTGTTCGATCCTATATTCTGTTAGTTCGATTCGCTGTGTTCGAATGCAGAAACTAAGAAAGGTACAAAACAAGACATAAATGAGCCCAATTAGCATGAAACTTCGCCAGCGTTCAAATGTTAAATCTTCTTTTAACCACAACAATAGGGTGCCAAAGCAAACGACAATACTATACACAAGCATCATAAAAAGTTCGATTACTTTCACTTTCGGATAATACGTTTTGATTACCTTCATAAACGTCACACCTTTACGTTAAATGGATGTGAAGCACGTTTTTCACTTATTTTAACAAGGTGTTTATCATCTGTATATGTTTTCAGAAAATTACATATTATAAAGTTTTACTTATAAAGCTTCATAGAGTGTTCTTTTAGAAGCGCTAGAATGTCCTTGAATTGTGGAACAAGATTGTAAGCATAGTTCCAGGCATTATTTTCAATTAGGACGGATACTTGCTTCTTCATTTCTAAACACTCAGTATGTGCCCTCTTACTAGCTAATATAGGAAGGTTAGAGTCTGCGGCATGACCAAGTTCATGAGCCAAAATCACAGTGAAAAAATCAAGAAATTGTTCCTCTGATCCAATTAACTTAACACACTGCGTTCGTACCTCTTCTACGTAAATTGTGACTTGATTCGTTTCTAATGAATATTTTCCTCCTATTAGTCTTCGCTCGGGAAAATAGTCTTTTAATTGAATTTGCACATCTAAACCTGAATCTCTGAGAAGCTTGTGACTAATGTCTTGAAGATAATTTATATTATCGCTCATGTCCCCAAACCCTTTCACCTTGATAGCGCCATCTCCTGTTTTATTTATTCATACGCAAAAAAAAGAGACCTTATTCAGGTCTCTTTCTCATCTTACTTCCACCAGCTATCGAATATTGTTGCGGCCATGTTTCGCTTATGCTTTGTTTTAATGAAATGATTCTCAATTGTCTTAGAAGCCTCTTCAGGAACTTCTTTTCCTTCAAGGTAATCATCGATATGCTTATAACTTACTCCTAGCGCTTCTTCATCAGGAAGTGCTGGGCGATCATCTTCTAAATCAGCTGTCGGCACTTTCTCCACAAGATGGTCTGGCATACCGATTTCTTCAAGAATCGCTCTACCTTGACGTTTATTCAAACCAAAAAGAGGGGTGATATCGCATGCCCCATCGCCATGCTTCGTATAGAAGCCCGTCACAGCTTCCGCTGCGTGATCTGTTCCAATAACAAGCTTCTTCTCATCGCCTGCAATGTTATACTGAGCAATCATTCGCTCTCTAGCTTTGTTATTGCCTTTTGTAAAATCAGTAAGGCTATTTCCTGTCGCTTCAAGATATGTTGAGACTGAAGCATCAACGGCAGGTTTTATATTAATCGTAACCGTTTGATCAGGCTTAATGAACTTGAGTGCGGCCTGAGCGTCATCTTCATCACTTTGCTCTCCGTATGGTAGTCGCACAGCAATAAAACTTGCATCAGTTCCCTCTTCACGAAGTTCCTCAACTGCAATTTGTGCAAGACGCCCTGCAAGTGAAGAATCCTGTCCACCTGATATTCCAAGAACAAATCCAGTTGTTCCACTTTTCTTGAGATAATCTTTTAAAAATCCAACGCGCTTTTTGACTTCTTCTTTTACATCAATTGAAGGTTGTACACCAAGCTCTTCAATAATTTCTTTTTGCATTTCTCTCATAATTGTCACTCCTTTTAAATACCACATCTCTTATTTTTATATAATTTTCTCTACTAATCAATACCCCTTTGCCTACTTTTAAAAACAGATTCAGCTATATGTACACTACTATTTTGACTCGCATCTTACCTTTTCATACAAAAGAGCATTGCATTCAAGAAAATAGTCATAAGGCAGGTAGCCCCTGCCTTATGGCTTATTGATGAATATAGAAACTTTGTTTGTATTGATTTGAATCAATCAGTTCTTGCCTTCTCTTATGGTCTAATTCCTGATCAAGCGTATGCCGATTACGTTTGATCGAAAAAGTGATTGTAACAAACAATAAATGTAAAGTCATTCCACTCCACTCCTTTCCAGTTAGATTACTTCAGGTTAACCCTTTCTCTACTGCGATCCATTTTTGAATGGCTAATTTCTTCTGATCGATAATCATCATTCTCTTCCTTTCCGTTTTGGTATTAATGCATCCAGATTGGTTTTTCACTTCTTACATTCATTTGTCTTTTCACTCGCAAATAATGTTGTTCCTCAGCTAAAGTTCGTTCATGAACGCGAAGACGAATTGTGACAAAAACTAAATGTATCGTTAACATGATCATTTCTCCTTACTGTCTTTTAAATTAGGATAACCACATCGAAGCTCGGTTTCTTTTCATTTCGGCTTCTGACATGCGTTGATGAATGGAGCGCTGATGTAGTTCTGTAGATAAACTACGATGAAAAGCACCCTTCACTTTTGTTATGATCATTAAATGGAATGGCAACATGTTAACGACCTCCTTTCTATTCAATTACTTCTGGGGACCCATTTTTTCCTTTTTATTAGCTTTACGTTCAACACTTTTCCATTCTCCATTTTCATTCCTCCTCTCCATTTTTGGACAAAAAAAAGCCGCAGGATATGAGCCTGCGGCAAAAAAAGCATAGAAAAGCCCCAGGCATCGACCTGCGGCATTTCAATCCGATATGAAAAAGGATTCCTCTTATCGAGGCACTGGTCGAACAGATCGTGCATATTCAGTTACAGTCGTTGCATCTGCTTTCATCATCTTCATCATTCTGTTCGACCTCCTTTTTTCATATTTGTTTACAAAGGTAAGTATATCCATATCCACCATTTAAGTAAACCTTTTTTACTAAATTTCCTAAATATTTTATTTATATGAATATTTTCGACAATCTTCAACATTGTCCTAAATCCCTTATATTATAAGAAACCAAGAAAGTTCTGCTAAAGAGGACATACATATATACAAAGTGGAGGTGAACATATGCTGAACGTGACAACAATCGTCCTCTTTATCATTGGATTTCTTGCTGTGTTCGGGGTAACAGCAACGATTCAGATTAGTTTACAAATGAAAAAATGGCTCCGAGATATTGAGAATGCTGAGATACAAAATGATTCAACGACTCAGACTGCACCATGGATTCAAAATGTTATGAAAGAATACAAGTCATACCACTTAGCGGGCGTATCTCAAGTCAATACACAAGCTCTTATTGAGAAACATTTCTATAAAGAATCCGTTCCTCTATTTGGCTTTGCTCGTGTTCCAGCAGGTGGAATGATGCGATTCATGCAGCAGCTACCCCCTACCTCCATTATCATAGGAATACTAGGAACTTTTATCGGACTTACACTCGCCATATCATCGATGCAAGAAACGCTCATGTTTCTTTCACAGAAACCAGAAGATGCAAACCTTAATCTTGCCTCCGTGATTGAAGCGATCTCAAGTCCTTTTCAAGGAATGAGCGTTGCATTCATCACAAGCATAGCCGGGATTGGTAATGCTCTATTTTTAACACTTATCCAAAATGGTGTATTAACAAATGGGCGAACAACTGCTTATTATTTGGAGAAAATTATTTCGGATTGTGAGTCCCTTCTTGATCATAATCTAAATGCAAGCTTAACTCAGGAAAAACCTCACGATGAAATGGAACGAATTTTAGATCGCCTTGCAGGTAGGATTCAAGATAGTTTTCATGAAACACTTGGAGATTTTTCGACCAATATGGTCCACTTTACAGCAGGTCTTGAACAGGCGATGAAAGACGTTCAAGCTACATTAACAGCTCAACGTGAATATACCGAACAATTCTCAAGTAGCACCGAGACGTTGGAATCATTCGGCATAAAACTTAAAGACTCATTTACCCAGCTTGACGGTGTTCAAGAAAAAGCAACGAACGGAATTATCGACCTTGGGAATCGATTAAAAACACTTGAGAGTCAACTTCAATCTTTATCTAAACACCATGAATCTGGTCAGCGTAAATTCGAGCAGCTTGTTCAACGATCGGATCAATTAATCAAGGAAACTCAAAAGAAAGCAGAAGAAACAGGGCAACATTACTTAAGAGGCTTAGATGAACAAATGCAGCGGTTCCAGGGCTCGCAGGAGGAGCTTGGGAGACGCGTCCACCAAATGCAGGATGAATGGTATTACCGCTATCAAGATAAGCAAAATCAATACGGAAGAGCTTCTCAAGAATTCGCTGAATCAGTTTTACAGCTTGAAAAAGCCTGGTATAGTTCTCTCGATAAAATTAAGCGTGAAGCACTGGAGCCAATTATTCATCGAATGGAACGAGACCAGCGTGATCAACCTCTTCAGCATGAAATGAGAGCTCTATCAAACAGTCTTGATTCTCTTTACCAAGGTCTAGCTCGAGAGCTAAAAGATATTCAACACCAGCTCTCAGAATCACATCAATTACAGCTACGCTTGTACGAGGAGCAAATGCGTCGTCAATCAATGGCACAGCAGCATGTCCAATCAAGGGTGATTGGTGACAATCGATGAAAAATCGAAAAAGGCGATTTCAAATACAGAGTGATGAAGAACATTATTGGCCTAGTTTTGCTGATATGATGGCGATGATCGTTCTTGTCATGCTCTTTATCGCGATCATCGCGTTCGTTCAAATGATCTATGATGCATATGACCAAACGGTTATGAAACAAGAGCTTGCCAAAGTAGCAGATGTCAAAAAGCATATTAGTGATTTAATTGAGGAACAGCTTGAAGAAAACGTTGGCAAAGATAAGATCGTTCGCGGACCAAATAATACGATTTCAGTCGAAGGAGATATTTTATTTGATACAGGAAGCGCCGAAATTAGCCCTCAGGGGAAAAAAGTTTTAAACGACCTGGCGGATGTTTTTGCTAATTTAATCGATGAAGAAGATATTAGTCAGTATCTCTATATCATCTTAATCGAAGGACATACTGATAAAGTTCCCTATGATAACTGGAAACTTTCAGCTGATCGCTCTGTCGCAGTTGTAAAGGAATTGATGAAAGCAAACCCTAAACTAGATACTCCAGAATATGCAAAATATTTAGCGGCAACAGGATATTCAGAATATAAACCAGTGGTTGAAGAAAATACAAGTGACGCGTATGAGAAAAACAGAAGAATCTCTTTTCAAATTATTCTTGATGACGAGAAATGGCAGGGACGCCTTAAAGAAATCATGACTTATTAGGAAATACAAAAGCCGCTCCCAAAAAGGAAGCGGCTTTCATTAAAACATATGGATCATTCATCATATATCGTTTAATAGTTTATATCTTGCTCGTTTATTTTTTTTGAATAGCGATAGCGCGAGAATAGAAGAAAATCGCAATCCCAACGAGTACAAACCCACCACCCGTTAAAATAAGGGCTGCACCATCCGTCTTCCCTTCAACTGGAAGAAAAGAACCAATATATAAGAAAACACTAAGACTAAGCAATACAAACGCAAAACGTTTATAATCTGTCATTTTGTCTTGAAGTTGCTTCATAGCGCTCACCTCTCCCGTCTCTTATTCTACCATAAGAAACGGGTCTACTAGAGATGTAACTCTTTCCAATCATTAAAGAGCCCTTATCCAAATATATCAGATAAGGGTTCTACTATTATCCTAATGCGTTTGAAAGGTCTTCAATTAAATCATCTGCATCCTCAAGTCCAACAGAAATACGTACAAGACCCTCTGTGATGCCGAGCTCATCTCGTCGATCTTTCGGAATAGAAGCGTGAGTCATGCGAGCAGGAACTGAAATTAAACTTTCCACCGCTCCTAAACTTTCAGCAAGAGTAAAATATTTCACTTTGCTTAACAGCTCATCTGCTTTATCAGCACTTCCGATATCAAAAGAGATCATACCACCAAAGCCACGAGACTGATTAACAGCGATATCATTACCTGGATGTGTACTTAGCCCAGGATAATATATTTTCTCGACTGATGGGTGATTACTAAGGAATTGGACAATTTTCGCTGTGTTTTTCTCATGCTCTTCCATACGAACCCCAAGTGTTTTCAATCCTCTAATAAGCAGCCATGAATCCTGCGGTCCAAGAATGGCACCTGCCGAATTTTGAACAAAATGCACTTCTTCCGCCAGCTCTTTTGAATTAACAACAACAAGTCCAGCAACGACATCACTATGCCCGCCTAAATACTTTGTTGCTGAGTGAAGAACGATATCAGCACCATGGTCAATTGGATTTTGCCAATAAGGCGTATTAAACGTATTATCAACGATTGTTAGAAGATTGTGGTCTTTTGCCAATTTGGAGATGGCATTAATATCGGTCACCTTCAACAACGGATTCGTTGGTGTTTCAACGTAAATCGCTTTCGTATTATCCTGAATCGCAGCTTTAACAACAGCTAAATCAGTCGTATCGACAAAAGTTGATTCAATACCAAGACGGTTTAAAACCTTTGTCATTACACGGTAAGTTCCACCGTAAACGTCATCTGTCATAACAACATGATCTCCAGAATTAAACATCATCATAATAGAGGAAATGGCTGCCATTCCGGATCCAAATGCAAATCCTGCGACGCCATTTTCAAGGTCTTTAATCAGCTCTTCTAGTGCATGACGTGTTGGATTCCCTGTTCTGGAATATTCATAGCCGTTGAACTTTCCTACGGCTTCTTGTTTGTAAGTACTTACTTGATAGATCGGTACCGATACAGCTCCAGTTTGTGGATCACCGGTAATCCCACCATGAATAAGTTTTGTTTTTGGCTTCATTGGTTAAATGCCTCCTTGATAAATCTTCTTACTTAAGTATCGTTCACTACTATCTGGAAAAATCGTAGCGATATTTGTTCCGGGACGAGCGTGCTGTGCTTCGATAAGAGCCGCCTCGAGCGCTGCTCCAGAGGAACTTCCAACTAAAAGGCCCTCTTTTTCAGCGAGCTCTTTTACACGTTTGAAGGCTACTTCATCTGTTACGGTATGAATACTATCAAAGTAGGCTTCGTCCATATAATCAGGTAGAAACTCCATACCAATCCCCTCTGTTTTATGAGGACCAGATTCTCCACCATTTAAAATGGATCCCTCGGGTTCTACAATAACGGTTTTCACATTCGCCTTCTGCTCCTTCAAATAGCGAGCTGTACCCATAAATGTTCCACCAGTTCCAGCCCCAGCTACAAAAACATCAAGCTCACCGTCAAGCTGCTTCCACAACTCTGGACCAAGTGTTTTGTAGTAGGTTAGTGGGTTAGCAGGATTACCAAACTGACGAGGCATGTATGAATTAGGGATTTCCTCAATTAGCTCTTCAGCTCGAGCTATTGCCCCTTTCATTCCAAGCTCAGTAGGGGTATTGACAATTTTCGCACCAAGCGCCCTCATTAAATCCTGTTTTTCCATACTGAATTTTTCTGGAACCACAAACATCACGGTGTACCCTCGATTAACCGCTGCAAGAGCAAGACCAATGCCTGTATTTCCAGCTGTAGGCTCAATAAATGTTCCGCCCGGGGCTATTCGATTATGATCAATCGCTTCCTGAAGTAGTTCCTGACCAAGACGATCTTTAATACTTCCCCCAGGATTATAAAACTCTAACTTTGCAAAAAGGCGAACGCCTACTGGTAGATCAAAATGATGGAGCTCGATGACCGGAGTTCGGCCTACGAGCTCATGAATATTATGAAAGATTTCCATAGCGTGAAATCCTTTCTATTTGGCGAAGATAATGTGCCACTCATCACGATGTGTCAGCATTTCGTCTGCGATTTCTTTTGCCCCTTCTAAACTATGATTAGCAGCCCAGCCGCATTGTACTTCGTTGCACGCTGGTACTTCTTCTGCATTTAGAACATCCTGCAATGTTTTCTCGAGTACTTCTAGAATCTCGTCGTAGTTTGAATGATTTAGAACAGCAAGATAAAACCCAGTCTGGCATCCCATCGGACCAATATCAACGACGTTCTCCATATGGTTACGAATATTTTCTGCCATCAAGTGTTCGATCGAGTGTAGACCAGCCATTTCCATGTGCTCTTTGTTTGGTTGTTTGAAACGAATATCATACTTATAAATTTCATCACCATTTGGTCCTTTTGTTACGCCTACTAGACGAACATATGGTGCTGCTACCTTTGTATGATCAAGATTAAAACTTTCTACATTCATTTTTTTAGCCATTCTTACTCAACTCCTCCACTAGATTTAAAATTAAGTTTGCTGAATTAATTGAAGCTGTCTCAAGAAATTGATCGAAAGAAATATTTGATTCTTTCCCTGCAATATCAGAAAGTGAGCGGATAATCACAAAAGGTGTACCGAACTGATAACAAACTTGTGCAATCGCTCCTGCTTCCATTTCTGCAGCGTCTAGGTTCGCAAGTTTTGACCTAACATAGTCAACTCTCTCCGCATCATTCATAAAGGAATCGCCAGTCGCGATCATTCCTTTTACTACCTGATGTTCCGTTACTTTCTCAGCACTTCGCTCAGCAGCTTCAACAAGCATGCTGTTCGGTTCATAAAGAGCCGGCATTTGAGGAACCTGGCCGTATTCGTAACCAAAAATGGTTGCATCTACATCATGGTAACGAACTTCTGAAGAAATCACGATGTCGCCTACTTTTAATTCAGGATTAAATCCACCCGCAGAGCCTGTATTGAGAATGTAGTCTGGTTTAAATAGTTGATTCATTAATGTTGTTCCGATGGCCGCATTCACTTTACCAATGCCTGATTTTAAGAGAACTACCTCCTGGCCATCTATGCTTCCTGTAGTGAACTCAGATCCTGCAATCACCTGTTCTTCTCTGTGATCGAGACGGTCACGTAAAATTCTAACTTCTTCTTCCATTGCTCCAATAATACCGATCTTCATGACGAACTCCTTTACTTGTTCAATTTTTGACGGCTTCCATCAACCAAACAAAATCGTTTAGCTGAGTAAAAGTAACGTCGAATCCATGCTGTCGAAATAATGTCTCCAACACTGAAATCGTCGTATAATATTCCGACTGTAAATCTTGTAGCAAATTGTAATATCCCTTTGCTTTCACTTTCTCATGCATCTCTACTCTAGCTTTGTCATTCTTAAATGCTGTATCCGCAAATACAATTTTATCATTTTGAGCCAGTAGTTGGCTATATTTGTGAATGGCGATACTTTTTTCTTCGTCAGTGAGATGGTGAAATGCATAGGTACTCACGATTGTTTGTACAGGGTTAGTCGGAGTTGGAAAATCCATGAAATCACCATCATGAAGCGTGACATGAGGTAACCTTTCACTCGCCTTATCTCTCATCGCTTTTGATGGCTCTATACCTGTTACCGACAAGCCTTTCTTAAGTAGAATAGAAGTTAAGTTTCCTGTTCCGACGCCAAATTCTAACACGTGGCCTGAGGAAGCTTGAGCAACTGCAGATAGAATGCCGTCGTATCCCTTAAAGACATCACGATACTCTTCATCTTGACCAGACACCGTCGTATCATACGAGTCAGCCCAGCGCTCAAATAAATCAATAAACTCTCTTCCCATTGCTGTCACATCGCTTTCCTGTTTTTAATTCATAGTATTAAGGTATGAATAATATGCATTATGGTTCTAACTTATCATATTCTTTTTTGAATATCAATTTGTATGATTTAACAAAAATGTGTACACTGTTATGTGAAAGTATTTTAAGGAGGAGCACTAAATGAGTTTTTCCCTTGAACGGATAGATGATAAAGTAGAATTTTTCGAAGGATTTTCGCTTGAAGAAATCGAGAATAAAATTCAGACTCAGATCGATAACAACCGTGCACTGCTGCTTCAAGTTCATTCTGTTCAGCATCACGCTCTTACACATGAAAAAACAGGCAGACCTTATTACTCTGCTGTTGTTCATTTTAAAGCAAAATAAAAAAAGCAGGAGCATTTGCTCCTGCTTTTTGTTATTCGGGCTTTACACTAACCGGCTTCCAACCTTCTCCATCAACCCACTCAAGTTCGATGTAATAGACTTGGTTTCCCGATCCTGCTTTACTTACACGTGCAAAGGATTTTTGAGGCCCACCATTACCACCTATTCTCCAGATAGTCATTTGATCTTCTGATAGACCCATAACAGATTCTGCTGCTTTTATTTTTTCATTCCAGTCATCAGTACCTTTGGTATAACTAGATTTATGTGGACCTGATTGCACTGTACCCACAGGCTCCCACGGTCCTTCAAGATTTGGTTCACCTGGCTCTTGATCAGCTTCTTCTTTGTCCTGGTCTTCTTTATCTTCTTTCTCTTTATCGTTCTCTTCTTTTTCTTTCTCTTCGTCAGTACTTTCATCTTTTGAACTATCTTGATCAGCATTACTGTCAGAATCTGAATCATTGGACTCTGAATCCTTCGAGTCGGCTTCATCAGAAGTAATGGAATCGTCACTGCTCTTATTCGATTCTTCATCTGAACTTGTTTGTGCTGTTGGTTGTTCTTCACTTGCTGTTTGTTGAGAGTCGTTACCCGTAAACACAATGTTGGCAACAAGTACAAGTATCACTGCGAGAACAATTCCAATTAAACTATTTAATACGATATTTTGTTTTCTCTTTGAATGTCGGTCCCCATATCGTGATCTCAAACCCATCCACTCCTCTATTTAGCTGTTGCTCTTATTTTATCATCTCTAAATGATTCGTAGAAGGCTTGACTTTTGTTTCGTTATCGTCTCTCAAATTGTTGCAACAGCTTAACGATTGAAGCAAAAGCTTCATAAGTTTTATATTCTTTCTCCTTTCGTTCGAAATCAACAACAACCAAAGCATACTTTGGAGAATCATAAGGAAAGTAACCAGCGAACCACTGATGATCAAATGACAAATCTTCACCAAGTTCAGCAGTACCTGACTTACCAGCTACTTTTACTGGTAAATCAGCTAAATATGTACGACCGGTTCCACTTACAACTACTTCTCGAAGCGATTCTTGTAGTGACTTTACTACCTTATTCGAAAGTTTTCCGTTCAAGTTTCTTTCACTAAAACTATGGAAAGTTGTGCCATTTTTATAAAGTATGTCACTAACGGCCCTCACCTGTTTTGCTTCTCCCTCTCTTCCAATTGTCGCCATCATATTGGCGATAGCCAGTGGACTTAACTTAACATTTAATTGCCCAATCGCTGTTTGGTCAATCGCCTTAATCACAACTTTATCTTTATCATCTTTAAAAAAGACCGGTTCCGACTCGTCGGGAAACTGTTTAAAATCTTCGTAATGATAGAGCATATCTTCCCAACCAACAGTTTTGCCAATCCCTAGTTTTGTTGCAGTATTTTCAATCACATCCGGATCAATTTTGATGAGCTCTTCAGCAAGTTCTGTGAAAGCGGCATTGCAGCTAGCTGCAAAGCTACTCTTTAGGTTCATGATTCCTAGGTCACGGTTCCCAGGTCCATCTCGATATAAATTTAGATCACAGTTGAATGTGCGGGTGTCTTTTATCCCGTTCTCATAGGCAGCTGCTAGAATAATCGTTTTAAATACCGAACCTGGAAAATATCCTTTTACCATTTGATTGACTGCGCCTTTTCCAAGTGGATCATCCGATTCAAAGAGAGGACGACTCACCATTCCAATAAGATTGTTCGATTCGATATCAAGTAAAACTGCTCCACCATTTGTAATACCTGCTTCATCTACCGCTTCCTCAAGACTGTTCTGGATCTCCATATCCAACGTTGTCTTCACTTGAAGGGGGTAGAAAGAGTCTGTTGTTGAAAAAAGCTTCACATCAAGTCCGAGTAGAGGATTTCCCTGACGATCAGCATGATAAAGGAGTGTGGTATCTCCTTCAGATATTAAAAAGGGATCAAAAGCAGCCTGGAGTCCTGAAATACCTAATTTAGTGTGTTCATTAATTATTCCTTCTGCCCATTTCTCAGGATATTTCGATTTGATTAGATCTGGATTTGGTCTTACACTTCCAATAACATGAGCAGCTAACGGATTTTCGTTCAATGGTTTATTTACAGCGTAAACACCCGGAATACTTAATTCGTTTATTTGCCTCATCTGTTCAGATGTTAGTCTTTTTTCATAATTAAATGGTTGCTTTCGCTTATCAAAAGAGCGGTCGATTTCATCAGGAGAAGTCTTTATAATCTTTGCTACCTCTTCAATCGGCCAGTCCCGATCTTTCAAAAACGGAAATAGAACCAAAGCTGGAATGGTCTCACTCATCGGAATACCATTTCGATC
This sequence comes from Pseudalkalibacillus sp. NRS-1564, assembly GCF_050467905.1. Lineage (NCBI taxonomy): Bacteria > Bacillati > Bacillota > Bacilli > Caryophanales > Fictibacillaceae > Pseudalkalibacillus > Pseudalkalibacillus sp. NRS-1564. The sequence goes on along the minus strand of NZ_JBITPM010000019.1, from coordinate 156,949 downwards.
TAGCATCGTTCCCCTTCCTTCATCTAGTACATAAGATTGGGTACGCTGATCGATGCTAGCTTCTATTAAATTCACTTCATGCTTTGAATAAGATTCCGTTTCAACTAATTGTAGCTGAATCAATCGCCCAACTAGCACGAACATCAAGCACATAAAGAGGAAACCAACTCCGGTCACCCTTCTCCTACTCATACCACTCACCTCTATATGAGTGTCGACCGATGTCCCCTATTTCAAACATAAGTAACCTGGGACTTGCTGTTGACTTATAACTTTAATTCAATTGATATTCCATAGAAAAAGACAGCCGGATTGGCTGTCTTTTTAAACATTGCATTTATTAGCTAACTTCTAGAATTTCAACGCGAATTTCTCCGCCTGGAGTTTGCACGTTAACCTTTTCTCCAATTTGACGGCCGAGAAGACTTCTTGCCATAGGTGAGTCATTTGAAATTTTCCCTTCAAATGGATCAGCTTCAGCACTACCAACGATAATATATTCTTCTTCATCTCCATCTGGAATCTCAACGAATTTAACCCGCTTACCTATTGATACAACATTCGATGAGCTATTGTCTTCTTCAATAATTTCAGCATTACGAATCATATTTTCAACTGTTTGAATACGCGCCTCAACAAATGCCTGCTCATCTTTTGCAGCGTCATACTCAGAGTTCTCAGATAGATCTCCAAAACTACGAGCAATTTTAATTCGTTCTACTACTTCTTTTCTTTTCTCTGTTTTAAGGGAATCAAGTTCATTTTCAAGCTTTTCTTTACCTTCTTGTGTCATGTAATACTTTTTATCCTCTGCCATTTCTTTCACTCCTTCATCAATTAAGGGCATCAATCGTAATAAACTGTATGAAAAAAAGAGGTAAATATACCTCGTTTAATCGTTATAACATGGCTTTTTCTTCGAGTATCGTATGAATCTTCGTTACCATTAGGTCGATGGCTACTCTATTCTGCCCGCCTTCTGGAACAATAATATCTGCGTAACGCTTTGTAGGTTCTATAAACTGAAGGTGCATAGGGCGAACAACTGAAGTATATTGCTCTACAACAGAATCAAGCGTTCTCCCTCTGTCACGGATATCCCGAACCATTCTTCTTAAAATACGGAGATCAGCATCCGTGTCTACAAATAGCTTAATATCCATTAAATCACGGAGACGTTCATCTTCAAGAATTAGGATACCTTCCAAAATAATGACATCTTTTGGTTCGACAGGGATAATTTTATCAGATCTTGTGTGAACTGTATAGTCATAGACAGGTTTTTGAATAGGGTTATATAACATTAGTTCTTTCACATGGTCAATTAACAGGTCATTATCGAACGCTAGTGGATGGTCATAGTTTGTACCTAGTCTTTCAGGCATTGACTTTTCACTCTGATCTTTATAATAAGAATCCTGTTCAATGACTAACACTGATTGATCAGCAAACTGTTTAAATATCTCTCTTGTTACAGTGGTTTTACCTGAGCCTGAGCCTCCGGCAACACCAATTACTACGGGTCTATTAACCATAATTCTTCCCCTTCTATTATAGAAAAACCGCTCGTACATTCGTACGTCGGCTTTTCTTTATCATGAGTTTTTACGCTGACTAACAGCTAATCCATCTCCAATAGGATATATTGTAGTATCTAGTTCGGGATGGGATATTAAAAATTCATTATAAAGACGGAGCTTTTTTACCATTGATCTAAAGCGCTTCTCTTCGATCTCCTCTTCTGCTACCATACCTCTAAAGAGAATATTATCCGAAAACACTACTCCGCCCTTTTCTAATTCATCATAAAATTCATCAAAAAAACGCTGGTATTGACCTTTGGCCGCGTCAATGAAGAGCGCTTGATATGAACCATAGCTCTTAAGCTCATCAGCCAGCTCAAATGCATCCCCAAATAAAACGGTTATTCTATCTGAGTATCCTGCTTTTTCAATATTTGCGATCGCTTCATTATAACGAGTTTCATCTCGTTCAACAGTGAGTATAGCAGTATTTGGCAAACGCTCAGCCATACGGATTGCTGAGTAGCCAATAGCTGCACCAATTTCCAATATTCGGCCCGGTTTTAAAAAGGTCAGGAGTTGAAGCATCACATCAAGACTCGTTTGTTCCATAATTGGAACATGTTTTTCCCGTGCGTATTCTTCTATCTCTTTTATTAAGTCTTCTCTATTCGGGCGTAAAGATTCCAGATATTGTTCCACATGATCGGATATCATGATCGGTCCTCCTTCATGTAACCCGAATAATTTTATCATAATCGAAAGGGGAATGGTAGTCTTACTCGCCATTCCCCATAAATTTCTTATTCTTCTTTTTCTTTATCTTCTTTCTCTTTCTTCTTATAATACTGTGTCCACTCTTCCTTATACTTAGCTACTTTTTTATTGTGCTCTTCATTAGTTTCTGAGAACAGCGTTTCGCCACTCGGTCGAGCATAGAAATAAAGTGCTTCTGTATCGGCTGGTTCTATTGCCGCTATGATCGACGACTCACCAGGGTTGGCAATAGGGCCAACAGGCAGACCTTTTTGCTTATACGTATTATAAGGCGACTTTGCATCAAGATCATCCTGGGTGATTTCTCCTGATTGCTCTCCTCTTGCATATACAACGGTAGGATCAGTTTGTAAGATCATATTCTTATCGAGACGATTATAAAACACCTTCGAAATTTTTGCTCGATCAGCTTTTGCTGACGCTTCTTCTTCAATGATCGAAGCAAGTGTCATCATTTCATGGATGGAATAATCACGATCTTCTATTTCAGAGCGATATTTTTTTAAGACGCTATCAGTTTTGTCTAACATATCTTTCACAACGACTTCCACTGAAGGCTCTTCTTCAAAATCATAAGTAGCAGGGAAGAGATAACCTTCTAACGGATGACGAATGTCTTCGTTTAAAATATCATCTGTTAAAAACCAATATTCATTCACTAAAGCTTTCAAGTATTTCTCATCATCTAATTTCTTAACAACATCTTCTTTCTTTAACTCAAGTTCCTTCGCAATACGAGCAGCTATGTCTTCTAACCAAATTCCTTCTGGTACAGATATAGTGGCAACAGCTTCTTTCATTACTTTCCCACTCTTCATAATAGCAATAATTTCATCCATCGTCATAGAAGGAGAAAGTTCATAATCACCCGCTTGAAAGCCGCTTTCATTCTTATATTTCACGTAATAACGGAAAGCTGTGCCATCTTTAATGATGCCTTCTTCTTCTAGTTTAGCTCCAATTGAAGATGTTGAAGATCCAATTGGAATAGTCACAGCTGCTTTTTCTTTGCTATCAGAATCTACTGGTTCGAGTATGTTTTTTATGTAGAAGTAACCACCTGTTATAACGGCAGCCACCGTTATGGTTAAAAGCAGTAAAATAATAAACACTATTTTTCTTACCGTTTGATTCTCGGTCTGGCGCTTCATAAGCTTCTCTTTATACAAGTCCTTAAAATCAGACAACGCCGTGGCCTCCTTTCATTCTTCATCTATTATACTATATGCCGACATATTGTCGGCAAGGATGCCAACGTTCGCCAAAAATTATCCATTATGTATTATACAAGGTTATTTGAAAGGTTTGTAGTCATTTCCAAAAAACAGTAAGAAGATTCTTTGCCCTAAGGTATCCAAACACATAAGAAATCTTACTCAAACCGATCATGACACAGTAATTCTAAACGTATAATCAAGAAAAAAAGCTGCCGATTTTCACCGGCAGCTTTTGATTGAAATTTACTCGCTATCTTCTTCTTCTTCAGAGAAAGTGTTGAGCATTTCCTCGACCATTTCCCATTCCTTATCTGATTCAATAGGGAAAAGCTTATAGTCTCGCTCTTCATTGTCCTCTTCTTCATAGCGGAAAGCATAAACTTCCACTTCCTCTTCACTATCAGCTTGATCAGCAGGAACTACAGTCATATAAGATTGACCGTTCTCAGCTACATCAAATGTAAAGAGAACTTCAAATAGATGCTCGTCTCCATTTTCATCTGGAATGATAATACGTTCTTTTTCCTCCATGTTTTCACCTCATTAATTTTGCTTGCTGTCTAAGTATCCTTGCAGAATCATAACAGCAGCCATTTTGTCGATCACTTTCTTACGCTTCTTACGACTCACATCAGCACTAATCAGCATGCGTTCTGCAGCGACGGTTGTTAGTCTTTCATCCCACATGTCAACTGGAATATTAGTCGTTGTCTGAATAAGTTCTGCAAATGCCTGACAGGCTTCGCCACTCGGACCAATTGAGCCATTCATGTTCTTAGGAAGTCCAACGACAATCTTGCTGACATCATTCCCATTAATGATTTCCATTAAACGATCAGGAATCACATCCTGCGCTTCCGGGTTACGTTTCACGGTTTCTAATCCCTGTGCCGTCCATCCCATTGCATCGCTTAGCGCTACGCCGATTGTTTTTGTACCGACATCCAATCCAAGTGTTTTCATGCTGTCTCCTTATCCCTGATGATGAGTAAGATACGATTTTACAAGCTCTTCAATTAATTCGTCTCTTTCAAGCTTACGAATTAAGCTTCTCGCATCATTGTGTCTCGGAATGTAAGCCGGATCCCCAGAAAGGAGGTAACCCACGATCTGGTTAATCGGATTATAGCCCTTTTCTTGAAGAGCACTATAGACGGTGAGTAACACTTCCTGGACATCATGATTATATGCGTCGTCTGGAAAATTAAATTTCATTGTTTTGTCCATCGAACTCATTCCTTACACCTCTTTCTCCGATCCCCATCTAGAATCGTAACTAGTCAACTAATTCTTATTGTACACTACTAAAACCAAATTAGGAAATGGATTTCACCCAATCTGTTGTGTAAGCAAGAGCATCATCCAGTTTCTCTGGATTTTTGCCCCCTGCCTGCGCCATATCCGGTCGGCCACCGCCACCGCCGCCACAGCGAGTAGCAAGCTCTTTAATCAATTTCCCCGCATGATATCCCTCTTTTACGAGGTCATCTGTAATTCCAGCAGCTAACTGAACCTTCCCGTCTGCACCGCTACCAAGTACAACAATGACACTGCCAATCTGAGCCTTCAGATCATCGACAATACTACGAAGGTTATTCATATCTGTGTCGATGCGTTTAGCAACTACTTTCACACCGTCTACTTCTTGAACATTTCCTGCCATCTGTTTTGCTTCAACATTTGCAAGTTTTGACGTCAGTGAGTCATTTTGGCGTTGTAAATCTCGAATCTGACCAAGTAGTGCTTCTGTTCTTGATGGAACATCCTTCACATTTGATTTTAACAAGTCAGCCGTATTTTTCAAAATTGATACTTGTTGATTTAAAACCTGGTAAGCTCCTTCGCTTGTTACAGCTTCAATACGACGCGTTCCTGCACCAATACCTGACTCAGAAAGAATTTTAAACAATCCAATTTCTGCTGTATTTTGAACGTGAGTACCGCCACATAGTTCTAGACTATAATCACCAACACGTACAACACGAACAGAATCTCCATACTTTTCACCAAACAACGCCATAGCTCCCATTGCTTTAGCTTCCTCAATAGGCTTTACCATCGTATTCACTGGAATATTAGCCCAAATTTGATTATTCACTTGTTTTTCAATCTCTTCAAGCTCTTCAGATGTAATCTGTCCAAAGTGAGAGAAGTCAAAGCGAAGTCGCTCTGAACCAACGAGTGAACCAGCCTGGTTTACATGCTCACCAAGAACATCTTTTAATGCCTGATGAAGCAGGTGAGTTGCCGTATGATTCTTTACAATTGCAGAACGGTTCGAACGATTGATTTCAGCTATTATTTTTGCTCCAGTTTTTATCGTTCCAGATTCTACAACCGCCGTATGGACGTGTTGGCCATTTGGCGCTTTTTGTACATCCGTTACGCGAAGTTGAACATCCTCGCAACGAATGATACCAGGATCTGCAACTTGCCCGCCGCTTTCAGCATAGAAAGGCGTGCTTTGGAGAATAACCTGGATTTCGTCGCCTTCTGACGCTACCTCAGTCAGCTCTTTATCTTTTATGATTGCGACTACTTCTGTATCAACAGACCGCTCTTCATAACCGACAAAATCGCTTTCGACTGAAATGTCGCCAAGCGCGCCACCTTGAACCTGCATGGAACCTACATCCTGACGAGCATCTCTAGCACGTTTCCGCTGCATTCCCATTTCCTGTTCGAAACCTGTACGATCAATTTCCATGCCTTCTTCTTCAGCATATTCCTCCGTTAATTCCACAGGGAAACCGTACGTATCGTAAAGTCGAAACACATCGCTACCAGAGATGACATGATTACCAGCTTCTTTTTCTTTCTTCATAATGTCTGAAAGAATTGACAGTCCTTCATTTAATGTTTCATAGAAGCGGTCTTCTTCATTCTTAATTACTTTTTGGATGAATTCCTTCTTCGCATTAACTTCAGGATAGAATTCAACCATGATGTCCCCAACGACTGGTACAAGTTCATACATGAATGGACGGTTAATACCAATTTGCTTAGCGAACCGAACTGCTCTTCTAAGTAATCTTCTTAGTACATATCCGCAACCTTCGTTCGATGGAAGGGCACCGTCACCAATGGCAAATGTAACTGTTCGAATATGATCAGCGACTACCTTAAATGCTGTATCTCCCTCTCTGGAATCTCCATAGTTCACTTCTGCCATTCGCTCTGTTTCACGAATGGTTGGCATAAAGAGGTCTGTATCATAGTTTGTTTTTGCATCCTGAATAACCGATACCATCCGTTCAAGTCCCATGCCCGTATCAATATTCTTCTTAGGTAATGGTGTATAAGTACCATCAGGGTTATGATTAAATTGGGAGAAAACAAGGTTCCAGATTTCAAGATAACGCTCATTCTCTCCACCAGGATAAAGTTCTTCTTTAGAATCTTCGAAACCATACTCTTCTCCACGATCATAGAAAATTTCCGTATTCGGTCCACTTGGCCCTTCCCCGATATCCCAGAAGTTACCCTCTAGACGGATGATACGCTCTTCTGGAAGTCCAATTTTCTCTTTCCAAATGGTAAATGCTTCATCATCTTCCGGATGAATTGTGACAGATAATTTATCAGCATCAAAGCCAATCCAATTCTCGCTAGTTAGGAATTCCCATCCCCATTCAATCGCTTCTTCTTTAAAATATTCTCCGATAGAGAAGTTCCCAAGCATTTCAAAGAACGTATGATGGCGTGCTGTTTTGCCTACATTCTCAATATCGTTTGTACGAATTGATTTTTGAGCATTTACAATTCTTGGGTTGTCAGGTGTTACGCGACCGTCAAAATATTTTTTAAGCGTAGCTACACCACTATTGATCCACAGTAAAGTTGGATCTTCATGTGGAACGAGCGATGCACTTGGTTCCACCGAATGACTTTTTTCTTTAAAGAAATCGATAAACATTTGTCTTACATCTGCTGATGATAAGTTCTTCATACTAATTATCCTCCTTTAGTTACTCAGTAATGGATTTTGGGGGTGGTGTTTTTTGAACGCAAAAAAACTCTCACCCCTGAATAAATCAGGGACGAGAGTTTTTTTTAAATGCTCACGCGGTACCACCCTGGTTATAGACAAAACTGTCTATCACCTCAAGCGACCGTAACGAGGTCGAGACGGCGGGGATTAACCCGCACTCAGGATTAGCTTTCTGCTGATCTTGTTCTTAAAGCTCTTACAGCCAGGGAGCTTCTCTCTAACGAATACAGTTCGTATTCAAGAATAGGGGTCAACATACTCGTTCCGTCAATGTGTTTAATTCTTAATCTCTGGGATTATTATAGTCAGAGCAACATTCGTTTGTCAATTGCTTCATTCATCTTCGTTTCGATAGAGAAAGAGTGCTTTTAGAACCGCAAGAGCAGGCACTGCAAGAATTAGTCCGATTACGCCAGCAATCTCTCCCCCTGCAAGAAGTCCAAAAATTATGATGACCGGGTGAATGTGCAGACTTTTCCCAACAATATAGGGTGATAGAATATTACTTTCGATAAACTGAAGAACCACAATAACGATAATCGTAATGATCGTCATTTTAACTGAAACGGTCGATGCAATTAATAGTGCTGGAGCCGCACCAAGAAAAGGTCCAAAGTATGGGATAATATCTGTTATACCAACGATAATCCCCAGTAGAATGGCATATGGAAGCTTAATCAACCAGAACCCCAGTGCCGCAAGAACACCTAACACCGAAATGACAAAAAATTGACCTCGAATATAATTACCAAGTGATTCATCTATTCGGATGAGTAGGTTCTTTCCGGGTGCTCTCCACTTAGGTGGCGTTATTCTCCATGCTGTTTTTTTTAACGTCTCAAAATCCTTCAGTAAATAGAACACGATGAAAGGAATAATCATAATGACAAAAAAAGAACTAAGTAACTTTTTTGCTAATTCAACCGCCAATGTCAATGTATTGTTAACAGCATCTTCAACATCCTGAAAAGTTTGATCAACCTTTCCTTGTAAAGAAGGAGGTAAGTTTGAAGTAAAGTCATATGTATGATGCACAGCATCCCGATACATATCAATGAACATTGGAACGTTCTCCATTAACTCCTGTGACTGTTTCACAATATGAGGAAGCCCCTTAAAAATCGCATAGCCAGTACCTCCAAAAAACAGAACATAGATTAAAAGTACAGCTATCCCTCTTGGCAAACCTTCTTTATGAATTTTCTCTACAATGGGATGAAGCAAATAAGTTATAAGAGAAGCAATTAAAAATGGAACAATTAAAACAGTTAACACATCGATGATCGGATCCCAAATTGGAGAAAGCTTCAGCAATAAATAAATGCATAAAAAAACTAGCAGAAGGGTCGTTAAATAAATGATCCAGTTCAGGTTCCATTCACGCTTCACTGTCAATCCCTCCTGCTAGCAAATACCATCTACAACTCAACTCGCATATCATAGTCTTCAAATAAATCATCCAGGGATGTCAGCGATCCGTCCTCTTCCACCTGGTGTAAGGAAAGAACTCCTTTAATAATCGACATTTCCACAAAACAGTTCCAACAATAGAATTGATTTGCCCCGATTTTCCCTATATTTTTACTTTTACAATTTGGACATTCCATCTCCATATGCCTCCTAATCCAGCTATTTAAGAAGATATACACCATCCTGTCCAGTTTGAAATCATTCTATACGGCATTTGTAAAGTAATCGCTTCTTTTCAACAGAGCCTCATGTTCATAAGGCGTGAATTACCTAGTAAAGCTAAATAGAAAAAAGCCAGAGATTTTCTCTGGCTTCTACATCGACTCTTCAATTGTCTTTTGTTCCCCAATCATTTCTTGCAGTTTCTCCGTTAATTGCGTGTTTCGAACCTGATCATCTTCTGTTTGGATAGCTAGTTTAATGGCCTCTTCTTCTCCACATAAAATCAAATAATCCTTACTCCTTGTAACGGCTGTATAAAGAAGATTTTTTCGTAGCATCCGATAATAGCCTCTTACAATAGGAAGAACAACAATCGGAAACTCACTACCCTGGGATTTATGAATGGAGCAGCAGTAGGCATGTGTTAATTGATTAAAGTCAGGCCTGTCATAAACTACTTCTTGTCCATCAAATGAAACAACAAGCTGATCCTGCTTTTCAATATTTTCTTTCGCAAAAAATACAGAAACAACTTCGCCCATATCACCATTGTAGACATTGTCTTCAGGATTGTTTACAAGTTGAAGAACTTTATCACCGACTCGATAAACGAGATCTCCATGCAAAAGCTCTCTTCGCTGCTCTGTTGCAGGATTAAATAGCTTTTGAAGCTCCTGATTTAGCCGATCCACTCCTGCCGATCCTCGATACATTGGAGCCAGAACTTGAATATCCCGAGGAGAGTATCCCTTCTTTAATGCATTGCCACACACTTGCGAGACAACCTCTATAATCTGTGCTTGGGAACAAGGAAAGAACCTCCGATCAGGCGTTGGTTTCCGAAACTCTTCTGGAAGCTCTCCTTCTTTAATAGAGTGCGCGAGATCAATAATCGAAGAGCCTTCAGCTTGTCGATAAATGTCCGTCAGTTTACTAACGGGAACTGCATGTGAATCGATCATATCCTTGAGCACCTGTCCTGGCCCTACCGAAGGAAGTTGGTCTTCATCACCAACAACAATCACTTGAATTTGAGATGGTAAGGATTTAAATAATTGATTGGCAAGCCACACGTCAACCATGGATACTTCGTCGACAATTAACAACCTGCCTTCAATCGGATTATTCTCATCATGCTCAAATCCCGCCTCACCTTTCCACCCAAGTAATCTATGTATCGTAAAAGCCGGTAGTCCTGTTGCTTCACTCATCCGTTTCGCTGCTCTTCCTGTTGGTGCTACAAGTAGCACTGGAAACGGCTTATCCTTTGAGTAATCTTTCGGTTCGAGTGAAAGTCCATTTAACTCAGCATAGAGCTCAACAATCCCTTTAATAACCGTGGTTTTCCCCGTACCTGGTCCGCCAGTTAAAATCATAAACGGAGAAGCGATTGCTTTTTGTACCGCTTCACGCTGTGAGGGAGCGTATTGAATACCAAGTCGTTCTTCAAGGTCTCCTAGAGCACGATAGAATTCAGATTCCGGAAAAGAGTCAGCATACTCCGTTTGTGACATCACATTATTTAATCCAGTCACAAGACCTTTTTCAGCATAGTAAAGTGAATGTAAATAGATTCTCTCTCGATCAAGAATCAATTTATCACTCTCGTAAAGAGAGATCAGTTCCCTTGAAATATCTGCTTCATCAAGCTTATCACCTAGTAACTCATTCACAGATTGAATCAATGCATCGTACTCAAGATACACATGTCCCACCTGTAACGTTTGTTCATTTAACGTATGAAGACATGCTGCCCGAATGCGATCAGGATGCTTTCCTTCAATACCAATCGATCTCCCTAAATCATCCGCACGTCGAAAACCAATACCTTCCACATCTTGAATAAGCTGATATGGATTTTTCTCAACAATCTCGAGCGTTTCTTGCTTATAGGCTTTAAAAATTTTCATCGATAGTCTCGGTCCAAATCCTAACTCAGTTAATCGAATCATAATTTGATCAAGCCCCTGATGCTCCATTAGAGAATCATATAGTCCCTTTGCTTTTTCTTCAGATAGCTTTGGAACCTTACTTAATATTGATGGATCACGCATAATTTTAGCTATGGCGCGCTCACCTAACACATCAACAATCGATTCAGCTGTCTTTTCACCAATTCCATGGAATAAATCACTAGATAAGTATTGGATTAGCCCTGGCTTTGATTCAGGCATCTGTCTCTCAAATGATTCAACAGCATACTGTTTCCCATAACGGGGATGATCCGTAAAGCGTCCGTAAAATACATACGTCTCATCTTCAAGAAGTCGAGGAATCATTCCATTCACGACGACTTCTTTCTCATCATAAGGTTCGTTCGTTTCAGAAATCCGAAGTCTTGCCACTCCATACAAACTATCTTCATTAAAAAAATCATTTGAATGGGTCTTCCTTTGATATACCCTTTTTGTGGCTGATCCATAAGATCTTCTCTCCAATAACTTAAAATTTAATTGTTATTGTTCATCGCTTGTTCCATTTGTTTCTTCCCGTTTCCTGCTAAGAGATGATCTGGTTGGATAGCGAGTGCACGATCAAAACAGCTTATTGCTTTCGTCAAATTTTCTTGATAAGCATAGCTCACACCCAAGTTAAACCATGCATCTGCATGATCTGGATCTTCTTCAACAACTCTCTCAAACTGAGGAAGAGCCACATCGACTGCCCCATCTTGCGCGAGACAAAGTGCATACTGAAAACGCGCTTCCGTATCTTCCTCATTGAGCTCAACAGCTCTCTGGAAGAAAGGTAATGCTAATCGAAGTGCATCCTGCATCATAAAGCACTGACCAATCATAAAGTGGACATCACTTTGGTCAAGCCCCTGCTGGATTGCTTTCTGGTACATGTCTGCAGCGTCTTTATACTGCTCTAGTTCAAAGAATGCGTTTCCTGCGCCATAATAAGCAGTCCCCTGCGTTTCATCCAAATCAATCGCTTTTTCAAAATATGCGACAGCCTGCTTAATTTCTCCTGCCTGTGCGAGGAGATTTCCAATATTCGTATAAGCAACTGGATCTTTAGGATTCTCTTCTATTGCTTCATAAAGTAGCGTTACAGCTTTTTCTAATTGTCCATTATTCATTGCTTCAATCGCTTGTTCATTTTTATTACTCATTTAAAAAAACTCCTTATTTCTTTAACTTAATCTCTAGTTTAGCATAAGTTAGCGGCGGTTTCTCCACCTCAAAAAACAGCCTCATTTCATTTCGAAATGAGGCTAATTGTTAAACGTATGTTAGTTCACTTGCATTCTTAAATACTTGATCAATCGTTGCTCCGCCGAGACACTCATCACCGTTATAGAAAACAACGGCTTGTCCAGGTGTAATAGCGCGTACTGGTTCATCAAATGTTACTTTCAAGCGATCGTCATCCAGCTTTTCCACCGTAACGCCTGAATCTTTTTGACGATAGCGGAATTTCGCTGTGCAAGAGATATGCTCTTCTATCGGAAGATTCGAAACCCAGCTTGAATTCACTGCAATAAGGGAATCAGAGTATAAGAGATCATTATGGAAACCCTGGTCAACATAAAGAACATTATTGTCAAGATTCTTACCTACCACGAACCATGGTTCACCGTCGCCACCAATTCCAAGGCCATGACGCTGACCAATTGTATAATACATCAATCCATCATGCTGTCCTTTTTCTTCTCCACCAAGCGTCATCATTTTGCCTGGTTGAGCAGGAAGATATTGTCCAAGAAATTCTTTGAAATTACGCTCGCCGATAAAGCAAATTCCTGTGCTATCCTTTTTCTTAGCTGTAGCAAGACCCGCTTCTTCCGCAATCTCTCGAACTTTTTTCTTCTCGATGCCTCCAAGTGGGAACATTACTTTAGAAAGTTGCTCTTGCGTGAGCTGATTCAAAAAGTAAGTTTGATCTTTATTGTCGTCTACACCACGAAGCATTTTGACTTCTCCGTCGCGTTCGACCACTTGCGCATAGTGCCCTGTCGCAAGGTAATCTGCTCCAAGCGTTAGTGCATGTTCAAGAAATGCTTTGAATTTAATTTCTTTGTTGCACATAACATCAGGATTTGGTGTACGTCCACCTTTATATTCATCTAGGAAATAAGTAAACACTTTATCCCAGTATTGCTTCTCGAAGTTGACTGCGTAGTACGGAATGCCGATCTGGTTGCATACACGAATAACATCATCGTAATCTTCTGTTGCTGTGCATACCCCGTTTTCGTCGGTGTCGTCCCAGTTTTTCATAAAAATGCCGATCACGTCATAGCCTTGTTCTTTCAACATTAATGCAGCTACTGATGAATCAACACCTCCGGACATTCCAACCACGACTCGTATATCTTCATTCTTACGTGCTGCCATGGTTGCACCTCCTCTTCTTTAACACAAATTGTGTCCTGACTATTTTATAACTTCTTCAAACGATTGACAATCTTAACGACTTCACTCGCAGCTTTTGTGGCATCTTCAATTGCATTTCCATATCCAAAGCTAAAACGAATGGCCGTTTGTGTTCTCTCATTATCACCAAACATCGCTGTCAACACATGTGAAGGTTCATGCGATCCAGCCGTACAGGCCGAACCACTCGATACTGCAATACCTGCAAGATCTAGATTCATTAACATCGGTTCCACTTTTGCATCTAAAAAACTAACATTGAATACATGTGGAAGAATATGATCCTGATCACCGTTGATACGATAAGGAATGGATGCTTCTTCAAAAACACCTAGCATCACTTGCTTCATATTCTGATAAAGCTCCACTTTCGCTTCTCGATCAATCCGCATTAATTCAGCTGCCTTCTCCATTCCTACAATGCCAGCAACGTTCTCCGTACCTGCTCGTCGTTTTCTCTCCTGTTCACCGCCAAATGAATGAGGCAACAGCTTTGTCCCATCCTTAACATAAAGAAAGCCAACGCCCTTTGGACCGTTGATTTTATGTGCTGAAACAGAAAGAAGATCTACGCCAAGTTGCTTTACATCAAGATCGATTAAGCCATACGCTTGAACGGCATCGGTATGAAACAGAATATCAGAATCGTTTGCCAACCTGGCGATCTCTGCAATTGGCTGTACTGTCCCAACTTCATTATTACCATACATAACTGTTATTAAGATTGTCTCTGGCCGAATCGCCTTTTCTAGATCATCTATAGAAATTCTACCATTCTCATCTACAGGTAAGTGCGTTACAACATATCCTTCTTTTTCAAGTACTTTACAAGCATTCAGTGCAGCATGATGCTCAATCTCTGTTGTGATAATATGGTTTCCTTTAGCAAGGTTTCCTTTAGCAGCTCCTACAATTGCTAGATTATCTGCTTCTGTACCCCCACTTGTGAAAATAATTTCATTAGCTCGAGCATGAATACTGCTCGCAAGATTGTTTCTCGCTTCATCAAGTGCATGACGCGACTTACGGCCAAACTGATGAATACTTGAAGGATTACCAAAATCACTTTTTAGTGATGAAACCATCGCTTCAATAACATCGGGATGGACCGGAGAAGTCGCAGCATGATCCATATAAATTGCACTCATTATTAGTCACCTCTTACTACCAGCAGTGAGCCGGCTACTAAATATAAAACATATAACTATCTTGCTCTCCTTCACCTTCATAGGTGGCAAGATCTTCTAGCGTTGTAGAATCGAGAACATCTTTCACAGCGTCTCGTATTTTTAACCACAGATCACGTTTAGCAGGTTCTTCATCGTCCATAACTTCAACAGGACTAATGGGTCCTTCTAGAACACGAATGATATCTCCCGCTGTAATTGAACTTGCTTCTTGCGCTAGAATATAACCACCATATGCCCCTCTAACACTCTTAACAAGACCAGCATTTCTTAATGGAGCGACTAGCTGTTCAAGGTAATGCTCTGATAAATCTTTGCTTCTAGCAATGGACTTTAAAGAAATCGGACCATCACCGTGCTTTTTTGCTAACTCCATCATAATTGTTAACCCGTATCTTCCTTTTGTTGATATCTTCAAATCTGCCACCTCTTTCTATCAATCGAGCCACAAGTTTTTTGCACTGTGGCAATGAATAACCCACAATTGGCCCTATCGTAATACAAAACAAAAGTGTTCCCACATGAATAGGACCATTCAAAAGCCATCCAAGAGAAAGGACAACTATTTCCATAGTAAGTCGGATATGTTGTACCTTCCATCCCGTTCGTTCTGTTAATACAAGCATCAAACTATCTCTTGGACCTGCTCCACGATCTGCTGCAATATAGAGACCGATGCCGTACCCCATGATCAGAATACCACTAACAAGCATAACCAATTTGCCTATCAAATGATCCGGAGTTTTTAAAAAAGGAACCCATAAATAAATATCGATAAACATACCTACGAGCAGCATGTTTAGAAAAGCACCTAATTTTGGCCAGGTTCGATCTAATAATGAAGTCGAGCCTATAATCAGAAAACCAATTAGAATTGACCATGTGCCAATTGTTAATCCAAACTGCTGATACAGTCCAATATGGAAGACATCCCATGGCGCGCTACCGAATTCAGCTTTAATCATCAGAGAAATGCCAAAAGCCATAACCAAAAGACCTAATACAAATATTCCCCAGCTCATCCAGAACCATGGTATGCCTTTGTTATCTGGTTTCATCTCATCCCTCTTAACTCAATCTTCTCTCATCTATTTAGCGATTGATTCTGTTAGTAAACCTTCGCTATTATAGCACGAACCGGTTTTTCTTGCATTTCCAAAACCCGTATAGTATGTTTCAAATAACTATGAAAGGACGGGTGTTCTATGGATTTATTTGATTACCCAAAAGAAAACAACAATACTTCTTCTGGACCTCTCGCTAGCAGAATGCGACCTAGATCCATTGAAGAATTTATCGGCCAAGACCATATTATTGGTGATGGCAAATTATTGAGAAGAGCCATCCAAGCTGATCAACTTACTCCAATGATTTTTTTCGGTCCACCAGGAACCGGTAAAACAACACTTGCACGTATTATAGCCAACACTACATCTGCTCATTTCGAACAGTTAAATGCTGTTACTTCAGGAGTAGCTGACATTAGAAGACTCACGTCTGAAGCAAAAGATCGCTTAAAGCTTGATGATCAAAAAACGGTGCTCTTTATAGATGAAATCCATCGCTTTAATAAATCACAGCAGGATGCACTTCTTCCTTTTGTTGAAGATGGAACGATCGTGTTAATCGGAGCAACAACAGAAAGCCCAATGTTTGAAATCAATGCGGCTCTTCTTTCTCGTTCAAGATTATTTCGATTTGAACATCTTAATGAAACAACTATTAAAAACATTCTTTATCAGGCGATTAACGACAAGGATCGTGGCTTTGGAAGATACGATGTTGAAATCGAGGATGAAGCCATTGAGCATCTCATAGACGTTTCTAATGGAGACGCTAGAACAGCTCTAAACGCGTTAGAACTCGCCATCCTTACAACGACTCCAAATAAAGATGGGAAGCTTGTAATTAGTCTTGCAATTGCAGAAGAATCCATCCAGCAACGCGTGCTTCAATATGACAAGGATAGCGATAATCACTACGATACCGTTTCGGCCTTTATTAAAAGTATACGAGGATCTGATCCAGACGCTACGCTTTACTGGTTAGCAAAAATGATCTATGCAGGTGAAGATCCTAGATTTATCGCGAGACGCCTTTATGTCCATGCTGCCGAGGATGTTGGATTAGCCGACCCAAACGCACTTCTGATTGCCCATGCGGCCAGCTATGCGGTCGAATTTATCGGTATGCCGGAAGCTAGAATTCCACTAGCCGAAGCAGCGTTATATCTTGCCACCGCTCCAAAAAGCAATGGGGTGATTTCAGGTATAGACGCTGCACTTGCAGCAGTAAAAAAAGAAAAAAACGGAACAGTTCCTATTCATTTACGTGACTCACACTACAAAGGAGCTTCAGAACTAGGGCATGGGATTGACTACAAATTCCCGCATGACTATCCAGGAGGATATGTCCCTCAACAGTACCTTCCTGATCACATGGTCAGAAAAACGTTCTATAAACCTACTGAGCGCGGGCACGAAAGAACGATCCAAAAGAGACTTGATTATTTCGCTGAACGCATCAAATCCGATAGCAAGAAATCTTAACAGCAGGGCTTATGCTCTGCTGTTTTTTCTATTCACTCTTGCAATCTACCTCAAATTTACAAGACTTCTGTATAAATTCTTCCATACTGGCAAAGCTATGATTACTTTCAAAACGCAAAAATGTTAATCACATAAAGGAGCTGAATGAAAATGAAAGTAAGACAAGATGCCTGGTCTCATGAAGATGATTTAATGCTTGCCGAAACAGTGCTGCGGCATGTAAGAGAAGGCAGTACGCAATTAAAAGCCTTTGATGAAGTTGGTGATCGACTAAGTCGCACATCAGCCGCTGTAGGATTCCGCTGGAATGCCATTGTCCGCGAAAGATACGAGCAGGCCTTAAAGCTAGCGAAAAAGCAGCGAAAAGAAATGAAACGAGCCGAACGAAGGCAGCCTGAATACACAAATAAAGAAACACATACGACTGTTTCCACCCAAGAACAACCAATCTCACAACCATTAATTGAAACTTCAATATCATATACCGAACCGGTACAAATGAAAAAAGAAATGACTATGAGAGAAGTAATCTCATTCTTATCAAACTTAGAACAATCCGCTTCCTCAACAAACAGACTCAGAACAAATGTCGAGAAACTAGAATCAGAGAATCAACACCTAAAAGAAGAAAACACCCTTCTTCATCAAAAAATCAAAACACTCGAGAACGAACAACAAATCATGAAAGAAGATTACCAATCCCTCATCCAAATCATGGACCGAGCCAGAAGAATGGTCGTCCTAAACGACAACGAAGACCACAACGTCCCAACATTTAAAATGGATAAGAATGGGAACCTAGAAAAAGTCGCAAGGTGAAAACGAAAAGCAGAAGTGGGCGTTTAGACACGGCAGGCACTGGAGCCTTTTCATTTGAACACGCTCTTTGTGTTCGGATGAAAAGGTGAAGTGACCGAGTGGCTGCCCACTGCAGCTAGATCATGAAAAGCGGAAGCGTCCGTTTAGCCTCGACAAGCGCTGGAACCCTCTAAAAAGAACACGCTCTTTGTGTTCATTTTAGAGGGTGAAGCGATCGAGAGGCTGGGCGCTGCAGCTAGACACGAAAAGCGGAGACGAGCGTTTAGAAACGGAGATATTGGAGCTCTTGAACTAGAACACGCCTTTTGTGTTCTAGTTCAAGAGCGAAATATCGCAGTTTCTGTGAGTCGCAGCTAGACACCAAAAGCGGAAGTGGGCGTTTAGACACGGCAGGCACTGGAGCCCTCCAAATTGAACACGCCCTTTGTGTTCGATTTGGAGGGTGAAGTGACCGAAGGTCTGCCCACTGCAGCTGGACAAAAAAAGCGAAGACGAGCGTTTAGAAACGGAGATATTGGAGCTCTTGAACTAGAACACTTAATAAACCATTCAAACAGAAAAAGCATCCGTTCAAAATGAACGGATGCTTTATTAATTGTCATAAAAATAGAAGAGCCCCAACTGTGCCGTCCTTTCCATAATCGTTGAACCTGCATTGGCAGGTGGGTGCCTTATCCCATTCTCCGTAAGTCCTCAGCTACCGAGGCATGTACTTTGAATGGAAAGAGTCAGGCTCCCGTTGTAAAAGTGTTGGCTCAAATTATTATGGAAGTAAACGAACACTTCAGGACTCTTCGTTAACTTGTAATTGAATTATAGCAGACCTTCAAACCGATTTCAATCATCAGGTATTAGGTCCTTTTTATTATTTTTTACTCTTTCTCAGCACCCACTGGCTTCTTAGCTAGCTCAAGATTCAGCTCCTTTAGTTGATCCTCACTAACTGGAGAAGGAGCTTCTGTTAACAGGCAGCTTGCGCTAGCTGTTTTAGGGAAAGCAATTGTGTCGCGAAGGTTCGTTCTTCCTGCAAGCAACATCACGAGACGATCAAGACCAAATGCAATTCCACCATGTGGTGGGGTACCGTATTCGAACGCTTCAAGAAGGAAACCAAATTCTTCCTCTGCTTCTTCTTTTGTAAATCCTAACGCTTTAAACATTTTTTCCTGAATATCACGCTGGAAAATACGTTGGGAACCTCCACCTAACTCATAACCATTTAGGACAAGGTCATATGCATCTGCACGAACTTTTCCTGGCTCTTCTTCAAGAAGATGAAGGTCTTCTTTCAACGGCATTGTAAACGGATGATGTTCCGCAAAATAACGATCAGCTTCTTCATCGTAACTCATCAGTGGGAAGTCCATGATCCAAAGGAAATTAAACTTGGAATAGTCAATAAGGTCGAGGTCTTTTCCAAGCTTTGAACGAAGAGAACCGAGACTGTCTGATACAACAGATTTACTGTCAGCTACGAACAGAAGAAGGTCACCCGCTTCTGCATCGAATGCTTCTTTTAGTTGAGATGCAAGAGCCTCGTCAAAGAATTTAGAAATAGGGCCTTTCAAACCATCTTCCTCTACTTTTAACCATGCAAGTCCTTTTGCTTTGTACGTTTTCACATACTCTGTTAAAGCGTCGATATCTTTACGTGAGTACTTACTTGCTGCACCTTTTGCATTAATACCTTTAACAGCTCCACCAGAAGAAACAGCACTAGAGAATACTTTAAAGTCAGAGTCTTTTACAAGATCAGATACATCCACAAATTCCATTTCAAAACGCGTATCAGGTTTGTCTGATCCGTAGCGATTCATCGCTTCAGCATGAGTCATGCGTTGGAATGGCTTTTCAATTTCTAATCCCTTCGTTTCCTTCAATACCGCACTCATCATTTCTTCCATCATCGCAATTAAATCTTCTTTTGGAAGGAAGGATGTTTCAATGTCGACTTGAGTAAATTCAGGTTGACGGTCCGCTCTAAGATCCTCATCTCGGAAGCAGCGAACGACCTGGTAATAACGTTCAAATCCTGAAACCATTAACAGTTGTTTAAAGAGCTGCGGAGATTGCGGAAGAGCGTAGAACTCTCCTTCGTGCACACGGCTTGGTACCAAGTAATCACGAGCGCCCTCAGGTGTACTTTTTGTTAACATTGGAGTTTCAATTTCAAGAAATTCATTATGATCCAGGAAATCACGAATGACTTTAGTTGTTCGATGACGGAGCTTGAATGTCTCTTGCATCACCGGACGTCTCAAGTCCAGGTAGCGATATTTCAAGCGAATATCTTCTCCAACTTCTACATCGTTCGCAATGCTAATGGGAGGATTCTTCGCAGCATTGAGGATTTCAAGTGATTCAGCATGTACCTCAATCGACCCTGTTGGAAGATTCGGATTAACCGTTCCCTCCGCACGAGATACTACTTTACCAGTAATGCCTAGTACGTATTCACTTCTAACTTTCTCAGCAAGTTCAAGCGCTTCTTTTGAAAGGTCTGGATTGAATACAACCTGTACAATACCTGAACGGTCTCTAAAATCAATGAAGATTAATCCACCAAGATCACGACGCTTTTGAACCCAACCTTTTAATTCTACTGTTTGCCCGATCTCGCTTTCACGAATTTTCCCGCATGAATGGCTTCTTCCGATCATTCTCCAACTTCCTCCTTTAATTCCCCTTTCAGATAAGAATCAACATGTGTTAAATCTATTGATTCTTGCTCACCTGAGTTCATATCTTTAATGTTAATTTCATTCTTTTCAATTTCTTCATCACCTAGAATAGCTACGTACTTTGATTTGAGTCGATTAGCCGCTTTAAACTGACCTTTCATCTTCTTATCAAGGTAGTCTCGCTCTGTGGAAATCCCAGCATTTCTAAGCTTCTGAACAAGGCCATTAGAAACCTTTTGTGCTTCTTCCCCCATTGTGACAACATAACAATCAATTGTCTTTTCAATCGGGAGCTCAACACCTTCTGCTTCCAATGCCATTAATAGACGCTCAATGCTCATTGCAAAACCGATTCCAGGTGTTGATGGGCCACCCATCTCTTCAACAAGTCCATTATAGCGACCACCACCGCTCAACGTCGTAATAGCTCCAAAGCCGTCAGCGTCGCTCATGATTTCAAATGCTGTGTGATTATAATAATCTAATCCGCGTACAAGGCGGTCATCAAGAACATAATCAATTCCCATTTGATCTAAGGCTTCTTTTACTTTTGTAAAGTAAACAGTCGATTCCTCATTTAAATAATCGATGATGGAAGGCGCAGTTCCCATTAATTCATGGTCACGATCCTTTTTACAATCAAGAATACGTAAGGGGTTTTTCTCCAGGCGATTTTGACAATCGCTACAAAACTCTCCGATTCTTGGCTCAAAATGATTAATTAATGCCTGACGGTGTGCCTCACGACTTTCTTTATCACCGAGACTATTCAAATATAGTTTAAGCTTTTTAAGTCCCAATTCTTGATACAAACTCATCGCAAGCGCAATAACCTCGGCATCAATCGAAGGGTCATTACTTCCTAACGCTTCAATTCCGAACTGAACAAATTGTCTCATCCGCCCAGATTGAGGACGTTCATAGCGGAACATAGGGCCGATGTAATACAGTTTAACTGGCTGCTCGGGTAAACCGTACATCTTGTTATTCACATAAGCTCGAACCGCCGAAGCTGTTCCTTCAGGTCGGAGTGTTAAACTACGATTACCGCGGTCTTCAAATGTATACATTTCTTTTTGAACGATATCTGTTGTATCGCCTACTCCGCGTTGAAATAACTCGGTATGCTCAAATATTGGCGTTCGAAGTTCATGATAATTGTATCTGCGGCAAATATCTCTTGCCTCATCTTCAATGTATTGCCATAACTCCGACGTACCAGGAACAATATCCTGAGTACCTCTAGGAATTTGAAAACTCATGTTTATATCCTCCTTTAATCACTAGCAAGAAGCTCTTCTAACGGCTAATTCTAATGGGCTAAATCCTTTTTTTGGATACAAAAAAACTCCCATCCCTGAATCGAAATTCAGGGACGAGAGTTACCCGCGGTGCCACCCTAATGGAAAGATAAATCTTTCCTCTTAAAACAGTTAACGCCTGTCTACGTCGTCCCCTACTGAGTTATCTGTTCGGAGACGATCCTTGGAAGTGTCTTTCAAAAAAGCGGTATCGAGAAATGCTCTCAGCCTAGCGGCATTTCCTCTCTGATCAACCCGGTATTTTTTTACTTTTCTTCCTCTTCGGAGCTTCGTATCGATTTACTGAATTGTTTTCTATCATACGAGTCAGTGATTTTTTTGTCAAGTATATTAGGATTGGTTTTACAAAACATTATCGCTTCATTTTTTGTTTCATGATTTTCACACTTTTTAATGACAGTCCAAATTCTTCCGCGAGTTCCATATTTGACAAACACTGTTCTTTTTGTAGAAAATCATGAAAGTCGATACCAAATTCCGGCTGTGACATATGATAGCTCATCATTTCTTTATTAGTTGATCTCACAAGACCCCACCCTTTTATTAGTTCAATTATTTCTTAGTTTCACCAAAAAGAATGCATTTTACTACTTAACGAAGGAATCTTTTTATCCGATAAAGAAATTATCTATGAAAGCAGCAGGCGTCATTGAAAGGAGTCATCACTTGAAAAAAATGATTTTTGCATTTTTATTTTTTGTCATATCCATTATTTTCTCTACTTCTGCTTCGGCTGAGAAAAATGCTTATTTTGAGGAAACTGTAAATGTTCGCGCCGAACCCTCTCTTACTTCATCTGTTATCACACAGGTTCATAAAGGGGATTCAGCCATCGTTCTCGAAAGTAAGACCGATTGGACAAACATTCAACTTCATACTGGGGAAGAAGGTTGGGTTTCAAGTAGACTAGTAAGCATTTCTTCTGATTCCAAAGAGAGGAAATCAATACAATCAACCGTGTCTGATCTTCAAGTCCGTGCTGGCCCTGGTAAAGAATACAAAGTTATTGGAAATATCACTCAAGATTCTGAGTGGAATGTGCTTGAGACTGCAGGCGATTGGACCTCCATTCAATTTAAAGGACAGACCGGATGGGTAGCGTCCTGGTTAGTAAGTTCTACAACAGCTAGCCCAGATCAAAAAACAAGCCAGGTAAAAGAAGTAAAGGCGCGTATCTTAAACGTTCGTGACTTCCCAGGAACAGAGAACCGGATCATATTTCAACTCCCTTCAGGAACAATTGTAGAAGAAGTTCGTCAAGAAAAAAACTGGAGCTTCATTCGCTATCAGAATGGACAGACTGGTTGGGTAGACAGTACCTATTTGCAAGAAACAGACAAACAAGAGGAGTCAGAATTTCTTACAATTCTATACCAGGCAACAAACTTAAGAAGTGGGCCGGGGTTGAATTATGAAGTTATTAAACAAGCGCCTGCAAAAGCGCGCTACAAAATAGCTGCAAAAGAAGGCAAATGGTTTCGTATCCTTCTTGACGATGGTCGTTCAGCATACGTTGCTGACTGGGTCGTCTCTACTGCATCTAAACTATCCACTTCGCCTGTCTTGAAATCTGGAAAAACAGTTGTTCTTGATGCTGGTCACGGTGGCTACGACAGTGGTGCCCTAGGCATTACGACACTTGAAAAAATCCTTACATTGAAGACGACAACAACTATCGCGGAAAAATTAAAGAATGCAGGGGTTCAAGTTATTTTAACGAGAGATGATGATACATTTGTCTCTCTTTCTGAACGAACTCTTTTATCAGATCGTTATAAAGCCGACGCATTTGTAAGTATTCATTTCGATAGCACAGTTGATCCAACTGCAAATGGAGCAACAACGTATTATTATGGTGAGAATGATATGTCCCTAGCTTCAGCGATACACGCCAAAATCGGAGATGATACAACTTTGAGAGATCGCGGTATTCGATATGGAAATTATTATGTTCTAAGGAACAATAAGCAGCCTTCTGTCCTTCTTGAGCTTGGCTTTCTCTCAAATCCATGGGAAGAGCAATTAGTGAATAGGTTGGATTACCAATCAAAAGTGACTACTGAAATTTCAAATGGCATCCTTACTTTTTTACAGTAGTAACGCTTAAGATGAAGAACAGTTTGACTTGCTTTTCTATCTATATGGATGAACCAAAAAACCGCAATTCCAATTAGGAATTGCGGTTTTTTGTCATTCTTTGCTCTCAATGATAAGAGTTACAGGTCCGTCATTCGTAAGCTGTACGTCCATCATCTCACCAAAAACACCTGTCTGCACCTCGAGACTCTCTTCTCTAAGTAAAGCGTTAAACTTATCATAAAGTACGCTGGCTTCAGGAGGTTTTGCCGCTTTCATAAAGTTTGGACGTCGCCCTTTACGACAATCACCATATAACGTGAATTGTGATATAGATAGAATAGCTCCACCTTTGTCTTTCACTGACAGGTTCATTCGATCATTTTCGTCCTCAAATATACGAAGGTTTGCAATTTTAGTGGCAAGATAGCCTGCATCCTCTTCTGTATCCTCGTGCGTGACCCCTAGGAGCACCACAAGGCCATGTTCGATCTCACCTGTAGTTTCTCCATTCACGGTGACTGAGGCTTGCTTTGAACGTTGTATAACGGCTTTCATGGAGAACTCCCTTTCTTAACTACTGCATAATTCTACGAACAGCATAAATATCTGGAATTCGTTTAACGCGCTCAACCACTTTTTGAAGATGAGCTGTGTTCCGAATGGAGACAGTCATACTAATTGTTGCCATCTTGTTATTATCTGATCGACCTGAAACAGACGTCATGTCGGTTTTGGTTTCTGCTACAGCCTGAAGAACCTCATTCAGAAGACCTCTGCGATCAAAACCACTGATTTCGATATCAACATTATAGTTTTTTGGAGAGTCACTTTCCCATTCAACCTCTAAGAGGCGTTCCTGACCATTCTCTTCATTCACATTAGGACAGTCTTTCCTGTGAATCGAGACACCTCTCCCTTTCGTGATATAGCCCACAATATCATCACCTGGAACAGGGTTACAGCATCGTGAAAGGCGGATTAACAGGTTGTCTATCCCTTTCACTCGCACACCCGACTCTGCTCTCTTTGGCGGCCGAGAAGGTGAATGAATCTTACCTTCAATAATTGATTTTGCTAGCTCTTCTTCCTGCTCTTTCGTCCGTTCTTTACGAGCCTTATCTGTCAGCCTTGTTGCGATTTGTGCAGCTGTAATTCCACCATATCCAACAGCTGCGTACATATCTTCTTCACTTGTAAAGTTAAATTTCTTAGATACATTTGCAATGTTATCTGAAGTCAAAACAGCCTTTAACTCAAAGCCATGGTTTTTAATTTCTTTCTCAACAAGCTCTCGGCCTTTTTCAACGTTTTCTTCACGCTTTTCTTTCTTAAACCATTGCTTAATCTTATTCTTAGCGTGGGAGCTTTGACTGATTTTTAACCAGTCTTTACTTGGACCATAAGAGTGCTTAGAAGTTAGAACTTCAACGATATCCCCTGTTTTCAACCGATGATCTAGTGGTACCATTTTGCCGTTCACTTTTGCGCCAATGCAATGATTCCCAATTTCAGTATGAATGCGGTAGGCGAAATCAAGAGGTACCGAGCCAGTAGGCAATTCAAATACGTCTCCTTTAGGCGTGAAGACAAAAACCATATCACTGAATAGATCAATCTTAAGAGACTCCATAAATTCTTCAGCATTCGAAACATCATTTTGCCATTCAAGAATTTGCCTAAACCATGATAGCTTTTTCTCAAATGAGCTATTCACCTGATTCTCATCGCCTTCTTTGTAGGCCCAATGAGCGGCAATCCCGTATTCAGCAACTTTGTGCATATCAGACGTTCGAATTTGCACCTCGAGAGGATCACCTTTTGGTCCAATGACTGTCGTATGAAGCGATTGGTACATATTCGCTTTTGGCATAGCAATATAATCTTTGAAACGACCAGGCATAGGCTTCCAGCATGTGTGAATAATGCCAAGAACGGCGTAGCAATCCTTGATGCTATTCACAACGATACGTACCGCGAGCAAATCATAAATTTCGTTAAATTGCTTATGTTGCTTAGCCATTTTCCGATAGATACTATAGATATGTTTCGGACGACCTGAAATTTCAGCTTCAATGGAAACTTCTTTCACACGCTCTTGAATTTCGTCCACAACTTCATGGACAAACCCTTCACGCTCAGCCCGTTTCTTTTGCATTAAATTCACGATGCGATAATACTGCTGTGGATTTAAATAACGAAGCGCCGTATCCTCAAGCTCCCACTTAATAGTGGAAATACCTAGACGATGGGCTAGAGGCGCAAATATTTCTAGCGTCTCATTCGCTTTTTGCATTTGTTTTTCTTTTGGCATGTGCTTAAGCGTACGCATGTTATGAAGTCTATCAGCCAATTTAATCAGAATGCACCTAATATCTTGAGCCATAGCGATCATCATCTTCCGGTGATTCTCAGCTTGCTGCTCCCGCTTGGACTTATACTTGATTTTCTTCAGCTTCGTAACGCCATCAACGAGCATGGCAAGTTCCGGGCTGAATTCATCAGAAATTTGTTCAAGCGTCACGTCGGTGTCTTCAACGACATCATGAAGAAAGCCCCCAGCCACTGTCACAGGGTCTACTTCAAGGTTCACAAGAATGCCAGCAACCTCAATAGGATGAATAATATAGGGTTCACCCGATTTGCGGTACTGGCCTTCATGTGCGTTTCGCGCGTATTCAAATGCTCTATTAAGATAAGAGAGATCGTCCTCAGACAGATACTTCTCCGCTCTTTCCATCACTTCTTCTATCGTCATCAAATCACCTTGATTACTGTTGGTATATTGCTTCTATTATCGTTAAAAAAAGTCAGCATGTAAAGAGATTAAGAGAAAAATGTCGTTTTCCCTAATTAGTAAACGCTCAATCTTTGTGTCTAAGGTGCATAAAGAGAAAGAGCGTCCGGCTATTCGGACACTCCATTCTTTAGTATGTCATTAGAGTAAAGATATCATGGCGGTCAAGGTTTTTACGCCCTTCGAGATAGGAAAGCTCAATCATGAAAGCAAGTCCTACAACAACTCCACCAAGCATTTCAACTAGCTCGATCGTTGCATTGATCGTACCACCAGTCGCAAGCAAATCATCCGTAATCAATACTCGTTGACCTGGCTTAATAGCATCCTTATGAATCGTAAGGACGTCTTTACCATATTCAAGACCATAGTCTACTTTAGCTACTTCGCGTGGTAATTTACCTTCTTTTCGAACAGGTACAAAACCGATACCAAGAATATATGAAACCGGACATCCTACGATAAATCCTCTTGCTTCAGGTCCTACAATAACATCAACATCTTTATCTTTCGCAAAATCCGCAATATCATTAACGACTCCTCGGTAAGCTTCGCCGTTTTGCATTAACGGAGTGATGTCTTTAAAACGAATACCCTCTTTCGGATAGTCTTCAACCACTGCGATATAATCTTTATAATTCATTTACTTAATGGCCTCCTCAGTGCTATTGAAACAATTAACTGATTGATCGAACCAACTTTTCAAAGCATGATAGGAGGAATAGCAAAAATCATTTTCGAGCTTTGCTTTTTCAAGCTTACTCCTATACGTTTTAGAAGAAGTTAATTCACTTTTTACAGATTGTGGATTTAGAGAAATCAGTCCATTATCCATTGTAACAAAATCTAGCTCAAAAAACACCTCTGACATAAACGGAACTGTTTCTTTTGACCAACCTTTATGCTTTGCGAGCTTTTCAGCATCGCGTAAGTTAAAGCTACCTCTCTTCATTAAGAAAGCATAGAACCATTTAAAATCCTCACGTGACGGAAGCGTTGAGAAAAAGTGATCCTCCTCATGCTCAAATACCGCATACGTTCGATCTGGTAATCCACCTTTTCGAAACAGATTGACAAGGTCTTCCTCTAAATCCGGAAGATCGAGTAGCATAACATATTTATTCTCAATTGCTAGTTTCTCTTGTTCTGTTGGATCAACAATAATGTAGTCTTTCCAATTCTCAAGTCCAAGCTTTGTCATGGTGTTTTTTTGGAAAGCTACCATAACAAGCTTATCGAGCGGCAACATTTCAAGTCGTTTTTTCAAATCTCGAATGCCACGATAATCAAAGAGCTGCCATTCATTCACAGCGATATCTTTCACAAAGATTTGTGGCTTTCGAAGTCCATTCCACTCGTTGACGGAGAGTTGGCCAATTACGCTTACAGCAGCTCTTGATGCTATTTCTTCAAATGCATAACCGAAATGAAACCCTACGCCATCTAGCGTAGCGCCGTTTTCCTCAAGACCTACCTTGAGGTGATTGTCCTGACTCCCAATCCTTCTGATTTGAGAGAGATGAACGTCTTTTAGCATAACGACTGGTTTCGGATTACTTACTCCAAAAGGAGCCAAAAGATTCATTTCTTCAATTGTCTCAAGAGTAACATCCTCTACACGACAGTGAAGATCTACTTTTGTAAGTGGTGTCAAATCTTCTTCTGTTAATTTATCTAAAGCCTGTTCGTTTAATCTTGAACGCAAATCTTCTAGGTAGCTTAAATCAATGGTCATACCAGCGGCCATTGGATGACCACCGAAGTGAGGGAGAATGTCTCTGCACTCAGAAAGGTTTGCAAACATATCAAAGGCCTCAATACTTCGTGCAGATCCTTTTGCGACACCTTTCTCACGATCAATACTCATCACGATGGTTGGACGATAATACTTTTCAACAAGTCGTGAAGCCACGATTCCAATGACCCCCGCATTCCATCCTTCCTTAGCAATGATGAGTACACGATTGCTTTCATCACTCAAGTACTTTGACTCAACCTCTTCAATCGCTTCTTTCGTCATTGTATTAACTAGTTCCTGACGATTCTTATTAAGAGCATCAATATCAGATGCCAGCTGTTCAGCAAGAATCGGATCATCTGTTGTCAGCAGTTCAACTGCTGGGTCTGCACTATCAAGACGGCCCGCAGCATTTAGTCTCGGTCCTATCCCAAAACCAAGATGCTCTTCGTTAAGCTCCTGACCCTTTAGACCACATACATCTAGCAAAGCTTTTATTCCTGGCTTATTTGAATTTTGAAGGGCGCGAATACCTTCGCTTGCTAAAAGACGGTTCTCATCCTGAAGTGGCACAAGATCAGCGATGGTACCCATTGCGGCGATCTCTAATAAATCCCCTGGAATTCTTCCAAGCAAAGCCTGCGCAAGTTTAAATGCAACCCCTACTCCTGCTAAACCTTTGAATGGATAACCACACCCTGGCTTTTTAGGGTTTATTGTCGCGTAGGAATCGGGCAGAACCGGAGGAGGCTCATGATGATCAGTAATAATGAGATCAATACCGATTTCTTTAGCAACTTCCGCCTCATGTACACCGGATATCCCTGTATCTACAGTCACTATTAGTTGATACCCATCTTCTTTTGCCTGCCTAAAAGCAGCTTCGTTCGGACCGTATCCCTCTGTAAATCGATTAGGAATATAGTAATCAAATATAGCGCCAAGCTCGCGCAACGTATAGACAAGTACAGTCGTGCTGCTAACGCCATCGGCATCATAGTCACCAAAAATAAGGATTCGCTCACCAGAAGCAATCGCCTGTTGAATTCTTTCGACCGATTCCTTCATACCATCCATTAAATATGGGTCGTGATAAGTTAAATTCTCTTTATATAGAAATCTTTTCGCTTCTTCTTCTCCCTCAATACCTCGATTAACTAAAAGCGAAGCAGCAAGTCGAGAAATTCCAAGTTCACTCTGGAGCCGATCAATGTTTGTTTCATCTGTTTCAGCCAGTTTCCAGCGTGTTTTAGACCTTAACATCGAATCACCTCTTAACTTGTTCATTATATATAGTTTCAGGAGGTTTGACCATAGTTCAAGAAGAGGAATCTTTTACAATCCCTCTTCACTCCACTATAAAAAGCCTTGAACTTAATCAAGGCTTTCTCGTCATTATTCCCCTTCAGTACCGGTGCCCTCATCTGCTGCCTCACCATCAAGTGGAGTATGGACAGCTTTTGATTCATTTGATACTGGTTCTGTTATTAACCTTTCATTTTCTTTTTGTAACTTTCTCAGCTCTCTTTTCAGTCTGTAATACTTAACCATTCCAAAACCAAGCACAAGAATCGCACCCATCAATACAGATCCCAATATGACAAGCACAAGCGGCCAATCCGAAGTTCCAAATACATAGTTCACCTGTACAGGATCTACATTCACGACTGAAAACACCGCTATAATTAAGGCGAAAATAAGTGCTACAACTAATCCCCATTGTCCCTTCATCCTTATCTACCTCCTCTTCTACTACAATACCTATTCCATTACTCTCTCTTTTTTTCCTTCGGTTCATAAGGATTAATGTGGACTAACACATCATGCACGTCATCTTCTTCAAGAAGTCGCTTCTTCACGTCCTTACCGATGTCATGTCCTTCTTTAACAGAAATATCCGGGTCTACACCAAGCTTGATATCAATAATAACATAGTGTCCGTGCTCTCTAGCATAGAACTCATCAAGGTTCACAACCCCTGGCATCCCGGTAATCACTTTTTTTATACTCCGTCGTATCCTCCTCATGCAGCACATGATCGAGTGTTGTGTGAATGGATTCGAAACCAAGCTTCACAGCCATTTTAGCAATCAGAACAGAAACGAAAATTCCTGCAATCGGATCGGCATAAATGAGCCATGGCAAGCTAAATTTGCTTCCTAAAATGGCACCTGCAATCCCTATTAAAACAGCAATAGAAGAATAGACATCTGAGCGATGTTCATACGCATTCACGATCAGTGCATCACTTTTTATCTTTTTACCCAACCGATACTTATATCGAAACATCGCTTCTTTGACCACAATCGAGATGAGAGCTGCATAGAGAGCAAGAGTACCGGGGGCCTCAATAGGTTCGAATATCGCCTTCCCTGAACTTATTCCAATTTCAACGCCAACTAATAACAACAACACAGCTACAATAATAGCTGCAATTGACTCTGCTTTACCATGACCGTAGGGATGATCTTTATCGGGTGGTAGCTTAGCGGCTCGCAAACCAACAAAAACAGCAAATGAGCCAGCTACATCTGATGCCGAGTGTGCGGCGTCGGCAATAAGAGCTCGACTATTGGAGATCGACCCAATAACGCCTTTAAGTACTGCTAGGATAATATTTCCTAGTATACCAATGATCGCTGCAATCTCAGCTTTTCGAAACCGCTCTTCTTTATTCATTTTTTCACCTCTTACGTAACAAGTCATTATAGCTTTTCCCTTATTTCAAAATCTCACACCGCACCATTTGGACACGTAAAAGCCATGGCTAAGCCATGGCTTCACTTCATCCGGGCACCCTCAAAGGAATTCTCTTATGCTTCACCTTCAACAGGGGCGAACTTTTTCTTCTTCAATTGTTTCCCCTTCCATACTGCCCAAAGCTGCGAGGCAATGAAGAGAGATGAATACGTACCTGCGACTAGTCCAATCAATAAGGCAATCGCAAATGGTCTAATTGCTTCGCCGCCAAAGGCCGTAAGAGCAGCAGCAGCAAAGACAACCGTTAGCACTGTATTAATGGAACGAGCAAGCGTTTGAACAAGACTTTTATTCACAACACGTGCGACGTCCTCAAATGTTTTGACCTTTTTTTCAAACTTCATATTTTCACGTATGCGATCAAAGGTAACGATCGTATCATTTATGGAATAACCGACAATCGTTAGTACTGCTGCTATAAACGTAATGTTCACTTCAATCTGCAGGATACTGAATACCACAATTATGAAGAACGCATCATGGAATAACGCAACGACAGCGGCAAGCCCTTGTAACCATTCAAACCTTAGTGCAACGTATACGATAATTCCTATCGAAGCAATAGCAACTGCGATAAACGCATTCTTAGCAAGATCAACTGCTACATCAGGTGAGACCGTACTAATACTTGGTTCAGCACCATAAAGCTCTGTGAAGTGATTTTTAATTTCAGCAACTTCATCTTTGTCAAGCTCATCCTTAAATGCAGCAACGGCAATATCACCACCACCAGCAAGAGTTACTGATTCGGGTTTATATCCAAGTCCATCGAATTCGTCGCTTACTTCTTCTGTTGTTAGTTTACTATCAGATTGGAGATCAACACGTGATCCACTAGAAAAATCAATTCCTAAATTTAGACCAAATATAGCAATCGCTAACCCACCAAGAACGATTAAAGCTAGTGAAATCGCAAAAAACTTATTTCGATGTTTGACAAAATCAAATTTAATGTCTCTTACTTTAGAGCTCATCGATTTCACTCTCCTTTACGCCAAAAAGTCCGGGCTTTTTATTCAGTGCCCTGCTCTTGACCCATAGGCCGAGAAGAATTCGTGAACCCCAAACGGCAGTCAAAAAGCTAACGACGATACTAGTAATTAACATCACTGCAAATCCTTTAACAGAGCTTGTTCCATATGCAAATAGAACTCCTGCTGCAATTAACGTCGTGATGTTTGCGTCAAAAATAGTTGTAAACGAACGTCTTCCCCCAGCCTTGAAGGCCGACATGACGGATTTACCTGAACGAAGCTCTTCCTTAATTCGTTCATACGTAATAATATTCGCATCAACCGCCATCCCTACGCCGAGGATGAGTGCAGCAATACCAGGGAGAGTTAATACTGCGTTCATCCAATTAAAGACAACAAGAATCAAATAGATGTACGTAGTTAACGTAATCACCGCAATTGCTCCCGGCAAACGGTAATAGAACAGCATGAATAAGAAAATCAAACCGACTCCAATAAATCCTGCTATAACCGTTTTATCAAGAGACTGTTCGCCGAACTGTGCACCCACTGAAGTTGAATAAATTTCATCTAGCTGAACCGGTAAAGAACCTGCGTTTAAAAGCTCTTTTAGATTTTCAGCTTCTTCAAGCTGAAATGGTGGTCCTGAAATAACTACAGTATTTTGAGAAAGCACTTGATTGACCGCTGGATCGGAAATAAATTTCTGTTCATCAGCTGGCTTTGTAACTTCCTCTTTATAAGAATCGCCTTCTTCATAATCAAGCCAGATCACTAGTCGATTATCCGGCTGAGGCAATTGACTGAGGTCTCGAGTTATATTTGCAAATTTTTCGGGATCCTTAAGCGTTACCTGAACAACGGGTTGGTTGTTATCAAATACAACCTTGGCGGCGCCTTCTTTAAGATCAGCTCCGCTCATTTTCTCTTCATCATCCGTGGTTCGGAAGGTGAGCTCAGCCTGAGTGGAAAGAAGTTCACGCGCCTGGTTTTGATCTTTCACTCCAGCGAGCTGAACGCGAATGCGATCTTCCCCTTCAATCGTAATACGAGGTTCTGAAACCCCTAATACGTTAATACGCTTGTACAAAGCGCTTACTGTGCTGTTTAACAGGTCCTGACTAAGTTCCTGGCCCTCTTGAGCCGGTTCTACTTCATATAGAACTTCAAATCCACCCTGCAGATCAAGGCCTAATTTAATATCTTTTGTTACACCCATGACGGTTGTTCCAATTAATCCGCCAAGTAAAAGGACGATCAAAAAGAACGCAACGATCCGGCCTTTTTTTACCATGGAATAAAACTCCTCTCTAAACCCCCAACATTAATGCTTATGTAAAACGGATAGCACACAATATTAGCTATTATATCGAAATATGAATTTTTCTGTCAATTTTAGTCTTTTCTAAGTCTGACTTTCAAACGTTTTCGTGCCTTTATACGCATGAATGGTTAACCAATTCATATATTCATTCACCGATAAACGCATAATTTCATTCACAAGTCTGTGCAACTTTACTTCTTCTAATTCATTGTTTCTTTCAAGGCGTGCAAGGAGACATTCCCAGATTTCGTCCATGGTCGCTCCACTATACCCTAACAGCAAAAACTCGTCTCTCTTGCTTTCAAGCGCTGGGGATATTTCCTTCTTCCACTCTTTCATCTCGCCGTCTCCTTTCTCAAATAAGCTAGCGTCCAACATAGCATTAAATCAAGAGGCGCTATAACCTTTCAAACATTTTACACTCTGGATTAAAAAATGGAATAAATCGCTGCGCCAACCCCAAGGCCTGCAATAATGACTCCTGTGAGGATGGAAAGAAAAGCATATTTAAAACGAATCGCAAATAAAGCAGCAGCGACACATGCGCTATATGCCCCAGTCGTCGGAAGCGGGACAGCGGTAAAAAGAATAAGCCCGATTGCACCGTACTTATCGACATTTTTACTTTTGCTTATTGTTCTATGATAAAGCCAGTCATAAAATCGTTTATACCAGCCAAATCTCATTAGCCAATTGCTTAACGGCTGAAAAAGAAGAAGCAATGGAATAATCGGTAACACATTTCCTAAAAGACTAAGTGAGAACGCCTTTAAAAATGAAAAATCAAAGGTATACGCGAGAGGTAATCCACCCCTCAGCTCTAATATTGGAAGCGCTGAAACAATAACTACAATCACTTCATGAGGTAGAAAACCAAGGTTCTCTACGACAAATTGTTTAATTTCTTCTTTCATTGAAACACTCCTATATGCCTGTCATGCTTTGTCCCCTAATAAGCATATACATAGTGATAAAAAATATCTAGACTTTTCTACAATTTCGCAGGTGCATTCTGGATAGAAAGTAGGGTGAATATGTCAAAGCAAACCTTTCTTAGAGGGACTCTTTTTCTCATTCTCGCCGGGTTAATTACAAAGGTACTAGGCTTTATTAACCGTATAGTGATGGTTCGTGTGATGGGCGAAGAAGGTGTCGGTCTTTATATGATGGCTGTTCCAACGCTAATTCTAACCATTACATTAACACGTATGGGACTCCCCGTTGCAATCTCAAAGATGGTCGCGGAAGCGGATGCCGAAGGAGATCGACAAAAGATTAAACGAATTTTAATTGTATCGCTCTCCATTACCACTGTCCTTAGTGTCATTTTTACGACAATTATGGTACTAGCTGCACCTTTCTTATCAAAAGAAGTTTTCACAGACGACCGTACCTTTTATCCTCTTATTGCTATCGCTCCAGTTGTATCGATTGTAGCTCTTTCCTCTGTGCTAAGAGGCTATTTTCAAGGATTACAAAATATGCGACCTTCTGCTTATTCCCAAGTAATCGAGCAAATTGTCCGCATTTGCCTTGTAGCGGTTCTAACAGGAGCTTTCCTCCCATACGGTGTTGAGTTTGCAGCTGCGGGCGCTATGATTTCCGTTGTTCTCGGAGAACTTGCTTCCTTACTATTTATGTTCTCGATGTTCAAAATGAAGAAGCGCATTAAAATTCGAAGCGGTTTTTTCAATTATTTAAAAGGCGGGAGGGAAACATTTAACAGCTTAATGAAAATTTCCCTACCTACAACAGGAAGCCAGTTAATTGGTTCGTTATCTTATTTCTTTGAGCCAATCATGGTTGCCCGTAGTCTGGCGATGGCTGGTGTTGCGACAACGCTTGCCACCACACAATACGGGCATTTATCAGGCCTTGCCATCCCACTCCTTTTTCTGCCTACTTTTATTACGTATTCCTTACAAGTCTCACTCGTCCCCGCAATCAGTGAGGCTCACGCTCAGAAACAATACAAACAGATTCAGCATCGTCTCAGCCAGGCGATTCGACTATCCATGGTTGCAGGTGGCCTTTCAGTTGTTGTTACGTATATTTTTGCCGTTCCTTTAATGGATATTATGTATCAAGCACCTCATGTAGCTATCTATGTGCAAGTAATGGCTCCTTTCTTTTTCTTCTACTATTTTCAAGGACCACTTGCGGCCGCACTTCAAGCTTTAGATTTAGCTAAAGCAGCGATGATCAATAGCTTCATCGGAGCAGGCGTAAAGCTCACCGCCATCTTCTTCCTAGCTTCAAGACCTGAACTCGGCATTATGGGGGCTGCTCTAGCGATTGTTATTGGGATATTACTTGTAACACTTCTCCATTTTGCAACACTCGTAAAAGCAATTGGTTTCTCCATCGTAGTGAGTGATTTATTGAAAGGGGTTGCGTCCATTATTGGTGCCGGAGTTGCTGGTCACTTTCTGTATGAGAACCTCGCTTCTTCATCATCAGATATACTCGGTACGTTTGTTGCTATTTGTGTAACATCAATTATTTATTGCATCGTCCTTCTATTACTTGGGTTAATTAATCGAAATGAT
This sequence comes from Pseudalkalibacillus sp. NRS-1564, assembly GCF_050467905.1. Classification (NCBI taxonomy): domain Bacteria; kingdom Bacillati; phylum Bacillota; class Bacilli; order Caryophanales; family Fictibacillaceae; genus Pseudalkalibacillus; species Pseudalkalibacillus sp. NRS-1564. The sequence continues at coordinate 120,651 of NZ_JBITPM010000019.1, read as the reverse complement.
CTTAGAAGAATCCCTCTTATCGGAAAATATGTGCATTAAATGAAGAGAAAAAAAGGTAACCGCTCTGGTTACCTTTTTTCATTCTTTAAATCAATAAAAAAGCTGCCATTCTTATGAAGAGAACAAAATGAGATACGTTTAATATCCTTATGACCCACTTTTCTTAATTCCTGACGAAGCCATAAAGCTGTTTTTCCAATTCGTTCAAGATGTTCCTCCTGTACTTTCCCGTCGAGAATGAGAGGGAGTGGCATCAATGTCTCTGGATGTTCCTTCTTATCATCTTCCTCTTTTCTAATGACAGATAGCTTTCCAGAAGGCTCAAGGATGGCGAATTCCACGTCCGAAACAGAAGCAACGTTATTTTCTCTCAGTTGAATAAGCAAATCATCAAAGTTATACCGTTGTTTTTTCATTTCGATCTCATCAATTCGACCACGATCAATTAAAACAGACGGCTTTCCATCTACAATTTCTCTAACCTTCTCACTTTTTAATGAAATATAAGCCATAATCATTTGAATAAGTACTAGAATGACCATTGGAACAATTGTATTTATCATTGGCGTTTGAGGGTCTTCAATTGACATAACGGCAAGCTCAGCAATCATAATGGAGACAACAAAATCAAGAATGCTTAACTGACCAATTTCTCGTTTTCCCATGACTCGAAAAACAAAAATGATGACAAAATATAAAACAAGTGTCCTCATTATGACTGTCATAAATTCCATCCCTGAATCCCTCCTTCCAGTCTTGTTTTGATTAGTGTAACCATGTTTCAGCTCAGCATGAGGGAATGTATTGAAAAAACGGATTTTTACATTTCATTAAAATAACGTGTAAACCAAAGATAGGATTATCTTAGCACAAATAAAAAAGCTTCCCTCAATAGTAGGGAAGCAAATAGCGGAAATAAATGTAGATTGTACTAATGGCAAGTGAAACACAAACAACAGGTATTCCGATTTTCAAAAATTCAATAAAGCGAACTTCTTGTTTATCTTTCAGCGCTAGACCTGCTACTACTACGTTTGCTGAAGCACCGATTAACGTTCCGTTCCCCCCAAGACATGAGCCTAAGGCAAGCGACCACCACAATGGATCAAGGTTTGTCATTCCATAACCCGAAAATTCCGTAATGACAGGAATCATCGCTGCTACAAATGGAATATTATCTAAAAAGGCTGAAAGAAAACCAGATCCCCATAAAATCACAAGCGATGTTTTAGGCAAATCGCCGTCCGTGTATAAGAGAATACTTCTCGCCACTTCATCAATAATCCCTACTTCCTCTAATCCACCGATTAAAATGAACAATCCAATAAAGAAGAACAAGGTCACCCATTCAATTGACTCGAAAACCTCTTCAATCTTGTGTTCATTTTGTGTGATGAGTAATAAGAGGACCGCTCCTGCCATCGCAATGTTAGTTAGCTCTGTATGTAAAATAGGATGTAGCAGAAAGCCTGAAATCGTCATTAGCAGCACGACCGACGATTTATAAAGAAGAGGCCCTCTCTTTAAATAATCATCTGCATTAATTCGAAGCAACGTTTGTCGATGGTCGTCATCTACAGTCAATCCCTTTCGATATAAAAATAAAAGACCTGTCATGATCACGGCATAAATGACAACAACCACTGGTGCCAGATTATATAGAAAATCATTAAAGTCTAAATGATCAACAGCCTGCCCGATCATAATGTTCGGCGGATCACCAATCAACGTTGCTGTTCCACCTATATTAGAAGATAAAATAACAGTTACTAAAAAGGGCATGCTTGTAATTTTAAGTATCCTTGTTAAGGTAAGAGTAATTGGTACGAGAAGAAGAACGGTGGTCACATTATCTAATAAAGCTGATCCAACTGCAGTCAATGTCCCTATTACAGCAAGTAGCGGCAGCGGTTTTCCTTGTACCTGTTGCGCAAGTTTGATTGAAATATATTCAAACAATCCATTCTGACTTGTAATGGAGACAAGAATCATCATTGAAAACAATAATGCAATCGTATTCCAATCAACGTGGTTCATGAAAGCAGAATCTGTGGTTGTAATTCCTGAAAGTAGCATGAGAAGACCACCGCCACAGGCAACGATCGCACGATTAATTTTCTCAGTTAATATGCCGACATAAGCAAGAACAAATATGATGAGCGCGATGATCATTTCCAATCCATGCTGCCCCTTCCCTGTCCCGTTTCTAACATCGTATGACGAGCTGTTCGATTTCATGAATAGACTTCTATTTCCTTCTCAAACGAATAGAATGTACAAACTATCTCGTTTAAGGAGGAAGACAATGAGATCGAAACATGCAGTCTCAAGTATGGGCTCAGGGCTATTAGCAATAATCGTGATTGTGCTTGCAACTAGCGTGCTTTTTTCTTTAATTCTTCGTTTCACATCTGTATCAGAAAACGGACTAAGCCCGTTCATTATTGTTGCTACCGTTATTGCATTTTTTATAGGTGGCTTTATTTCAGGTGGGAAAGGAGGAGAACGCGGTTGGCTACTAGGAGGAGGAACAGCCATTATGTACGTCATTCTCCTCTTTCTCATTCAGTATCTGGGTTACAGAATAAACATGAATCTTGAACAATTGCTTTACCATGCTGGTTATGGTCTGATTTGCATTCTAGGAGGAATCATGGGGGTAAATGTTAGAGGCGGAAATCATCGAGAGGCTTAGACGAACAAAGAGCGCCCTCTGATGAGGACGCTCTTTATTATGTTACTTGCTGTTTTCAGTGATTGATTCGCGGATAGCCGCTCGGTCAAACACCATTTTTGTACCGTCTGTAGTACGGATTGTAATTGTACCTTCATCCATTGCATCAATGATGCCATGCATACCACCGATCGTTACAACTTTATTTCCTTTTTCTAAGCTTGCTTGCATTTCTTTCGTTTTCTTTTGACGCTTCTGTTGCGGGCGAATCAAAAGGAAATAGAAAATCGCAAACATTAGTAGAAGCGGGACTATATTCATTAACGTAGAACCCATATTCATTTCACCCCTTTCCAGCAATCATACAATCTATGGATTAAAAGTTTTTCGCATTTGGTTTATTAAACCCATATTGTTCAAAAAACTCATCCTTAAAGTCCAGGAGACGATCATCCATAATCGCCTGCCTAACTTGCTTCATCAAGTTTAACAGAAAATAGAGATTATGGTAAGTCGTTAATCTAAAGCCAAATGTTTCATTGGATTTTACAAGATGACGAATATACGCCCTTGAATAATTGCGGCAGACATGACAATCACAATTCTCGTCAAGCGGACGGAAATCACGTGCATATTTTGCATTTCGAACGACTAGACGACCATTGCTAGTCATTAGTGTTCCATTTCGCGCGATACGAGTAGGAAGAACACAATCAAACATATCCACGCCTCGAATAGCTCCGTCAATAAGAGAATCTGGTGAACCAACCCCCATTAAATAACGAGGTTTCTGAGTTGGAAGGTGAGGTGTCGTAAACTCGAGCACGCGATTCATCACGTCTTTCGGTTCACCTACTGAAAGGCCTCCAATAGCATAGCCCGGGAAATCAAGTGAAACAAGATCCTCAGCACTTTGTTTTCTTAACTCTTCATACTCTCCACCTTGAACAATTCCAAACAACCCCTGGATGTCTTTTCGTTCATGAGCTGTCAGGCATCGTTCAGCCCAGCGACTCGTACGCTCAACAGAACTTTTCATGTAATCAAATTCTGCTGGGTATGGAGGACACTCATCGAATGCCATCATAATATCAGAACCGAGTGCATTTTGGATTTCCATTGCGCCTTCTGGAGATAAGAATAACTTCTCACCGCTCATGTGATTCCGAAAATGAACGCCTTTTTCCTCAATCTGTCTCAGGTCACTTAAGCTAAAGACCTGAAATCCTCCAGAATCCGTAAGAATCGGCTGATCCCGGTTCATAAATTTATGAAGGCCCCCAGCTTCTTTGACAATATCATGACCAGGACGAAGCCAAAGATGATACGTGTTACTAAGGATAACGCCAGCGCCCATTTCTTTTAGTTCTTCTGGACTCATCGTTTTCACTGTCGCAAGTGTTCCAACAGGCATAAACATCGGTGTATCAAACGTACCATGTGGCGTGTGCAACTTTCCAAGACGTGCCCCACTTTGTTTACACGTTTTTATTAATTCATAGCGAATTGGTTCTGTCATTCTTTCATACTCCCTTCCAAAATCAACATTGCATCACCAAAACTGAAGAAGCGATACTCTTCCTCAACAGCCGTGCGATAAGCAGAAAGCACAAAATCTCTTCCCGCAAGGGCACTCACGAGCATGATCAATGTTGACTGAGGCAGGTGAAAGTTTGTAATCAGCCCATCGATTGCTTTAAAAGTATAACCCGGATAAATAAAAATGTCGGTCCAACCAGAAGCTTCTTCAAATTGTCCATCATGTGCTGATGCCACGGTTTCAAGTGTTCTCGTTGAAGTAGTACCGACAGAAATGATTCGGCCTCCCGATTCCCTTACACTGTTCAACAGTTCAGCCGTGCCCTTTGTCAGTTGATAAAATTCCCCGTGCATTTCATGTTCAAGAATATTATCGACGGAAACTGGTCGGAAAGTGCCAAGACCCACATGAAGTGTGATAAATGCGACATGAACGCCTTTATCTTCAAGACGCTGAAGCATTTCTTCTGTGAAGTGGAGGCCAGCAGTTGGTGCTGCTGCTGATCCTCTATGCTTAGCAAAAACGGTTTGATATCGTTCTTGATCATCGAGCGTTTCAGTAATATATGGTGGAAGAGGCATTTCGCCAAGCTGATCAAGAATTTCATAGAAAACGCCTTCGTATTGAAACTCTAATACACGTCCGCCATGTTCAAGTGACTCTTTGCATACGGCTGTTAGACGTCCATCGCCAAATGAAATCACAGTGCCTGGCTTCACTCGCTTAGCCGGTTTAACAAGAGTCTCCCATTGATCCTCTTCCATTTGCTTAAGAAGCAGCACTTCAATTTTAGCTCCTGTTTCTTCTTTTGATCCATACAATCTAGCTGGCATGACTCGTGTATCATTCAACACAAGACAATCACCGGGATTTATGTAATCCTCTAAATTGGAGAATTCGCGATGCTGAAGCTTTTGCTTTAATGGATCTAATACCATCAATCTGGACTTTGTCCGTTCCTTTAACGGCGTTTGAGCAATTAACCGTTCTGGAAGTTCAAAATCAAAATCATTTACGTTCATTTTATTCACCACTGTTTCTAGAAAGTGTTCAACTTTATTGATTTTACCACAGCTCTACCTGTTGGCGCACCCTTAAGGGGCAGTTCCCCTTCCACCATGTTGAAAATGGCGTTTGGAAAGCTGCCCCCTTATCTGAACTTACCTATAATAAAAAAAAGTAAAGACAAGGCAATACTAACGACTATTGAGGTTACAATCGGAAAAAAAAACGTAGTGTTTCCTTTTTTGATTACGATGTCACCAGGTAATTTCCCAATAAAGGACCACAACACACCAATGGCCAAGAAGGCGATCCCTAAGATAATAAACAGTTTTGAAATTCCCATCGCTATTGAGGAATCTCCATACCAAAGTGATCGTATACCTGATGAGTAACCATTCGTCCACGAGGTGTACGCTGAAGAAATCCAATTTGAAGTAGATAGGGTTCATACACGTCTTCAATGGTATGACTTTCTTCACCAATCGTTGCTGCAATTGTATCTACTCCTACAGGACCTCCACGGAATTTCTCTATGATGGCTAATAGAAGCTTGTGATCGATATGATCAAGTCCAAGAGGATCGACTTGCATCATCTCAAGAGCCTGAGAAGCAAGTGAGTGCGAAATGACGCCATCCCCTTTCACCTGTGCATAATCCCTTACACGTTTTAGCAAGCGATTGGCAATTCTAGGTGTCCCTCGCGATCTTCGGGCAAGTTCAACAGCAGCAGCGTGGTCCATTTCAACATCGAAAATGTCAGCTGTTCTCATTAAAATAGTTTGAAGTTCATCTTCAAGATAATACTCTAATCTACTCAGTACGCCGAAACGATCTCGTAAAGGCGCCGTTAATAGTCCAGCCCTTGTCGTAGCGCCTACTAGGGTGAACGGTGGCAGATCCAAACGAACAGATCTTGCCGTTTCGCCTTTTCCTATTACAATATCTAGACAGTAGTCTTCCATCGCAGGATAAAGAACTTCTTCAACACTTCGAGGTAGTCGATGTATTTCATCGATAAATAAAACATCCCCAGGTTCAAGGGCGGTTAATATAGCTGCAAGATCACCAGGTCTTTCAATCGCAGGACCTGATGTTGTACGCAAATTCACTTCCATCTCGTTTGCAATAATGGCCGAGAGAGTCGTTTTACCTAGACCAGGAGGGCCGTACAACAGCACATGATCTAAGGGCTCTTCACGCATTTTAGCCGCTTCAATAAACACTTCAAGATTTCGCTTTACCTTTTCTTGTCCAATATATTGACTTAATCGCTGAGGACGGAGGCTATATTCTACGGATGAGTCGTCACCGACCTGCTCTCCTGATAGAATTCGATCTTCCACTTTACTCCCTCCTTATTGCTTCAGCATAAGCTGAAGGGCTTTTTTAATATACTGATCTGTCGTTAGCGTTTCTTCAACTAGCTTTGGTTTAATCTTCTTAATTTCTCGTTCAGCATACCCAAGAGCTTTCAATGCTTCTAGCGCTTCTTCTAGCTCATGAGCACCCTCTTCTTGAACTTCATCCACTGCAAACAATCCCTCAGTGGGAGCGCCAAAGCCTTTAAGCTTACCTTTTAGATCTAGAATGATTTGTCTGGCAGTTTTCTTACCAACGCCAGGAAACTTTGTTAGAAATTTCTCATCTTCCATTTCAATGGCACTCACAACTTTATCAGGTTCACCAGTCGCTAAAATGGCCACAGCTCCCTTAGGACCGATACCGGAAACATTTAGAAGCTTCTCAAACAAAAGTCGCTCTTCCTGTGTTGGAAATCCATAAAGGGCAATGAGATCTTCTCTAACGTAATGATGCGTAAAAATTTGAATCGATTGATTACGGTACTTCTGAAATTCAAAAGGATTCCCACAATAAATTTTATATCCTATCGCATTCGACTCTACAACAATGTATTCTGTATCAATATATTCAACCGTGCCTTTAATATATTCTATCAAAGCTACTCTCTCCCCTGTACATACGAACATGTATTTCTATCTCTCCATTCTACCATAAAAAGATGAAAAGCGGAGACGAGCGTTTAGAAACGGAGATAAGCGTCTAAATCAAAAGAAGAACCTGCCCTTACTGGACAGGTTCTTCTTTTTTAATTTTAGAAAAAGACTGGATGACGTCTTCAAACTGATACCATGACTCTACTGGAATTCCTTCCATAAGCTGCTCTCTTCTTTGACTTTCTAGCTTTCCTACATCAATTTGAAAAAATGTTTGAATGACTTTCTCTTCTGCCGGAATTCCATCAAATATCGTAAGAATGCCATCCTCTGTTAATCCAAAATGTCCATTTTGTTTACTTGCAGGCGAAATATCTTCTAGATTCCGTTCAAATATCATTCGTCCTTCTTCCTGATCTACAAGTTGCCAATCAGCGTATTGACTCCAAAAGTCTTCCATTGCCCATATGGTTTCATATACAGATTGGTTCGTTGAAACACCGTCCGCATAATTTGTTCTCAATACAACTTCAACAACTAGTGGTCCTTTTTCTTGAGTTTTGGTTCCTGTAACCGGTGATATGCCATCTCCTTCATAAGCCACGGCCGATGTTCCTCCAAGAACAAGAAGTATACCTAATAGAAGGAGTGGATAAAGGCTTTTCATATGTTTCCAACACCTTTCTTCCATTTTCAAGAAGTTCATGCCGTTAGCGTTTCCGTTTTATTGAGGAATATGCATCAAAAAAAGCTACAGAAAAACTGTAGCTCACAATTGATCATAAACATCATCATTTATTTCAGCATTATGATAAACATCTTGCACATCATCGTTATCTTCAAGCATATCAATTAGCTTTAACATATGAAGCCCATCTTCCTCTTCTAGTGGAGCATACGTTTCTGGAATCATCGTGACTTCAGTGGAAGAGAAACTTAATCCGCTCGCTTGTAATTGGTGCTTTACATCTTGGAATTCCTGGGGATCGGTATAAATCTCATAAGCATCCTCATTTGTTTCCATTTCTTCAGCCCCGGCTTCAATAACCTGAAGCATCAATTCATCTCCATCGAGATCATTTTCGGAACGATCGATCACAAGGAGACCTTTTCGGTTAAATAAGAATGAAACACAGCCATTTTCGCCCATATTCCCTTTATTTTTACTAAAGGCATGACGCACATCTGCTGCAGCTCGATTTTTATTATCGGTAAGTAGTTGAACCATAATGGCGGCACCACCTGGGCCATATCCTTCGTATGTCACGTTATCATATTGAACACCGTCTAAATCCCCTGTAGCTTTCTTAATTGCTCGATCAATGTTTTCGTTAGGCATATTTGATGATTTAGCCTTGTCCACAGCAAGCCTTAATGAGGGATTCGTTTCCGGATCGCCCCCTCCTTGCTTGGCAGCTACAAAGATTTCCTTAGCTAGCTTCATAAATACTTTTCCACGTTTAGCATCTTGAGCGTTTTTTCTACGCTGTATATTTTTCCATTTGGAATGTCCTGCCATCTAAGAGAACTCCTTTCAAATGAACTGATTTCCCAACTATATCATAGGGCTCAAGTCTCCGAAAAGAGTTTTGCATATGTAGTCGAGCAGGCTACTGCCCGCTCGTTATTTTTATTATTTATTGTTTTCAAATGGACGTTTTGCAGCATTTCCGATGTCATCTAATATGCCATTCACATCTGCCTGTACCTCTTCAAAACCATCTCCATCTTCGAGACGGTTATTAACATCGCCCATTCGACCAAACACATTTTCATCTGTTGAAATTGACACATTCTTTTGCTTTGTTACTTTTGCTACCTCGCCGCGAACCTTGTCTTTAACATCTGCATCGTTTTGGTCGTTTGTATCAACGGCAATCATAATTTGATCACCATATACGATAACTCGAGCATCATCCACGTTCTTAAGCTTATTGATTCGTTTAGCTAGTCGTGTAGAAAGCTCATTATCATAACCTGAATAATTGTTATCTGTACGCATATATCCAGGGCCATTCATGCCATTTCGCTTATCGATTTGCTTTTTGTCAGGGGCCTTAACTCCGTTTGAATAGTCACGATCAATCATATCCGTTACTGCACCTTCACGGTAATCACCGTTATTATCTTCACTCGTGTAGTAACCAATTGGACGTGCGGAGTCGTTATAACGCGTATCCATCGCCTCATTATCAGCTGTACAGCCGATCAAACCACCTGCGAGCATCATCGTTGAAAGCGTCAAGACTGTTTTCTTCATATTTAAAACCTCCTTTCACCTTTAGAATGTGAGGAGGCTTATCATTTTAATCTGTTAGTTCTAGGTAACACAGGGACCTACTTCAGAATCGAATTAATAAACCGTGATCTAAGGTTGTTTTGTTGTCTCATTTTATCTAATAGGGCACTTCTTCCATTTGGATTCATCAACCATTCTCGGTAGAAATCGGCAGGATAGGCTAGAAGCCTACACAACAAAGGGTTCTCTAAGCAATGTCGAACAGTCGGGATATGAGATCGTGACCATTCATCCATTGACCAGTTAGAGTGAGGCAGCATTCGATTCATTAACTGCAAAAAGTCATATTCATGAGGGGCATAGTTCGCTAGGTCACCATCAATCAATAATAATGTATCCGTACGCAAGATAAAATTATGATGTGCGGGGTCGCCGTGAACAATGCATTTATCACGGTGAGCATTTCGTTCCAATTCTTCGATCGGTGTCATACCCGAAATGACTTCTTCCCCTACAGAAATATAATACTGAATGAATTGTTTTTCATTTGCAGATATTAGAGAAGATCCTACTTCATTCTTGAAGCGAATTAAACGGTTCGTCCACTTACGAGTAAGTGATACGGGAAAAATATCCTTACTGACTAATCCTATACTTTCTTGATGAAAGTGTGCTACTTTCTCAATCGCTAAAAGCCGATCTTCTTTCAATGAGTAATTGAGCGTTCGTCCCTCCATTGTTTTCATACAGGCAAAATATACTCCCCCGTCTTCCTTAAGCCAATCGCCATCTGGAAATGGAATGAAAGTAATAAAAGAATCTGAACAGTGATGTGAGAGGTGTATTTGTTTTCTTAACGTTTCCTTTTTTACAGATCCTTTCATATAAACCGATACGCCAGTAATCAATCTGCCCTTCCAAACAAATGAATTAACACGTTCTAAATGAAGAAAAAAAGGACGTACCCTTTCCAGGATACCGTCCTCTTTTTCCTTAGCGTGATTCTGCATAGCTACTTTCCATGCCCATGTAATCATCCATCATTGGCGCTTTATTCGCTCCTTGAACAAATCCCGGATTCGCATATTGCGGCATTTGGTGATATGGTGAAACGTTCGGATTCCCACCACATCCACAGTCGTGCTGTTGATAAGGTGATACCATTGGCTGGTTCGGATAACCCGGAGGCATCATCATGCCTGCTACGTTCTCATTTGGATAGCCATAAGCTCCCATTACAGCTTCAGGATATTCTTCATTTCCTTTATGGCCATAAGGTGATGGCATACCATTCCCATTCATTGAAGCACCTGCGACGTTTGGGTAGCCCATATTCATTTGCGGATAACCGGAAGCTGCACCTGCTACAGCACCTGGGTATCCACCATTGTTCCCTTTGTGTCCGTAACCTTCATACGCACCCGCTACGTTTTGATTTGAATAACCCTGGTTCCCATCATATTGCATGCCACCTACTGAGCCTGGGTACCCACCATTGTTATCTTTGTGCCCATAACCATCATACGCACCCGCTACGTTTTGATTTGGATAACCCTGGTTCCCATCATATTGCATGCCACCTACAGAGCCTGGGTACCCACCATTGTTATCTTTGTGCCCATAACCATCATACGCACCCGCTACGTTTTGATTTGGATAACCCTTGTTCCCATCATATTGCATGCCACCTACTGAGCCTGGATAGCCTGACATTTGTTGATTGGCTTTATGACCGTAGCTTGCTCCTGCTACATCTGAACTTTCTTCGCCCATTCCATAATTACTTTTATTGGCCCCACCGACCGAACTTTTATTTCCATATTGATATGCGCCTGCTACATTCTGATTAGGATAGCCGTTACCTTGATTATACGCGCCTGCTACATTCCCAGAAGGCGCACCGAAATTCGGCTGACCATACCCTTCATAAGCCCCAGCTACTTCAGAGCTTTCCTCTCCTTTATGGCCGTAATTATTCATTTCTGCTCCTGCAACTGAACCTGGATAGCCACCTTTATTTCCATAGCCTTGATACATCCCAGCCACTTCTCCTGGAGAGCCATTTTGATTACTTTTGTTCCCATAACCATCATATACACCAGCAATATTCTGGTTGTTAGGGAAGCCCATATGCGCTCCGCCTACAGAAGTTGGATACCCCGGGTAACCTCCATTGTATTCTTTGTTCGCATAATTCGTTGCACCCGCTACATTATTAGGATAGCCCTGGTTCATTGGCGGTGGGGGCATTTCCATTGATGAGGATTCAAATTCGCTCAGCACTTCTTCGTCATTCATTGGATAGAATAAATTTTCTGCTTTCTTCGCTTTCTCAACAGGTTTCTTCGCAGCTGCCTTTTTCTCTTCTACTTTCTTCTCAGCCTTCTTTTCAATAGGCTTCATTTTCTTTTCAGGCTTTATTTCTTTTGGCTTAACCTTTTTAGGCTTCTCTTCTTGAGGCATCATGTTCATATTCATGTTCATGTTCATATTCAATTCATTGTTGATCGGCATTGTCATTGAAGGCTTCTCTTTCGGCTTCATCATTGGCTTTTCTTTTTTCTTAGGCATTTCTTTTTTCATTTCTTTAATCGGCATTTCCTTCTTCTTTACCGGAACACCGCCAGATGGTATTTTCACTTTCATACCAGGCATAATCATATTAGGATTGTTAAGCTGTGAATTAACAGCTTTTAGTTGTTCAAAATCAACACCATATTTTTTAGCGATTTTCCACAAAGTATCGCCTTTTTGAACGACATGTATTTTCAAGCTAAAAAACTCCCTCCTGTAATCAGTACAATGAAATTCAGTACAGTGTATGCGTGACTGGGCAGATTGCTACCTTTTTTAAAGGATAAGATCATCACATTAATATGCAGGAGTAAGTGTAGCTATGTATAGTGTCTCTCTCTTCAATAAAAAAAGGAATCAAACATCAAGTCTGATTCCTTATCCATCATGCTCGATCAAGCATTCGATTCAATGCTTTAATTGCGTAGAAAGATGTTTCTTGATCAACGATTATTTGATTCGTTTTCTTTCCACTTTGTACTTCTTCAAGCGCCCAAAGAAGGTGGGGCATATCGATTCGATTCATTGTAAGACAAGGACACATATTTGGGTTTAAAGAAACAATTCTTTTATCTGGATGTTGTTGAATGATCCGATTCACAAGATTCATTTCTGTTCCGATTGCCCATTTCGTACCTGGCTCTGCTTCCTCAATGGTTTCAATAATCATTTTAGTAGATCCTGATAAGTCAGAACGTTTAACAACGTCAAAACTGCATTCTGGATGAACAATGACGGACATATCAGGATCATTCTCTCGAATTTGTGCGATGTTTTGAACTGTAAACTTTTCATGGACGGAACAATGACCTTTCCAAAGAATCACCTTAATTGCATCATAATCTCCTTTATATTCAAGCGTATCCGTTATTGGATCCCACACTGCCATCGCTTCAAGTGGAACACCAAGGTCGTAAGCTGTATTCCGCCCAAGATGCTGATCAGGTAAAAATAGGATACGTTCTTTTTGAGTAAAACCCCACTCAACCATTGCTACAGCATTTGAAGATGTAACAGTTGCCCCTCCGTTTCTTCCAACAAATCCTTTAATAGCTGCCGTTGAATTTACATAAGTTAGGGGGAGAATGGTCTCTCCAAAAAGATTAATGAGATGGCTCCAAGCACGTTCAGTTTGATAAATATTCGCCATATCAGCCATCGAACACCCCGCTCGCATATCAGGTAAAATAACCGTTTGATCTTCTTCAGTTAAAATATCTGCTGTTTCGGCCATAAAATGAACACCACAAAAGACTATTGCTTCTGCCTTCTTATTCCGAGCGGCAAGCTGGGCAAGTTGAAGTGAATCTCCGGTATCATCTGCAAATTGAATGACTTCATCTTTTTGATAGTGATGGGCAGGTAAATACAAACGATCCCCCATCTCTGCTTTAATCGCTGTGATTTTTTCTACCATCTCTTGATCTGATAGTTCTTTGTATCGATCAGGAAGTCCGTTCGATCGCTTCAACGCATCTAAAATACTCATTTCTCTTCCCCTTTCATTCGTAAGCTAATATCAAGGCTTTTAACAGAGTGTGTTAAGCAGCCGAGTGAAATAAACTGAACACCTGAATCACGATAAGTTGCAAGGTTCTTAAGCGTGATGCCCCCAGAAGCTTCAGTTATAATGTGGTCAGGTACTAACTGCGCGTATGAAGAGACTTCTGTAGGAGAACAATTATCAAACATAATAATATCTGCTCCCGCATTCACCGCTTGACGAACTTCTATTTCAGATGACGTCTCAACTTCAATTTTGGTCATATGCCCTAAGCGACCTTTCACATGTGCTACAGCCTGTTCGATACTACCAAACTGGGCAATGTGATTATCTTTTAACATTACCCCGCTATCAAGTGTCATTCGATGATTAAATCCTCCTCCACTCCTTACTGCATACTTCTCATACATTCTTAACCCAGGCGTCGTTTTGCGTGTATCACAGATCCGAATCGATGAATCCCCCAAAATTTCCACAGCATGAGAAGTCATCGTTGCAATACCGCTCATTCGCTGTATCATATTTAAAACAACCCGTTCTCCCGTTAATATTGTGCGAACATTTCCTTTCACAGAAGCAATTACTTCACCAGTTTGAACGTGATCGCCATCTTCGACGTAAACCTCGACACAAATATCCCGATCAAGAAGTTCAAACCCAGTCTCGATTACCTGATGCCCACAAAAAACGCCAGCCTCTTTCATTACAAATAACGCCTCAGCTTGATCCTCTGAACGAAATAACAACTCACTTGATAAATCAACATTTCCAATGTCTTCAATAAAAAACTGTTCGAGATCTTTTTTGACTTTCAGCCCAATCATCGTAATATATCCCCCTGAGTATTCTTTTTTGCTTCCACTCTTGCTTCCGATCTGGATAATCTGCGCGATAATGCCCTCCTCTGCTTTCTTCACGAAGAAAAGCTGAAGTTGCCATTAACCACCCTACCTGAAACATATTGTATCGCTCGATTGACTCTATTTTTAAATCCTCAACTAGCCTCATTTCATCCAGCTGAAGCATTCTTAGCGAGTAAGCTAACCCATCACTTGTTCTCACCATTCCTACATGTTGCTCCATTATGTTTTTTAACTCATTTGTTGTTAACAAAGGTTCATGAAGTTGAAAATGTGAGCTCTCCAATTTACCTTCCGTAACGTTCCGTTTATTTTGAAGAATCCACTCCGACGCTTCACTAGCAAATACAATTCCCTCCAAAAGAGAATTGCTTGCAAGACGGTTAGCACCGTGCACACCTGTATGAGCGACCTCACCAAGAGCAAATAAACCTTCTATGGATGTTCTACCAACCTGGTCCGTCATTACTCCGCCCATAAGAAAATGGGCGCCTGGTTTCACGGGAATGAGTCCCTCAGCTAATCTTACGGCATGACTTTGACACTGCTTAGCGATTGTTGGAAATCGTTCTTCAAACTGTGAAACCTTTGATATGTCAAGGTATACAGTCGAAGCCTCTTGTTGAATCTCTCTCGCAACGACATCTCTTGGGGCGAGATCTAATTGGTCATGCTTACCTTCCATTAAACGCTTGCCTTCAGACGTTACTAAAATGCCACCTTCTCCTCGGACAGCTTCTGAAATAAGGAACGATTGCTCGGTGTCTCCTGCATACATTGTAGGATGAAACTGCATAAATTCTAGGTCGGCTAGAACGGCTCCGGCACGATAAGCCATCGCAAGACCATCGCCCGTTATTGATAGTTCATTTGAAGTAACAGGGTAAAGTTGCCCCACTCCTCCGGTAGCGAGAATAGTGTACGCTGCATTAATAAGCATTCTTTCACCTTCTTGATTGATCGCTTCAGCTCCAATACACTGCCCATCTTTCATTGTTAAGTCAACGATTTGATGATGCTCAATGATCGTACACTTTCTTTGAACACGCTTCATTAGCGTTAAAACAATTTCTCTCCCCGTCGCATCTCCCCCAGAATGATAAATACGTGAAACACTATGAGCTCCTTCTTTACACCTTTTATACTTTCCATCAGCTTCTTGATCAAAATGAACCCCTAAGTTTATGAGCTGATCGATTTGATCTGGTCCTTTTCTGACCAAAAGTTCCGTTAGTTCTTCATTATTATGAAAAACCCCGGCACGAATCGTATCAAAAAAATGATTTGTCCAGCTGTCTTCATCAGCTGTAGCTGCGGCAATTCCTCCTTGTGCAAGCATTGAATTGCTTTGTCCAAACTTAGACTTTGTGATAACAGTCACATTCTTTTGCGCCGAAAGAAGTTCGGCCACCATCAATCCACTCACGCCGCTTCCAATTACTAATACATCTGTTTTTAGCTGATTCATGAAATCCCTTCTCTCGCTGAACAATATGGAGATTACACCAAAGTAAATTAACATGTGTCTTGACACCTATATTTACATATATTTAAATAAATAACAAGACAGAATATAAGCGAGGAGATTAAAATGATTTATTTAGACTACGCAGCTTCAACACCGATGTCAGAAGCTGCAATTGAGGCATATACTCATGCCGCACAGCATTTCTATGCAAATACACAAAGTTCTCATGATGCTGGCACCAACGCTTCTCATTTACTAGAAGCTGCGCGTAGTTCAATCGCCTCTCACATAAATGGCGAACCATCAGGAGTTTATTTTACATCTGGTGGAACAGAATCAAATATACTTGCTCTTAGAAGTTTAGTAAAAATGTATGCTAAAGGACATTTGATTACTTGTGCTGCAGAGCATTCTTCCGTTTTGCATACATTCTCTCAGCTAGAACAGGAAGGATATGAGGTAACATATCTTTCTTATGATCATAATGGGCATGTATTACTTAGTGAATTGTTAAAGACTATTCGTGAAGACACGATTTTAGTATCGGTCGCCTTTGGCAATAGTGAAATAGGATCCGTTCAGTCAATGAAAGAAATCGGAGAAGAACTTGCGAAGCGTCACATTCTTTTCCATACAGATGCGGTACAGGCTTTCGGCAAAATTGCGATTAATGTCAAGGAGATGCATATCTCTGCATTATCCGTTTCATCCCATAAGGTATATGGACCAAAAGGTGTCGGTGCATGCTATATTGCACCGTCTTTAGCATGGAGGCAGAATTTACCCGGAACCGTTCATGAAAAAGGATTTCGCCCTGGTACCGTAAATGTTCCAGGTATTATGTCCTTTGCTGCAGCAGCAGAAGAAACGATTCATGCGTTGAACTCGAACCAAACAAAATATACAAACTTACGTGCCTACCTCGTGAATAAACTTACTCATCCGAATATTGTCATCGAGGGAGAGCAAGGACTACCACACATTATCGGACTTCGAATCAAAGGGATGGAGGGACAATATGTCATGCTAGAGCTGAATCGCAAAGGAATTGCTATTTCAACTGGATCAGCCTGTTCAGTTGGCCAACAACAGGCTTCAAAGACATTGCGAGCAATGGGGAGATCGGATGATGAAGCTAGAGAGTTAATTCGTATAAGCTTTGGAAAAAGAACTACACAGAAAGAAATCGAGAAAATAGCAGACGTATTTCATGAAATCCTTACACGCACTTCCGTAACAAAGATATAATAAGGGTACACATCGTGGTCTTCGAAAGGGGTTTTCAATAGTGGGACAAGAAGGAGAAAAGATTCTAGGTGAGAACAGGAGGTTACTCATTCTTCAATGGCTAAAAGAGAGCGAAAAGCCTTTAACAGGAAGTGATTTATCAAAACGAACCAATGTCAGCAGACAAGTGATTGTCCAGGATATTTCTTTGTTAAAAGCAAGAAATGAACCGATTATCGCTACTTCCCAAGGATATGTCATGTTCTCTTCAGATCGGAAAGATACAAAGCAAGAACAAGTGATTGCATGCAAGCATTTACCAGAAGATACAAAAAATGAACTCTATACAATAGTTGATAACGGAGGGACTGTGAAAGACGTCACCGTTGAGCACCCTCTTTATGGACACTTAACAGCTTCACTTTACGTTGGAAATCGCTTTGAAGCAGATCAATTTCTTTCTAAGCTCTCTATGACAAATGCTTCTCTTTTGTCCGAGCTTACTTCTGGTGTTCATCTTCATACAATCGAAGCAAACTCTAAATCACAGCTTGAGGCTGTTATCAACGCATTAAAACACGAAGGGTTTCTTTTAGAACAGGACTAATTCTAAAAACTTTATTTTCCAATAAAAAAGAACGGCTCAGATGCCGTTCCTTTTTATTGCATTCCTATCGCTATTTATTCGTTACAACAAAGCAGGGGTACTCTCCTAATACAGAAATACCAATACCAAGCGCTTGAATTTCTTCCATTACACCTTTTAAGAGTACATCGCGGTTAGGACGTTCGACATCAATAATAAAGAAATAGTTACCAAGTCCTGTTTTCATTGGGCGAGACTCGATTTTCGTTAAATTGAGATTACGCCATGCAAATGCCGCAAGCACTTGATGGAGGGCTCCAGGATAATCTGAAGGAAGAATAATCTTGTAAGTGACGCGGTCTTCCCGAAATAGGTTAGTTCTCGGGAGTGGTTCAGCCGTTTGATGTAAAACAAGAAAGCGAGTATCATTATCTTCTGTATCATGTATGTCAGCCTGTGCAATGGTTAATCCGTATTTTTCTGCAGCAAGTTCATTACCAATTGCTGCCTCTTCGATCTTTCCGGTACTCTGCACATATTCCGCTGCAGCACTTGTAGACGCTGCATTACTAAGCTCAGCTTGAGCTAACTCCTTTTGGAGAAAAACATGGCATTGGGCTATCGCGTGCGGATGCGAAAGAACTCGAGTAATCTTTGTCCAATCGTTTTGATCAGGATGGATCAGTAAGTGCTGTCGAATTGGCAATACAAGCTCTCCTACGATTGGAAGTGAAACTTGCTGCGAAAGAAGATCAAGCGTCATATTAACGGAGCCTTCAATCGTATTCTCTAGAGGAACAACGCCATAGTCAACAGAACCATTTTCTACTGCTTCAAGGCGTGCGCGAATCGTAGGAAAAGGTGTCCGATCCTCGTCTTGAAATAACGTTTTTGCTGCGATTTCTGTAAAAGTTCCTTCTGGTCCAAGAAAACCTATCTTCTTTTGATTATCCATTTTCTCCCCCTATGCTCCAGATCCAATAATTTCAGCATTGTTTACGGCTTCGATGTCTTTAATTTTCTCAAGCAAATTGCTTAAGCGTAAGTTTGTTTCACCAATTTCCATTGTTAAAATAACCGTAGCATAGCCCTGTAGGGGAATCGTCTGGTTAATCGTCAATAAATTGCAACCAAGTGAGGCTACTGTGCTAAGCACTCTAGAAAGCGCTCCTGAACGATCTTCCAAATGAACCGAGAGCGTTACGATCTGTTCAATGATCATCGTATGAAACGGTAAGATTGTGTCACGATATTTATAGAATGCACTCCGACTTACGCCAACTTCATCAATGGCTTCTCGAACTGATTCCACAGTGCCACTTTCAAGAAGAAGCTTGGCTTGCAGCGTTTTCAACATCGAATCAGATAGGACATCTTCCCGAACGAGATAAAAATTCTTATCGTCTTTGCTCATTCTTCCCCTCTCCTCTATCGCGGCCAGCTACGACCGATAATCGTCTACCATTTGGTTTGCTATGTTCATGTAGCTCTATGTAAAAAAAGACCGCCCTTCCATGAGGACAGTCTTCTCCGTTTATCAGTCTACGAACTCAAATTCGAACTCCAGAATTCGAACCGCATCTCCATCCTCAGCTCCACGCTCTCTTAGCGCATCATCAATTCCCATGCTACGCATTTGTTGCGCGAACCTGCGAACATTGTCTTCTCGGTTAAAGTCTGTCATCTTGAATAGCTTTTCAATTCGTGGTCCGTTAACAACGAATGTTCCGTCGCTATCACGCGTTACAAAGAACTCAGGTGCACCTTTTTCGTGACGGTACATCACGCGAGTCTCTTCTTCCTTCTCTTCATCAAGAGGGAACTCAGGTGTTGTCTCAAGCTTGTCTGCAATTTCAAACAATACTTCCTGGACACCTTGTCGCGTTACAGCAGAAATCGGATAAATCGGGAAATCTTCCTCAAGCTTTTCCTTGAAAATTTCAAGATTTTCTTCAGAATCTGGAAGATCCATTTTATTAGCGACAATGATTTGCGGACGTTCCATTAGACGCATTTTATATTGCTTTAACTCATCATTGATCTTCAAGTAGTCTTCATAAGGGTCTCGCCCTTCCATACCAGACATATCAATGACGTGAACGATAACTCGTGTTCGTTCAATGTGTCGAAGGAACTGATGGCCAAGGCCAACGCCTTCATGAGCGCCCTCAATTAATCCAGGTAAATCAGCCATAACGAAACTGCGTCCATCTTTTGTATCAACAACACCTAGATTGGGTGCAATCGTTGTAAAATGGTATGCTGCAATCTTGGGCTTCGCTGCTGATACTACGGATAGAAGCGTTGACTTACCTACACTAGGAAACCCAACAAGTCCAACATCAGCTAGAACCTTAAGCTCTAAAGTAACATCTTTTTCTTCCCCAGGTTCACCATTCTCTGAAAGCTCTGGTGCCGGGTTAGAAGGTGATGCAAAGCGTGAATTCCCACGTCCGCCTCGACCGCCACGCGCTACAGTTGCTCGTTGCCCATGCTCAGTTAGATCCGCAATAACTTCTCCCGTTTCCGCATTAGATACAATTGTACCAGGTGGGACCTTTACAACCATATCTTCTGAATTACGGCCATGCTGATTCTTCGAGCGACCATGCTCACCTGTTTTGGCTTTAAAATGACGATTGTAACGGAAATCCATAAGCGTACGAAGACCTTCTTCTACTTCGAAAATGACGCTTGCGCCTTTTCCTCCATCGCCTCCTGCTGGACCGCCATCCGGTACATATTTCTCTCGACGGAAGGCAACCATACCATTTCCGCCATCGCCTGCTTTAACAAATACTTTGACCTGATCTACAAACATACTTTCACCTCATTTAATCAAAAACGTGCTAACTAGCTCCTGACCCGTTTGCTCTAATTCAATCAATTTAGCGCTTTTCACCTCAGGATTTTCGAACGCCAGCTTGAGCTTGTTTTGATCGGAAACTTCACCTTGAAAATCAAAAACAAGATGAATTTCTTCGTGGTACAACTGAAGCGTTAATAACAAGTGATGATCTGATGGAACTTTTACATGAGAATCAAGCACTGTTGTACATCGAGAGATTAACTCGATAAGATCCGCTTCATAAACGCAAATATCATACTCGTCTCCGATCACTTCAAAATCCAACTGAAATAAATGGTTACACCAGTTAAACGTTAATATATATTCTGCAAGTTTCGGAGCATTTAAATTCGATAATTTTGCTTCCTGTCTCGACTGGATAATAATTTCTTCGATAATTTCCTTTGCCCTGTCTACATGATCCAGCGCAAGGTTTCCCTTGATCAGCTGCAAACGATTTAACCAATCATGACGAGAATGGCGCAGAACGTCAAAGGTATTCCAATTTTTAGACATAATTGCACTCCCAATGCTCTAACCATTTCCTTCATTATAACAATAGATCTTTTCTGTATGTTACTTTGGATTAAAAGAAAACAATCTTACGCGAATTCATTGTGCATCGTCACTTATCCATCTCATTTTCTCCATTATATCAAAAAACTCTAACCGTTCGGTTAGAGTTTTTCTTAAGTTGCTTATGCTTCCTTAGCAACTGGATATACACTTACTTGTTTACGGTCACGTCCAAGACGCTCGAATTTCACGACGCCGTCGATTTTCGCATATAGAGTGTCGTCTCCACCGCGGCCAACGTTTGTACCAGGGTAGATCTTAGTTCCGCGTTGACGGAAAAGAATCGAACCGCCGGATACGAACTCGCCGTCTGCGCTCTTCGCGCCAAGACGCTTGGAGATTGAATCACGGCCGTTTTTTGTACTACCTACACCCTTTTTCGATGCGAAAAACTGTAGATTCATTTTCAACATATTGTCCCACCTCCTATGTGTGAGTAATTTGGATGTGCTTGCCATATTCCTCGGCAATAGCAGAAATGGATACTTCCATTCCTTGAAGGAGAAGTTGAACATTCTCATCTATACGTTGTTCCAGGTGATCCGGAACAGTACAGCTGAGGTAGCCGCCTTCATCCTCCATATCAACTATGAGAGTTACATCGCAAAGGGATTCAATCGCATTCACCGTCCCAATCGACACAGCAGAAACACCTGCACAAACTAAATCATAGCCATAAGGGCCAGAATCAGCGTGTCCAGAAAGGGAAAATGAAAGGATGCGATTGTTAGAATCTCGCTTCACCTTGAAACGTATCATCTTAGATATCCTTAAGCGTTAATTTTGTCGATAACTACTTTAGTGTAAGGTTGACGGTGTCCTTGCTTACGACGGTAGTTTTTCTTTGGCTTATATTTATAAACCGTGATTTTCTTACCTTTACCGTGCTTATCAACTTTACCAGTTACAGTAGCGCCATCTAGCATAGGAGAACCAACTTTAATGTCATCTCCACCTACCATTAGCACACGGTCAAAAGTAACCGTTTCACCAGCTTCAGTGTTTAGAAGCTCGATGTAGATTTCTTGACCTTCAGTAACCTTGATTTGTTTACCACCAGTTTCAATAATTGCGTACATACGTGCACCTCCTCTAATACTAAGACTCGCCATTGCAGGTGCTAGAAACTAGCTTAAAAACCTGTTCTTGAGCGGTTGTAGCTCTTTGGGTGCTTCCAAACGAACTAACCACTAAATCATACCACAGCTAAAATTGCCATGTCAATGCGATTAACGTGACTTATTTTACACAAACCGACTTAACGGAAGTCCGGACTTTTTACGTTGCATCTCAAATAGTCCTAGCTTTGTAAATCCTCCAACTTTTAAGCGTTTATCTGTTTCTTCTTTGCTTTTCATTAACGCATGAAGGTTCTGTTGCTCTTCTTTCTCGACTCGTAAAAAATCGACGACAATCAATCCACTAATGTTGCGAAGTCGAAGCTGTTTCGCAATTTCGTCCACCGCTAATCGATTCACTTCGAAATGAGTTTCATTTTTCGTCCCAAGCTTTACTCCTCCAGTATCGACGTCAATAGCTGTCAATGCATGCGTTTCTTCAATATGAAGATTCGCTTTCCCCATTTTAATGGTTTTCTTCATATTCAGAATGGTATCTTCAAGCTTATCAAGCTTATTTTTCTTCTCATTCAATTCCATCAGGGTCGCATTCTTTGATAAAAGCGGAAAAAACGAGCTAACCGCTTCGGAGGAATTTGCCGCTAAACTACTCACCCGATGAAGGGGGTATAGTTTGCTCACTTCCTCCTCAAGGCCACTGTTTTTTTTCACCATACTAGGCGCTCGTTGTGAAGAGGATTGTTCGAGAATACGCAGCCATTCTTTACGATGAGACTGTAATTCCGCTAAAAGAGCTTCTTCCTTTATGTATCCTGCACTAGTTCTAAAGATAACACCTTCTTGCTCTATACAATATTTATCTGCAAATTGGAGTAGTTCTTCACGATTTGTAGTTAACTGCTTCGATACAGCTGAGTATCCTGCATAAGGCATGTAGACTAAGTGATCCAACGTCAGCTTAATTAGCTCTGTAACAATTGGGCCCTTCCGATCAACGCCTGGATGCTTTACTTGAACAAGAATAGCCTGTCCTTCTTGAACGCATTCAGAAACAGCCGGTAATGGTTCTCCAGCTGTCTTTTTCCCTTGCGCTAAAACAAATTCTTCTCCATTTAATAACCCGGGTTTTCCACTGCCTAAAGAGATAAAGGCGGCGTTTTTGCCATCTAATACGGAAGACACTTTTCCGAGAATAATATCTCCTTGAGAAGGCTTCCTATTCGTCAACGTTTCCGCCCATATATCTGTAAATTCATTATTTATTTCAATAGCTGCTGCCCGCCATTGATTTCTCTCAAGAACAATTAATCGCATAGCCGTTCTCCTTTAGTAGCTTTTCTTTAGTTTACCTAAATAGCGTTCCCACTGCACAGGCAATTTGATTTTTTTGAAATAAGCCTCCAGTAAGAAATGTTCATCTGTTTCAATATTCAAATCTTGTATGAGGATATGGTAATGCTTCCCTCGTGAAAAGGTTGCTAGCAAGTCATTTAAGCGCATATCTGGAGCAATTGTAACAACCTGTTTTTTCCCATTAAACGATTTAGAATAGCGTTCAAGTAAAAATCTAAAATAAATATAAGGATGATGTTTCCATTCTTTAAATTGTGATACAGACAGAAACACAATCACCATCCACAAATTAAGATGAAAAGGAAATAATATCGCTGTTAAAATAATAAGAAGTGAAAAGCAAAACAACGAAGAATATAGCATCATTTTGTGAGCCGATTTAAAGGGAAGACGCAAAGAATAAAGAAGAAAGAGGAGCTTCCCGCCATCGAGTGGCCAAATCGGCAGCAAATTAAACAAAAGAATCATGATATTATGAAGCATAAAGAGATCGAACATGTCATTCCATATTCCCATATAATGGAGCGTCGCGCCAACCCCCATCATCCAAACATGCTGTAACGGCCCTGCGAGAATGACAATAAGCTCTTCTTTCAAGGGACGATTCCCATGTTCATCAACTACGGCTACGCCCCCAAATGGTAATAAAACGATCTCATTGATACGCCATCCTAAAATACGGGCTGCCCCCGCATGCCCTAACTCGTGAATGAGGACAACTAAGAAGAGCAGCAGCATCTCTCTAAACCTACCTGTTAAGATGGAAAGACCAATCGTCATCCAAAATAGTGGATGGATCGTTATCATTTTCACCATTATTTGATTGGCACAACTTGAAGCGGATCAATAAATGCTTCGTTCTTCTTAATGGCAAAATAGAACGTTCCTGTCTTCCCATCATCAGAATTCGACACGCTTCCAAGTTGATCCTTTGTTTGAACAAAATCATAGATCGATACATCCACCGAATCTAGCATCCCATACCATGATTCACTACCATCCGTATGCTGAATCACTACTGTTTGGCCAATTCCTTCTTTCTCACCTGCATATGTCACTACTCCTGCATCGATTGCTTCAACATCGGAGCTTAAAACCGTTTCAACCATGATTCCTTTGCCCGTCGATTCAAAGCTTTCAAGTACTTTTCCGCTCGCAGGAAGGGCATAGCTTGGTGCTTCCCCTACTGAATCAGTTTCAGGCGCTGTCGGGAACAATGCCACAGGATTCCCAAACTTTCCTTCATACCAACTTTTCACAGTGGCAAACTGAAATTCTTCTACCATCATGTCTGACACATACTCCTGAACAGGCGCAACCTTATCGCTCTCTGCTTTAAATAGTATTCCTGCAGCAAGAAACAAGCATGCCGCAACCATCGAGCGCATTAAAAAACTTTGCCTGTTAAAGAGAGGATGGATTTTGACCTCCGTGTTTTGAAAAGAAGATGAAGGGATAGCATCATGACGTCTTTCCATTTGGGGAACTGGTCGCCGCTGTCTTTTTCTTGAATGAAGTCGTTTCCTTACATCATCTAGGTCTCTCCGCATTCTTCACCCAACCTTCCTATAAGTAGTACTCAGTTTATGACTTGTCCTGTGGGGATATGTCATTGAGAATACTTTCTTTCACAAGGAATTGAATGAAATGAAGATCACACAACCGATCAAAAGCCGTCTTACTTTGATAAGGAAGAAGGAATAGCAAGAAACAAAAAAATCCCGGCCGCAGCCGAGATTTAGGAACGCATTCCAAAGAATTTCTTCACTTTACTAAACATCCCTCGTTCTTCCTGGAGAGAAAGAAGCGGAACAGATTCACCTAAAATTCGTCTCGCAATATTGCGATAGGCAATGGATGCTTTTGAACTAGGGTCGAGCGCAATGGGCTCTCCTTTGTTAGATGCTGTAATAACTGTATCGTCATCGCCAACAATGCCAAGTAGATCGATAGCAAGAATAGAAACGATTTCATCTACATCTAGCATTTCTCCACTTTCCATCATATGGTTTCGGATACGATTAACAACAAGTTTTGGTGCTTCAATACCTTCTTCTTTTTCAAGAAGGCCTATAATACGATCAGCATCTCGAACAGCCGACGTTTCGGGAGTTGTGACTACAACCGATTTATCCGCGCCTGCAATCGCATTCTTAAAGCCCTGCTCAATGCCAGCAGGACAGTCAATGAGAACATAGTCATAATCCTGCTTTAACTCACCAATAATCTTCTTCATTTGCTCTGGCTGCACAGCAGATTTATCTTTCGTTTGAGCTGCAGGTAGCATATAAAGCGCTTCAAAACGCTTATCTTTTATTAACGCTTGATGTAGTCGACATCGCTCTTCAGCAACATCGACAAGATCGTAAATAATACGATTTTCAAGTCCCATGACTACATCAAGATTTCGAAGACCTATATCTGTATCTACCAGACATACTTTTTTCCCCGATAGTGCAAGAGCTGTCCCAATGTTTGCTGTCGTTGTGGTCTTACCCACACCACCTTTTCCGGAAGTAATGACGATAGCGTCTCCCACACAACATTCCCCTTTCTGTCTACAACCTAGTCAAATTCGGTCGAACTTTAGTCAGTATTTGAACGCGATCAACGCTAATTTCAGATTGCCCGTCCTTAACAAAAGCACATTCTGCTTCATGAATACTTACTCCTGCTTGATCAGGTGGCCTGCTTATTAATTCAGCGATTTTCAACTGAGATGGCTTCATAACAGATGCCGTAATCACGGCATTTATATCGCCATAAGCCCCTGCATGTGCGATGCCTCTAAGCGAACCCATTACGAATATATTCCCTGCAGCCATTACGGTGCCACCAGGATTAACGTCGCCAATCAAAAGAAGGTCTCCTTCTACTTCAAGTACCTGTCCGGAACGAACGGTTCTCGAAACAGATGTTACAGTTGTTCTTTTTCGCTCTGCTTCCGCTTCACTCCGAGAGATGACATTTGAATCAATCCGATCAACTTCAAGGTTTTGCTTAGATTGAATCATGGCACGAAGCTCTTCTTCTTGTTTGTCTGTTAAATATCGATTACCCAATTTAAGGGTAACAGTAATCGTATGACCTTCCGTCTGCTGTATATGACGAGCGGAAAGTTTTTCATCAAGTTCATTTATAACATCACGAAAAGCGCAAGAATCATCTAGAATCAGATTCAAGCCATCTTTCGTTCCTTTAATCGTGACAAAATGCTGTGTTTGCTTTTGTACCATAGACAATTTCATTCACCTCAACATAGAATAATTCAACGTTGCTAAAGGAAACTCCTTCTTTTGGCCTGATTTTCTTGTCTACGGTTTTCCGATAAATCATCCAGCAACCGTTTAACAGGATAGTAAACAATAAGCAAAAAGATTCCATTTAAAAGTAATGAAGGAAGATAGCGTTTGTAGAAAAAGGAAGAGAAAGAAAGATCCGTTACATTAATAAGTGAAAATAGTTCATACACATAGAATTCCACCAATGAAACGCCCAGTAAACCGAGGATAAGCGTTGTAAACCAATTCAGGTGAAATACTTTCGATAAATAACCGATTATGTAGGCTGCAACAGACATTCCAAACATATAGACACCAACAAGATCCGTGTAGATCAAATCGTGCAATAGACCAAATACGACACCGTACACTACACCATAAGCAGGGGAGAGAATCATTCCAATCATAATCACAATCACCGTAACAAAACGTGGGATTAATTGAAATTCAAATCCAAATTGCTCAGGGGCAAACACCTGAAAAACGGTACCTTCAAGAAGAAAAAGAACAAATAGCGTTCCAATTAGAAGAAAACGCCTCATTCCTCTTCACCTTCTCCGTCATCAGGCGTAACATCCTGCGCTCCACGATCGATTACCATAACATTGTTAATATCATATAAATCGGCCGCTGGTTTCACATAAGCCGTCTGAGTCGTTCCAACGTTGTCTGTTTCAACATCTACAATTTCCCCGATGACAATACCTCGTGGAAAAATGCCTCCATTACCTGCCGTAATAACAGTTTGACCTTTTTCAACCTTTGTATCTACTGGAATTTTCGAGAACATAAGCACTTCTTTTTCAGTATCATAACCTTCTATTGTACCGAAAACGTTCTTATCTTCTTGAGTCATAGCAGCGATTCGATTCGTCCGGTCTACATCACTCACTAGCTGGACAGTCGATGAAAAAGGCTGAATGTTTTTCACTTTACCGATTAATCCATCCGGTGTGGCAACAGCCATATCCGCTTCTACCCCGTCCTGTTTACCTTTATCAATCGTTAATAAATCATTCCACCGATCTGGAGATCTTGCAATCATATTTGCGTGAAATGTTTGATAGCTAGCTAACCCAGTTGATGAATCGATGTTTAATTCGCTTTTTAAGTCTTCATTTTCCTTCTTCACTGTTTTGAGCTCTTCTGAGACAGCAACAAATTCATTAAGTCTCGATTTCAATAGCTCATTTTCTTCGTACATGTCCTTCATATCACCAATACTCTCAAATAAACCCGCTACTGAATTAGCGGGTTTATAGAAGATTGATTGAAGCCAGCCAACGGAATCTTTGAAAAATTGCTCCGGCATCGTGAGAGCATCACGTTCTTTCATAGACGTCCCAATTAACGCTACAAGAATAATGATACTGACAAGTAATACAATGAGTCGTTTATTCGAAAAAAATTGTGGCATGCCTTACACCTTCCAACTACTTCTGTTTTGAGCGGGAAGTAATACCAGCTCTAGATTTGAACAGATGAATATTTTCTAGCGCACGCCCAGTACCAATCGCTACGCACTCAAGCGGATTCTCAGCTACAATAACAGGCATTTTTGTTTCATCGCTAATCACCTGATCCAAGTTACGAAGCAATGCACCACCGCCTGTAAGAACAATTCCACGATCCATAATATCTGCTGCAAGTTCTGGCGGTGTTTTCTCAAGTGTTACTTTAACAGCTTCCATAATGCTATTAACCGTATCACGAAGAGCGCCCGACACTTCATCAGCGGATACGCTGATCGTCTTTGGAAGACCCGTTACAAGGTCACGTCCACGAATATCCATCGCTTCAATACCTTCTGTCGTTCCAGCAGATCCGATTTCAAGCTTAAGCTGTTCAGCTGTACGCTCACCAATCATTAAATTGTATGTTTTCTTCACATATTGAATGATAGACTCGTCCATCTCATCACCAGCAATGCGAATCGATTCACTTGTAACGATTCCACCTAATGAGATGATCGCAACTTCTGTTGTTCCTCCACCAATATCGACAACCATACTACCAGTTGGTTCCCAAACTGGTAGATCAGCTCCGATTGCGGCTGCAAACGGCTCTTCAATTGTATAAGGTTCACGTGCTCCAGCTTGACGAGTTGCATCTTCTACTGCTCTTTTTTCGACAGCCGTGATCCCTGAAGGTACACAAACCATCACGTTTGGCTTACGTGCGAACACAGAACGGTTTTTCTGTGCCTGTTGAATAAAATATTTTAGCATTGTAGCCGTTGTTTCAAAATCAGCAATAACGCCATCTTTCATTGGACGAAGTGCAACGATATTACCCGGTGTACGTCCAATCATGTTCTTTGCGTCGTTTCCGACTGCTTCAATAGAACCTGTATCTGTACGAAGTGCCACAACTGATGGCTCTCGAACAACAACGCCTTTTCCTTTTACATATGCCAGCGTATTAGCTGTACCTAAATCTATTCCCATATCTCTTGAAAATCCACCAAACATTTATGTTAAATCTCCCTTCAATTCAAGCAAAACTCATAAATATGATTATACTGCATCAGTATTGAAAACGGTAGTGGGAATACGTGCTATCCCACGTCCGATTTATACATACCCTTTTTCTTTTAAACTAATAAACTTCTGATCTCCGATAATAATATGATCTAGCATATCAATACCAAGCATTTTACCACATTCTGCAAGACGTTTTGTCACTTCAATATCTTCTCTGCTCGGTGTTGGATCACCGCTCGGATGATTATGAAAACAAATTAATGAAGCTGCCGACCGCCTAAATGCTTCACGAAAGACCTCACGCGGATGAACAATCGATGCGTTTAGACTTCCAACAAAGACAGTTTGACGATGCAGTACCTGATTCTTCGTATTTAAGTATAAGCAAACAAAATGTTCTTGTGATAGGAAGCGCATGTCTTCCATCACATAATTCGCACCATCTTCAGGAGAACGAATCGTATAGCGCTCTTCTAATTGAAGGCGGCTAACTCTTCTACCGAGCTCCATCGCTGCGATTAGCTGAACCGCTTTAGCAGTTCCAACGCCGTTTAGAGACGTTAACTCTTCAATACTTGCATCTTTCAGAAGTCGAAGTCCTTCAAAGTTCTGGATAATGCGATAAGAAAGCTGAAGTACTGACTCCTGCTTTGTTCCTGTCCTGAGGATAATAGCTAATAATTCTTGATTGGATAAGGTCTCAGGACCATCCTTCATCAGACGCTCTCTCGGTCGCTCTTCTTCAGGATAATCTCGAATCATTAAAGGTGTTTTCAACAACACGCTTCCTCCCTGGATTCATCTTCATGACTGACTACCGCTGAATCTCCGGAACAATTCCAAACGCACGAAGCTCTCGTAGCGTTTTCGAAATAGGAAGCCCTACCACACTATAATAATCACCATGAATTCGCTTCACAAAGGCGGCACCGAAACCCTGTATGCCATAACCTCCCGCTTTATCAAAAGGCTCTCCTGTATCCAGATAGTTCTCAATCTCCTGATCTGTTAACTCCCAGAATTCTACTTCAGTTGCTTCAAAGAATTGAGAACTTCGTTCACTGGATAGAATGGCCACACCTGAATAAACGACGTGAGATCGTCCTGATAAGGCTTTAAGCATCTGCCTCGCATGCTCGCGGCTATCAGGCTTTCCAAGGACCTCATGGTCGAGTGTAACAACCGTATCTGCACCTAGCACGACAGCATCTGAAGTATTTGTATACACTTCATTTGCTTTCCCTAAGGCAAGCTGTTTCACAAGTTCTGAAGGTGGGACAGATTGAGAGAGATGCTCTTCAAAGCGGCTAACGATAATCTCAAATTGGAGATTCATTTGATCTAGAAGTTCTTTTCTTCGTGGAGACCCTGAGGCTAAGACGAGGCGCTTCATTTTACCACCCTTTTTGTAAGTGATTCATAAGTGGGAAAAGGGCTTGATAACAGCTTATCAAATCCCTTTTCTTTCCACAATTTAATTTTCTAACGTTCCTCTACATTTTTCGTTTTCTTTCGTTTCTGTATGTGCATACAGTTTAAATTTGTTTAATCTTATTTTAATTCGTTAAGAAAAAGTCATTAGGGAGGGTCGCTCCCAATACTCATATCGTACCGTTAATTGAGAATCTCCGCAAATAACTGATTATTTCAACCTTTCCACTACATTTTGAAATGCTACCATCCCGTCTAATAAATGCTGCTGAGCAACCCATAAAGACGGTACTGTTTCGTCAGAAGCGTACATTTCAAGTTCCTCCAAAGCACTGTTCAGACTTTGTTCAAGCTCTTTCCCGCCGATTTTATCCCACTCTTTTCTCCCCGAGCCACTCTCATTCCAGGCTTCAACTTCTTTTTTTATGTCACTCATTTCAGCTTCTTTCAGCTTTCCATCAGATAATGCGACAAGATCTAGCGTCGTTAATTTTTCGAGCAACGCTTTACCTTCCTTCATCTGACCCGCCATTTCGTCACTCACAGATGCTTTCTGACCATCAATCGACCACACCTTCTTATAGACATCCTGTCCTTTTCCTTCATAATAAGCTCCAAGTGCATCCTGTCCTTCAGCAGAAGGAGATACACCTATAAACAAATAGTATTTCTCTCCTTTAAAAATAGCTGCCGGAAATCCATTCTCTTTTAACTTGTCTTGAAACTCCTTCGCAGACTCCTCTGTTTCATAAGCTCCAGATTGAACTACGTGAAAATCTAATGATAAGTCCAAATCCGTGGTCGTTGTAGCTACTTCTTCATATCCATCATCTATCGTCGCCACGCTATCCCCACTGAATACCATTAATAAACCAAATCCAAATAAAATCCCAAGAATAATAGCAAAAGCAGCGGAAGCCACCACTTTCTTTTGTAGTGTAATAATAGGTTTCTTATTAACTAAGTGTTTTTTCTTTTTGCGTCCAACTGGGAGCCTTGGACTTTTCTTTTCATAAAAAGCTCCAGCTTTTTTTTGAATGTGCCTCTTTTTAAGTTCTATTATTTTCCTCGAATCACGCCGTTCGGGTAAAATCCACTCAAATTCCTTCTCCTCAGCTGCTGCGCTTTCTTCTTTATGTGTTTCGGGAGGCTCGCTTTTCTCTTCATCATTTAATCGAATTGAAATCGTCCGTCTCTCCTTATCCATAATCATCCTCCTCGGTACCGGCTTGTACTACAGTCTATGAATTCTGACGAAATACTAGAACTGAAAATACTAGAGTAGATCAGGATACTTCAGACGATAAAAAGAAGCCTCCGTTAACTGACAAAGGCTCCTTCCACTTGCTATATCACTTCTCATTATAAAAACATCATTACTCCGAAGCTTCTTCTTTATCAACCTTTTCATACAATGGATTGTCTTTATCTGCAGATTCTGGAAAATCAATCGATGGCGTTTGCTCTGCTAGATCCGTTAAGGTTGGAATGTAAAAAGTAGCTACATCAGCCGTATATATTAACTCATTTTTCTCAGCTTCATCTAGCAACACAGCATCCGTTTCACTAATCTACTTATAACCAAAACAAAATTCAGAAAAAGAAACGTTATGATCGCCTCAATTTAAAGTTACAAGTAGCCTCTAATGTCATCTTTAGAAATGGCCCGCCGAATCTTCTCATGACAGAGAGCAAGAAAGGCATCAGGCACAAGAAAAAAAACCGCTTCCCTTTAATACCCCACTCTTCTAAAATCACGAAGAGCGTATCACACTCCATAATTTTCCGTCCTTAACAAACCCTTCAGGTATAAATCGTTCCTGATAAGAACGAATCCCCATCGTAGAAGGCGCGAGCTCTACCACCCGAATCACATGATCATGCAGAATCAAACTAATCTGCTTTGTTTTTGGCTTGAAATTAAAAAGTCCTATCGTTTATTCCCTCCATCATGAAAGAAAACTAAAATACCAGCGCAAAATTTGTTCGCCATAAAAATGCGTTATGATTGCCCCTAGCGCTATCGATGGCCCAAACGGAATGTGCTGCTTTCGCTTTACTCTCCCAGTCGATAGCGCTGTTACGCCAATGATCGTGCCACATAAAGTAGAAAAGAAAAACACAAGAAGTAATTCCTGATAACCAAATACGAAGCCTAGTACCGCAAATAATTTAATGTCACCGCCCCCCATTCCCCCTTTACTAATAACAGCAATGAGAAGGAGTAATAAAAATCCTCCAGCCGCTCCAATAAAAGGGCTATACCACGGATCCATTGGAACAAGGATTCGACCAACAATAAAGTAAGCAGCAAAAAAGAGAAGAATACGATCTGGAATAAGCATATAGGTGATATCTGAAACAAAAATAATCACAAGAAGCGAAATCAATCCATAAGAAATGATCAATTCTTTTGACCATCCCACTAAAAACGGTGCAATCGTAAAAAGAAGTGCCGTAGCGAATTCAACACTGGCGTAAATAGGTGAAATGCGTGACGCACAGCCTTTGCATTTCCCGCGCTGGAATAAATATGAGAAAACCGGCACAAGCTCAAGCGGTGAAAGCTCTCGTTCACATGTTGGACAGGATGAGCGAGGGGCCACAATCGATCGTTTGACAGGCACCCGCAGACCTACGACATTATAAAAAGACCCAAGCGCAAGCCCAACTAGAAATAAATAACTATGTAAAATGCCCCCCATATGTTCCCCCCTCTTCGAAAGAGTTTAGTAGGTTAAGAAAAACGGTATGTATATAAAGTGATTTCAGGATTAATAGTTGTTTTAATGCTATTAAAGTGAAACGAAAATCATCTTACCCATATATCAACAAATATCAGAAATGCGGTTATGGCTATTTCCAACAAAGAAATTTTCAAGAAAATGTACCCCATCGACTACAAATCACTTACCAGCCAATGATACGCAGAATATCTCCCTACTTCAAGACCGTACAACCCTGTGTTTTAAGTAAATTGTTGGACCCGTTCCAGTTGAACGTTCCAAAAGGAATTCTTATAAAACCCCCGTTCTTTACAATTTGTGAAGAACGGGGGTTTTCTTATTTATCCAACATAGCTCGCAACACGGTTTCGCCCCTGCCGCTTTGCTCCAGTGTACATCGCTCGATCCGCGTTTCGTATCAACGTTTGCGCATCCTCTCCCTGATCAGGAGCCGTGGCCACACCAATACTAGCCGTTACGTAAATAACCTGGCGATTGCCGTTATCGAGATCATTATAAATTTCAAATGGACGATCCGCGATCGAACATCGTAAATCTTCTGCTACTTGAACACTCTTCTTATGAGAATGATTTTCTAGCAAAACGACAAACTCTTCTCCACCAAATCTTGCAACGGTGCCTCTGCCTCCAATTTCTTCTTCAAGTCGATTTGCTACCCCACAAAGCACTTCATTTCCACTATGATGACCAAACGTGTCATTCACTTTCTTGAAATGATCCAGGTCGAGCAGAATGATAGAGAACGGATCAGGCGTTTTGTCAAAACGCTTGTATTTCTCATCCAATAACTCCCCAAAAAACCTGAAGTTGTATAAATTCGTTAATGGACATCGTTCACTTCGCCTTTTCGTCTCTTCATAATGCCTAGCATTATCAACAGCAACGGCTAAATAGTTAGCTAGTATTTGCAGGACAAGAATGTGATGTTTCTCATAAGAACGGACGCGGTCTGAAGCAAGAGTAATGATGCCTACAACATTTTTATTCCGCTTCATTGGGACGGAGATTACTGAGTTGGCAGCATCAGAAAGCACACCTTCCGTAAGATTCTTCCACTGAGACCTCTTCGTATACAAGCGGCTTCGTCCGCTTCGCCACACCCTTGAACTGATACCTTCCTGGTATAGGTTACTTTCTTCTTTTGAAACGATGCCACGCTCATTCTCATATCGTTTAATAACCGTTAGTCGCTTCACATGTTCGGCATCCATAATATAAGCATAATCCACAAGAAACATATCTTTCACTTCATTTAAGAAGACATTTAATATTTCATCAGTATCGAGAGATTGTGTGATTTGCTGTCCTATTTCACTTGTCTGCTGAAGAAGATTATTTACTTTTTGGCTGGAATAATAGAGCCTGAGCATAAGAGAAGCCAGTATAAATGGTACGCCTACAAAGAAAATAGCGACTGTACCTAGATATGTATGTAGCATATATAGTAAGAAGCCAACAGGAAGAGTCACCCCAGTTGATATCGCTTCCCAGAGCATATCTTTACCAAAAAATTTAGTATCAGCTTCTTTGTAAATATAAATTTTTAAAAAATGTAGGAGAATTTGATTTACAACTATAAGCGATAAGATGTATGCAATTGAAGGAACGAGCTGCGTAATCGCATCACCAGAGAATTCACCTACTGAACCACCGAGTAAATAGAAAAGTCCTCCGGAAACGAGTGAAACAAGCATAAACATCAGCATGTTAACAGGATAACGATGACTATCTTTTTTTGTGACACGTAAGTTTAAAAGAAAAACGAGTATCGCTAACTGAGTTAAGATCATTTCGACAAATAGACCATACCTTAAGAACACAGCAAGCGAGATCCCCTGGATAAAAAAAAGGTCAGTCCCCTTTACATTAATTGGCATCATAGCAACAACAGCAAGAAGCACAAACAATGCAAGAACATCTGCCCAATTTCCTGATAATACAGGAGGAAAGAAATAGAACGTTGCAAAAATGAGTAGTGGCCAGAACAAAAGCCATACCAACCAAACTTTACGTTTCATTAATGCAGTCAATTGTTTCCCCCTCCATCTTCCAAACTCAGGAAGAATATTTTTCCATATTAATGTGGTTAAGTTCTATTTTAGCAAAAAATGGCGAAAAAGTCCTAGCTTTTTCTATAAAATTCTAATTTTTTAGAAAACGGCGAACTTCAGAGACAAAGTAAAGAGAGCCCGTTATCAGAAGCAGGTCATTTTCAATCATCTCATCCATCATCACCTGGATGGCTTTCCGCCAGTTTTCCTCATATCTCTTATTAGCAAAAGTCGCTTTATTCGACAACTCCTCACCTGATATAGCTCTTGGAAATTCAAAGGTAGTAAACGAAATAGTCTCAATTAGAGGATAAAGTGGTTTTAGCATCGATTCAATATCTTTATCACCAAGAGCACTAAAGATAACATGTATGCGTGTCTCAGGGTAATGCTGCTTAAGCGTGTTAGCAAGACTTTCGACACCTTCCGGATTGTGCGCACCGTCCACAACAATAGTCGGATTTGAACGAAGCTGTTCAAATCGACCTGGCCACGTTGCTCTCTCCAGTCCGCGCTGAATCATATCCTGTTCAATATGTAGACCATAGAAAACACGTAAATATTCAAGTGTCATAAGCGCTGCGCCTGCATTTTTTACCTGGTGCTCACCCTTCATCTGAATGTGTAGATCTTCTAGTTTACGGTAAGGTGATTGAAAAGAAAAACGCTCCCCTTCCTTATCACTCATTTGCTCCTTAACAGAAAACTCTTCATTCAATCGATAAATTTTCGTCTTTTTCGATTTGGTCGTTTCATGTAAAAGAGTGAGCACCTCTTCTTTTTCAGCAGTTGTCACAAGAGGAACCCCTGACTTAATGATCCCCGCTTTTTCATAAGCAATTTGCTTAATATCACTCCCAAGGATGTGCGTATGATCGTATCCGACATTTGTAATCACACTTACAAGCGGGTGAATAATATTGGTTGAATCAAATCGTCCGCCAAGACCAACTTCCATCAAAACAAGGTCTGGATAGGCAATTGTCCCAAAATATAAGAGAGCGATAACCGTAATCACTTCAAATTCAGTTGGTGACCCAAGCGGAGAGACAGCAGCCATCTCAACAAGAGGCTGAACACGATTGCATAGAGCAACTAAGTCTTCTTCATTAATCGGTTGTCCATTAATAGCGATTCGTTCGCTAAACGATTCAATATAAGGAGAAGTAAAGCTTCCTACTTCATATCCTGACTCTTCGAGCACCGTCCGCAAGTACGTAACGGTTGATCCTTTTCCGTTCGTTCCGCCAACGTGTACCGTTTTTAACCGTCTTTCTGGATGATCGAGCTGATCCAGCATCCATTCCATACGCTCTAAACCTGGTTTTATGCCATGATTTAATAAACTATGAATCCAACTCACCGCTTCGTCATATGAGTGAAACATGCGTCCCGCTCCTTCCTTAAAAGAAGACGAATCTCTAAAAGAGATTCGTCATTTTCTTATTTTTTTAGTTCGTTTATACGAGCTTCTACGTTGCTTCGTCTCTCAAGATAATCCTTTTCTTTCGCTCGTTCTTCTTCGACGACTTTCTCAGGAGCTTTGCTAATAAAGCGTTCATTAGCGAGCTTCTTCTGAACACGATCAACTTCAGAATCTAGCTTCTTCATTTCTCCTTTTAGACGCTCGATTTCTTCATCAATATTGATTAACCCTTCAAGCGGCAAGAATAATTCAGCTCCAGATACAACAGCCGTCATCGATTTTTCCGGTGCCTGAAGTTCCGCTGAAATAGTCAAGGTTTCTGGGTTACAGAAGCGTTCGATGTATTGACTATTTTGCTCAAGCTGTTTCTGAGTATCAGCTGATTTCGGCTTAATACGAAGTTCAATCGGCTTGCTTGGTGCCACATTCATTTCAGCTCGAATGTTACGTACTGAACGAATAACTTCCGTTAGAAGCGCCATATCAGCAGCAGCTTCTTGGAAGTGAAGTTCTTCGTTCTTTACTGGCCAGCTTGCAACGGTAATCGATTCACCTTCATGAGGAAGGTGTTGCCAGATTTCTTCAGTAAGATAAGGCATGAATGGATGCAGAAGACGCATCGTTTGATCAAGTACATAAGCTAGAACAGAACGAGTTGTTTTCTTAGCTACTTCGTCTTCACCATAGAGCGGTAGTTTAGCCATTTCAATATACCAATCACAGAAGTCATCCCAGATAAAGTTGTAAAGGTAGCGACCCACTTCACCAAACTCATAGTTATTAATCAGGCGCGTCACTTGTTCAATCGTATCGTTTAAGCGAGTTAAAATCCATTTATCAGCTGTCGATTTTTCACCTGTTAAATCAAGTTCTTCATACGTCATGCCATCCATATTCATTAAAGCAAAACGAGAAGCGTTCCAAATTTTATTAGCAAAGTTCCACGTAGACTCTACCTTTTCCCAATAGAAACGGAGATCCTGACCTGGTGATGAGCCAGTGGATAGGAAGAAACGAAGGGAATCAGCACCGTACTTCTCAATGACATCCATTGGATCGACACCGTTACCGAGCGATTTACTCATCTTACGTCCTTCAGAATCACGTACAAGTCCATGAATGAGGACGTCGTTAAACGGGCGCTGCTCTGTAAATTCAATACCCTGGAAGATCATACGAGCTACCCAGAAATAAATAATGTCATAACCCGTTACTAGAACGTTTGTTGGGTAGAAACGGTTAAAGTCTTCAGCGTCTTCGTTTGGCCATCCCATTGTAGAAAAAGGCCAAAGCGCTGAACTAAACCACGTATCTAGAACATCAACGTCTTGCTCCCAGTTTTCAATATCAGCTGGCTCTTCCAGTCCAACGTGGATCTCTCCAGTTTCTTTATGATGCCACGCCGGAATACGATGCCCCCACCAAAGCTGTCTTGAAATACACCAGTCACGAATGTTCTCAATCCAATTTAAATACGTTTTTTCAAAACGCTCAGGTACAAAGTTCACTTTGTCGTCTGACTTCTGAAGAGCAATCGCCTGCTCAGCAAGAGGCCCCATTTTAACAAACCACTGTGTTGAAAGATAAGGTTCGACAACAGCACCGCTTCGCTCAGAATGACCTACGGAATGAACGTGCTCTTCAATGTTAAATAAGATTCCTTTATCCTGTAAATCTTTCACAAGTTTCTTACGGCATTCAAATCGGTCCATGCCCTTGTACTCTCCGGCATTCTCATTCATTGACCCATCTTCATTCATTACGAGAATGCGCTCAAGGTTATGACGGTTACCAATTTCGAAGTCATTCGGATCGTGAGCTGGAGTGATTTTCACAGCGCCTGAACCAAATTCCATATCAACGTAATCATCCGCAACAATTTCAATTTCACGACCTACAATTGGCAAAATCGCTTTCTTGCCAACTAGGTGCTTGTAGCGCTCATCTTTTGGATGAACCGCAATACCTGAGTCACCTAGCATTGTTTCAGGACGCGTTGTTGCAATTTCGATATGTCCTGAGCCATCTGCAAGAGGATAGCGCATATGATAGAAGTGACCAGTTACTTCCTGGTGAATAACTTCAATATCTGAAAGGGCCGTTTTTGTTTGTGGGTCCCAGTTGATAATATATTCACCGCGATAAATTAAGCCCTTCTCATATAGCTTCACAAATACTTCACGTACTGCATCAGAAAGACCGTTATCAAGTGTAAAACGCTCTCTTGAATAATCTAGAGAAAGACCAAGCTTCGCCCACTGGCTACGAATAAAATCCGCATACTCTTCTTTCCATTCCCACGACTTCTCTAGGAACTTCTCTCGGCCAAGGTCATAGCGCGAGGTACCTTCTTCGCGGAGCTTCCCTTCAACTTTTGCCTGTGTCGCAATCCCAGCATGGTCCATTCCTGGAAGCCAGAGAACATCATATCCCTGCATACGCTTTACACGCGATAGAATATCTTGAAGCGTTGTATCCCAAGCATGCCCGAGGTGTAGTTTACCTGTAACGTTCGGCGGGGGGATTACAATTGTATAAGGTTCTTTATCTTTATCACCTGTTGCCTCAAAAAATTTGCCATCTACCCAATACGGGTACCATTTCTGCTCTGTTGCCTTCGGGTCGTACTTCGTCGGCATCGTTAGCTCTTTATTCGCCATTGTCACTCTTCCTTTCCATTCAATAAGTCTCAGGACATTTCTTCGGCTTTCCTTGTTCTCTTTCCACGAAGGTGTAAGCTTTTTAGACAACAAAAAAACTTCCTCCATCCTTAGGAAAAGGACGAAAGAAGTATTTTCGCGGTACCACCTTTATTTACAGCTAAATAAACGTTAGCTGTACGCTTCATTCGAATAACGGGATTACCGGATTCTCCTACTACTCGTTCAGAGAAACAGCTCAAGGGCGACTTCGAATGCTACGATCCTGAGAAATCTTTCAGCAAATGACTTCTCTCTCTGAAGGGTTCACATTCTACTACTCCCTATCTTTGCCTGTCGACTATTTGTATCACTAAGTTTACCTTTTTGATTCGAGATCGTCAAGATCATAAGAGCCCTTTTTCTTAGCTTAGCCAGTTCGCTCCCGCCTTAATCACCCAATTCCAACTTCCCACATAGTCTATTTGTAACAATAGCTGAAAACAAAGGGGAATACCTGATATGAAAAAACGGTTTGGTGGAATGAATCGCTTTCAGATCCCACCCTCGTTATATAAGTTCAGAGATATTTGCGCTCAGTTCGTACCTCTGTTTATTGTGTTTCAAACGATCCGAACAATCCTTTTTCCAACATCTATAGATGTACTCATATTAATAATCCTTGTTGCCTTAGAAGTGTGCTTTTACTTTGAATGGATCTAGAAGCTTTCTAGAACGTTATTTATCCCATTCATCACTTCTATTTTTTTCGTAAATAGGCGGACATGCTTAATATGTGGCCATTGTTGTCGGTTTTCATTAAATAATGACACGCTATTAAAAACCGACTCTGGAAAATATAAATAGCTTGCAAGAAGCTCCTTTTCCTCATCATTAAGAGAAAATTGGGCTTCATATCTGGCAAGATGAGCAGTTGTGGCAGCAGGGTTGAATTGAAAAGGTTGAATAGATGAGCGAATAAAATAAGCAACATCCCTTATAGGAGTATCGCTAACTGACTTTTCGAAATTAATGAAATACCCTCTCCCCCCGCTTGATACATAATGAGAAGGAGAGCATTTTCCGTGACAGAGAACACTTCGATACCGTTTTGTTTCCAGAATTTGCTCATACCAGTCATCTAATCTTCTTTTCGCGAGCTCACAATACCTCATCAGCATGTGAAAATGTGATACAAAGGTAAGCTCAAATGGCGAAAGATAAATGCGTTTTTCAATTTGACTTACGTATTTCTCCATTTCAAATTGTCTACTTTCTCTTAATAAAACCATTTTCTGATACGACTGTTTGATCACTTCTTCAGAAAAAGCTTGCTCTTTAGCAGTATAGCCATGTAATTCAGCTAGGTTATGAACGAGAAGCTCATTTTTCTGAGCAGGACTTGTTTCCCTTTCATCTACCCATGGCGTTAAATAAACGATGTTGTTCCCTTGATAAACGAAGGAATCCCCATACTTTGTTCGAACAAGCGGTACATAACCTTCGAATTTCAGCTGTTTAAACCGCTCCTCTAGATAAAGCATACGATCCATCTGTTCTTTACTAAGCTTCGTTTTTTTAAAGCAAACGTGCCTCTCTCTGTTTCGATCTTTGTGATTTTCCCCATTTGTACAACCCGTTCAGGATATAAATCATATTGAAATAAGAGTGCTGGATCGCTCATTAGAAGGTAACCCTCCTATCTGAAAGGGAGAGCTCAAGTTCCCTTAACATATCTCTATTTGCTTCCCACTTATCAATAAACTCTTTCATGACCTGATCAGGGTCATTCATATTCGATTGCAATGCCTGAATACACTCCTGCCACTCCCATGGAGCAAAAATAGCCTGAATAAGTCTGTGTTTCATATCGTCTTCCACGCCATTCACTAACGCTTCAAAGCATTTTACAAAATGATGGGAGTTTTTAAGAGCATACCAGGATTGAACTTCTTTCCTAATAACTTCGGAAGCAGAAACAGGTGATTCGTCGCTACTTTCAAAGTAGATTTGGCCTAAAACCTCTTTTAAAACTTGGTGAGTAAATGGAATGAATGGAAGCGAATAACACACCTCAAAATTCAGACGCTTTTTCACTTCTGGAATAAGGTTAACAAGTAACAAGTATTGTTCCTTATACGTTAATTTTATAGATGATAACTCTTCTAACGTCTTACGATAAGGGAAATCTAATGTAAGAGTAGCCTTCTCATCTCCGGTACTTAGTAGTGTCGCAAGTAAATATCCTTTCATTTCAGGAACGACGTCCAATGGGTAAACTTCTTCTACATGATCATGTATAGTCAAATAATCGTTTTCTATTCGGATAAATCCTTTCCCTTCACTTGTTCGAATCATTCGATTACAAAGAAGTCCATGTTGAGAAAAAAGACGGTCACGGAAGTTGAGATGATACTCAAGCAAATCCCGATCCCGCCAGTATGATAGTTTTCTTTTACCTAAATGGGTCATGATCAATTGTGGTTTCTCTAACCATTGGACAACTTTTAGATCATACTTCTCTTCAATGATCGCTACGAGATCCATTTCAATTACCCCTTTATCCCCTACCTTATTTGCAACATTCCAAAAGGTAGGGGCAGCAAACAATTTAAGTTATCGATTGACAGGAATATATAAGATCTGTCCTTCCTTCACTTCATCTTCCTCAAGTCGATTAACGCGCGCAAGATGACTTGGTAGGACTCGATAGCGTTCCGCTATTTCGGTTAACGAATCCCCAGGCTGGATAATACACATCTTCATTCTCGAAAATTGTTCTTCTTCTTTTGTCAGCATACTTGTAAGATAGAGCGCATTTTCTTCGCGCGGTGCTTGATTCCGGTTTTCCTGACGCTCTTGTTCCTCCTCTTCATAGTTATAATGATCGTCTTGATATGACCTCGTTTCTTCTACGATTGGCTGGTTATTATATTCATTGGAACCATCCATTTGCCTAGCCATTCTCGTGAGAAAGTCATATGTGGGTTCCGGCTGCTCTTGATCATCGTTCTCTAGTTCATTTACTTCATATGAGTCTGACTTAGCTCTCATACCTACTTGTGGAGCGCGTAAATGATAGGCCTGTTCCAATGATTCTTCCTCATTGTCATCAACGTATTTAATATCATTCTCCCAGATTGCATCTTCCTCTGTTGTATAATCCTCTGTCTCTTCGTCCTCTTCTACAACGTATAGTTCAGCTTCGTCCTCTTCCACACGATTTTGATCCCCCTGAATGCCACTAATGGAAATATCTGCTTTCAACTGAAGGCAATTCTCTTCCACTAGAGAGTAATCAAACGTGTCAACCGTAACGAAAATTTCCTCGAGACTCCTTATACGGCTTGCTGGAATCGTAATATCAACAGGGAAACGATGCCCCATTGACGCTGTACCATCTTCTCTAACGTTCACCTCATGAATGGAACGATAAGGGGAAGCTTCGTTAATAACTTCCTCATCTGTTTGGTCACGCTGCAAATATTCACCCGTTAAATATAAACAGCCTTTCACAGCTACATAATCCTCATACTCTTCAATCGAAATTTCAGGGTCAAGTGAGATAGATAGAACCTCTTCAACTTCCTGTCCTTTCTTTAACCAGACCTGCTCCTCCACGGAGAAATGCAAATATGAGCCTTCAGGCATGCCTTCTCCTCCTTTCAAACATTATCCATACATTACACATGTATGAGTGATTCACAGGATTATGTCTAAATTGAAAAAGAATGAAGAAGTTTTCAATTTCTTATCATAGAAAAAGCTACCGGCAAATGCCGGTAGCTTTAGGTTAGACTAGTTTTGAGAAAGCCGCTTCTGCAGCCGCAATCGTTTCATCAATATCGTGATCTGTATGGGCGGTTGACAAGAACATTCCTTCAAATTGAGAAGGGGGAAGTGAAATCCCTTGTTCAAGCATTTCTTTAAAATAGTTTGTAAAATGTTCAAGATTTGAAGAGGATGCTGTTTCAAAATTAATCACATCTTCATTAGTAAAGAAGAAACCAACCATCGATCCTGCACGATTTACTGTATGAGGGATATTGTATTTTGCAGCAGCTTTTGAAAGTCCTTCTCCAAGTCGCTCTGCTTTCCGTTCAAATTCCTCATAACTTTCTGGTGTGAGTTGCGATAAGGTTTCATACCCAGCCGTCATAGCTAGCGGATTTCCACTTAACGTTCCCGCTT
This sequence comes from Pseudalkalibacillus sp. NRS-1564, assembly GCF_050467905.1. Classification (NCBI taxonomy): domain Bacteria; kingdom Bacillati; phylum Bacillota; class Bacilli; order Caryophanales; family Fictibacillaceae; genus Pseudalkalibacillus; species Pseudalkalibacillus sp. NRS-1564. The sequence goes on along the minus strand of NZ_JBITPM010000019.1, from coordinate 76,913 downwards.
GATAAATCGGACCGCTTGGTGCGATTTGGTCCATGATTTCTTTCTTACCGCCGTAAGCGCCAACAGGGAGCCCACCGCCAATAACTTTACCTAGACACGTAAGATCGGGTGTAACATTGTAATATCCTTGAGCGCAATTATACCCAACGCGGAAGCCTGTCATAACTTCATCAAAAATAAGAAGTGTGCCATTCTCTTCCGTTATCTTACGAATTTCTTCAAGATAGCCCTGCTGTGGTGGGACGACCCCCATGTTACCTGCTACAGGTTCAATAATGACGCCGGCAATGTCATCTCCAAATTCTTTGAATGCGTAACGTAAGCTTTCAAGATCATTATATGGAACCGTAATCGTGTTTTTCGCAATTCCCTCAGGTACGCCAGGACTGTCAGGTAGCCCAAGCGTCGCAACACCTGAACCTGCTTTTATTAATAACGAATCCCCATGACCATGATAGCAGCCTTCAAACTTAAGGATTTTATTACGGCCAGTATATCCTCTAGCTAAACGTAAAGCACTCATAGTGGCTTCCGTTCCTGAATTCACCATACGGACAATTTCAATAGATGGGACTCGATCAATCACTAGTTCAGCTAGTTTCGTTTCATACTTACTTGGTGCACCAAAGCTCGTTCCAAGCTCTGTCACAGCTTTAAGGCGATCAACAACCTGTTCATCAGCATGACCGAGAATAAGTGGTCCGTACGAAAGGACGTAATCAATATACTCATTTTGGTCGATATCATAAATTTTAGATCCTTTTCCTTTTTCCATAAAAATAGGATCCATACCAACTGATTTAAACGCCCTAACTGGACTGTTCACACCACCTGGCATTACTTTAGATGCTTCTTGAAAAGCTTCCTTAGAACGATCAAAATTACCCATTTTTACAACCCCTCTCTTTCAGTTCTATTGATCTAGCCAGCGAGCAGCATCTTTCGCAAAATATGTGATAATTAAATCTGCTCCTGCGCGCTTCATGCTTGTTAATTTCTCAAGGACAACCTCTTGTTCATTTAGCCACCCGTTCTGACTCGCAGCCTTTATCATGGAATATTCCCCACTTACATTATAGGCAACCATCGGTAGAGGATAACGATCTTTCAGTTCACGAATGATATCAAGATAAGAAAGAGCCGGTTTAACCATTAAGAAATCTGCCCCTTCTGCGATATCGCTCTCTGCTTCTCGAATAGCTTCGAGTCGATTAGCAGGATCCATTTGATACGTTTTACGATCTCCGAACTGCGGAGTACTATGAGCCGCATCGCGGAAAGGACCATAGAAAGCAGATGAGAATTTCACAGCATAGCTCATCACCGGGACGTCAACAAAGCCCGCTTCATCAAGACCCTTGCGAATAGCTGATACAAACCCATCCATCATATTCGACGGTGCAATCATATCTGCTCCAGCTTTCGCTTGAGAAACCGCTGTTTTAGTAAGTAACTCTAGAGACTGGTCATTTTGTACATACCCGTTTTCGATCACACCACAATGGCCATGATCCGTATATTGACAAAGACATGTATCTGCAATAACAGTTAGTTCAGGAAACGCTTCTTTAATTTGTGCAATAGCTCTTTGCACGATTCCAGTATCACAGTATGCTTCTGATCCAACCGCATCCTTGTGATTTGGTACACCAAACATCATAATTGACTTTATGCCAAGGTCAACAACTTCCTGTACCTCTTCATTCAAACGGTCTAATGAATAGTGATAAACACCAGGCATAGAAGGAATTTCGCGTTTTACATTCTCTTCTTCAACTGCAAATATGGGATAGATGAAATCCTCTTTATGTAAATAGGTTTCTCTCACGAGTGATCTCATTGATTCAGATCGTCTTAAACGACGATGACGATGAAAGTTTCCTGTTTCCATTATACTTTCCTCCTATTTTTTCAAAGAAATGCTCAAGGCTATCAAGCATTCCTTCAATTGTATATTGATCAGGGACTACCTGAGGTACGATCCCATAAGACAGTAGCGTCTTTTCAGTAATAGGTCCGATTACCACTATTGTGATCCCTTTAAGCTTATCTTTCAAATTCTCGGCTTGAAGAAGTTGATTAAAATGGTGGACCGTTGACGAAGAAGTGAACGTAATCACATCACACTCCCGCTCTTCAATCACTCTTTTCAATGCTGCCCTGGACTCGTAAGGAATGACTGTGTCATAGATAGGTAAGTCAGTTACGTTAAATCCAAGATCCCTTAATTGCCCCGGCAATACTGCTCGACCAAGATTCCCTCTTGGTAATAGTATCTTCTCATTTGGGTCAGCCTTGCGAGACAAAGCAGCTACAAGCCCTTCTGCTATAAAATCCTTTGGCATAAGATTGATTTCAATCCCATATCGCTTTAGGGCCTTAGCTGTTTTACTTCCAACCGCTGCAACCTTTACACCTATTGGAACCTTCGCTTGCTTCAAGAAAAACCGCACACCATTCGCACTTGTAAACACAATCCAGCTATATTCACTCAACGTGATCGAATTCAACAATTGATTCCGAGATTCGAATGAAATAAGAGGGATTTCAATAGAAATCCCCTCTTTTTCTTCAATTAATTTCGTAAATGATGTTGCCTGCTCCCGAGCTCTCGTGACCAATACACGCTTTCCTGAGAGCGGCGAGATCATTGGTCTAATTCTTCTTTCACACGGTCGAGGATATCCTTAGCTCCCTGTTCTTTCATTCTATTTGCAAGTGTGTTCCCTACCTGGATAGGATCATCACCAATTTCCATTTCCTTAATAATGATCGAACCATCAGGTTCTCCCACTAATCCAGTAACCGTAAGCGTCTCATCCTTAAGCGTCGCATGACCGGCAATCGGCACCTGACATCCACCTTCGAGGGTATGAAGAAAAGCTCGCTCCGCTAATACTGTTTTCGTCGTTTCATAATCACTGAATTGATTTAAAATAGCTCGTAGCTCATCATCACTTTCTCGACATTCAATCGATAAAGCGCCTTGTCCAACAGCCGGTACACACAAATCAGGATCAAGGTATTCTGTAACAATCTCCTTTGACCACCCCATACGATGTAGACCCGCTGCAGCTAGTACAATGGCGTCATAATCTTCATCTGTAAGCTTACGTATACGCGTGTCAATATTTCCGCGAATCCACTTAATCTCCACATCCGGACGAATGGCTTTCAACTGTGCACCACGTCTCAAACTGCTAGTTCCTATTACGGCACCTTCTGGAAGCTCTCTGAACGTCTTCTTCGATTCAGAAATAATCACATCTCGATGATCTTCACGTTCAGGTATACACCCAATCATTAATCCTTCAGGCAAAACAGAAGGCATATCCTTCATACTATGAACCGCCATATCAATATCTCCTCTTAACATGGCGTCTTCAATTTCCTTCACAAATAGTCCTTTTCCCCCAACTTTTGAGAGCGTAACATCAAGAATTTTATCACCACGAGTGACAATCTCTTTGATTTCAAAATCAACATCCGGATTTAATTCCTTTAGTTTACTGATCACCCATTTTGTTTGAGTGATCGCTAATTTACTTCTTCTTGAACCAACTACGATTTTACGCATTATTTATCCTCCAAACTTTCAGTGCTCCCCTTATACATACCAGAAATGGAATTCTGAAAATGTTCCAGAAAGGAAGACATTAATTAAAACGATAAGAAACGCCGCTACGTTCCATAAAGCAAGAGATTTCCCTTCCATATCTCTAGCTACCTTTTGATATAAATACGTACTATATGCGCCAAGAACAAAGAAAGAGATAATAACCTTTGCATCCAGTAAGCTGAATGTATCTACTTTCAAGATCGCCCATACGATTCCTAAAATCAGGCTCAGTAACAAAAGCGGCACACCCAGAACGCTACATAAATAAGCCAATTTCTCAAGCTGTGACAAATCCCCAAATCTTCTCAGTCGTTTGCTCCACTTCTTGCCTTTTAACATTTGATAGAGAGTTAAATACATAATCGAGAAAATAAAGGAAAGTGAAAATGCTCCATATGATAAGAAAGCCATCGTAATATGAATAATCGAAAGCTCAGACATAAGCTGTTCTGTGAGTAAACTCGATGCCTGCTCTCGAGTAGCAAATAAGTTGATGGCCATGATACTGAAACCGAGTACATTTGCAAAAAAGACAAAGAAATCGACTCGAAAAAACCAATTAATTAAGAGTGATAGTGAGACAATCACCCACGCATAAAAAAATAACCCCTCAAAAGGTGTTAAAATCGGGAATCCGCCAATTTCAATAATCTGCGTTACAAGAAACGCACTTTGCAGGATCCAGACAATAGAAAGCAACCAGAAAGCAAACTGATTTACTTTCCGGTTGTTCTGCAAGAAATCAATAAAATACCCAAGTACACTAAGTGCATAAAGTAATATCGTTATATCATAAAGCCAGCTGGCGTTCGTCACAAATCATGTCTCCTCTCCTAGGAGCGCAACTGCGATACCTGTAATAAAGGGGAGTAGTCAACGGATTCATGCTGTCTTTTTTCTTCGTTTTCTTTCACTCTTTGCTTATGGAGTTCTCTCTCAATCTCTTCTTCAATCGCAAATATTTTAGTGAAGATCTCAAGCGACTCTTCTGCATTTGGCTCTGCAGCCATCTCCTTCACTCGCACTATAGGATCACGTAGCAGCTGGTTCACTATACTTTTCGTATGCTTACTCAATACTTTTCGTTCCCGATCTGTTAAATTAGGCAGTTTGCGTTCAATACTATTCATTGTTTCTGCTTGAATCGCAAGTGCCTTCGTACGTAATGCTGTAATCATCGGTACAACTCCAAGTGTATTGAGCCACTCTCTAAATTGAACTAGATCTTCTTCAATCATAAGTTCAATTTTCTCTGCTTCCTTCTTACGCTCTGCAATGTTTGTTTCGACAATCCCTTCTAGATCGTCAATATCGTATAAGAAAACAGAGTCCATATTATTAAGTGATGGATCTAGATCTCTTGGAACAGCAATATCTACCATAAACAATGGACGACCTCTTCGCTTTTTAAGTAGAGGTTTGACATTTTGTTCTGTTAGAACATAACTTGTTGAGCCTGTTGAACTGATTAGAATGTCTGCATCAGCAAGCGCAGTTTCTACTTCATCCATAGAACGAGCCTGTCCTTTAAAACGCGAAGCAAGCTCTGTCGCTTTCTCAAGCGTTCGATTTACGACCGTCACTTGGTCTACACCGTTGCTTTGCAAATTCTTAGCAGTGAGTTCCCCCATTTTGCCTGCGCCAAGAATGACAACGTGTTTATTTTGAAGTCCACCAAAGATCTTCTTGGCTAATTCGACCGCAGCATAGCTCACCGAAACGGCATTTTCTCCAATTTCGGTTTCGGAATGTGATCGTTTAGCAAGAGTAATCGCTTGTTTAAAAAGCTGGTTAAAAATCGTTCCAGTTGTCTCTGAATCCTGAGCAAGCAAGAAAGCATCACGAACTTGTCCAAGGATTTGCGTCTCCCCGATGACAAGGGAATCAAGTCCAGCGGCTACACGATAAAGATGTTCTGTTGCCGCATCGTTTTCGCGAATCACTAGATATGGTGAAAATTCTTCTTTCTCAATTCCAAACCATTCAGATAGAAAAGCTTTTGAATAATATCTCCCTGTATGAAGCTGATCAGCAACAACATATAACTCTGTACGGTTACATGTTGATAAGATCACCGCTTCTAGAATACTTTTAGAGTGACGCAACTTATCTAGCGCTTCAGGCAATTCGTTCTCCTGAAAGGAAAGTTTCTCTCGTATTTCAACAGGGGCTGTTTTGTGGTTCAACCCTACGACCAGGATGTGCATCGTTCCACCCCCAAAAAATTGTTAGCTAAAACTAATCTTTTGCTATCATACCGTCTCTAATTATTGTAACATGTGACAAAACTCACAGAGTTATGAAATGTGAACAGACTATGAAAGCAATTATGATATGATGAAGAAAGTATTATCTCTGCATATTATTAGTAGTCATACAACTATTAATGTACCAGAAAATCAATTGTATAGCAAAAAATGCGTATTTCTGACAATAGGAGGATTTTCATTGAAACGTCAAAGTATTTTTCCAGGTGTTTTATTTATTGGAATCGGCCTTTATTATCTCTCACAAACGTTAAATCTGCCTTTTTCTGAACAACTAATGAATTGGCAAATAATCCTAATCGTTATCGGTGTAGCGATGATGATTCAAGGCTTCATTGCGAGAGAAGGAAACATGCTTTTTCCTGGAGTACTCCTACTTGGCCTTGGTGTCCATTTCTACTTCGTCAATAAACTCACTATCTGGCCAGACAGCTGGGGCATGTATACCCTTATATTAAGTGCTGCCTATCTCGTTACATATTATAAGACCAAGAAAACAGGCCTCATTCCAGGTTTAATTCTACTTGCCATATCCATTATTGAACTTCTATACACCGGGTTAGAAATTTGGCTTACGACTACTTTTTCTTTCGTAGGAAAATTCTGGCCTCTTGCTTTAATTGCAATCGGTATCTATCTTGTAACAAAAAAAAGTAAGGAGCAGCAGCTCCTTACTTTTTTATAGAATTGAACTTAAAAAGTCTTGTGTTCTCTGTTCTTTTGGATCGTTGAACAGTTCGTTCGGGGTACCCTTCTCTACAATTTTACCGTCGTGCATGTATACGACCCAGTCTCCCACTTCTCGTGCAAAGCCCATTTCATGTGTGACCACCACCATGGTCATTCCCTCTTTCGCTAATTCCTTCATAGTTGAAAGAACCTCTCCTACAAGTTCAGGATCTAGCGCCGAAGTCGGCTCATCAAAAAGCATAATGTCTGGCTTCATCGCGAGTGAACGTGCTATTGCAACTCGCTGCTTTTGCCCACCTGAAAGTTTGTTCGGATACACATTTGCTTTATCAGCTAGCCCTACTTTCGCAAGAAGTTCTTTGCCTTCTTTCTCAGCCTCAGCACGCTTCAATTTCTTAACCATTAACGGTGCTTCGATAACGTTTTCTAAAACGGATTTACGGGGGAATAAGTTGAAATGTTGAAATACCATTCCAACACGCTGCCTTACTTTATTTAGATCATTTCTTTTAGGATCGATTGTTTCACCCTCAATGATGACATTCCCGCTATTCTTGATTTCAAGAAAATTCATACAGCGTAGCAATGTGCTTTTACCTGAACCACTAGCTCCAATCAGAACAACAACGTCACTTTCATTAACTTCAAGATCAATATCCTTAAGGACATGGAGGTCACCAAAGGATTTGTTCAATTTCTCTACTCGAATCATTTCAGCTTTTTCGGCCATTTCTAACACCTCTCTGGTTTCTTAATCACTAGCTGATAGTCGTTTCTCAAGAAGGTTAACTAAGAACGTAAAGATTAGAACCAACACAAGATAATATACAGCAACTATAAGTAAATACGTCATTTCATCAAACGTTCTTGCTCCCTGCGTAGTCGCAACGCTAAACAATTCTGGTAGAGCAATAAAGGCTGCTAGAGAGGAATCTTTCAAACCAATGATAAATTGGTTACCCAGTGGCGGAAGTGCTCGTCTGAATGCTTGTGGAAGGATAATCCGTCTCATAGCAAGAGTATGACTCATTCCAAGAGAGCGTCCTGCTTCCATCTGACCTTTGTCGATTGATTGAATCGAACCTCGAAAGATCTCTGCAATATAAGCCCCATTATGGAGAGCAAGTCCGATCGAAGCAGCCCAGAATTTCGGAATGTTGAATTCAGTTAAACCAAAATAGAAAATAAAGATTTGCACAATAAGTGGTGTACCTCGAATGACAGCGATATACACATTCGCAATCCAATTAAGTATTTTTGATTGAGATATTTTAAAAAGTGCAAAAAACAGTCCAATAAAAACAGCTATCAAAACAGATACAAATGTAACTCGAATCGTTAGCCATAAACCTTCAAAGAAAACAGGGTAGCTTTCTAATAATGTTTCAAAAAAATGAGCAAAAGTTGGCAAGTGCGATCAGCTCCTTAGAATTCGGTAACGTAACAGGTTAAAAAAAGGAATGTGCGCACATCGCACACATTCCTTTTCCTTACTCACTGTCAGGACTCTGGGTGATGTCTACTCCGATGTATTCCTCACTTAGCTTTGTTAGTGTTCCATCTTCTTTTAACTCTTCTAAAGCTTTGTTAACGGCTTCAAGAAGATTTGAGTTCTCTTTCTTAATGGCAACAGCTTGTTCACTTGTACCAAGTTGCTCAACCTTCTCAATCTTGAAACCTTCTTCGATTGCTTGTTTACCTGTAATGTCATCTGTAATAACTGCATCATGCTTTCCTTCACTTAATGCACGCAGTGCAGTTTGATCACTATCGTAATTTGAAATCTTATCAGTGTACTCTTCGGCTGATTTTTCGTAAGTGGAACCTTTAGATACAGCGACATCTTTGCCACTTAGATCTTCTACACTCTTAATATCGCTCCCAGGCTGAACATAAAGTACAGGTCCCGAATAGTAGTATGGTTCACTAAAATTAACTGCTTCTTTACGCTCATCCGTAATCGTATGACTAGCTACTGCCGCATCATAACGACCTGACTGAATGGCCGATACCATACCGCTAAATTTAAATTTCTCTACAGCGGGTTCAAGATCTAACTTTTCTGCGATGGCTTTACCAACTGCTACGTCAAAGCCATCAAGATCTCCATTCTTATCTACTGTACTAAACGGTGGGAATTCACCCGAAACGACGTAGCTGAATTTACCGTCTTCTGTTAATTCTAGACCGTCGTCTCCTTCAGAACCAGATGATCCACTTTCTTCTTCGTTCCCTCCACAAGCGGCTAAAACAAGCACAAACAATAACATTATTGCGGTTAGAAAACTCCATTTTCTTTTCATCATCACGTGTCCCCCTTGAACGACTTTTCAAACTTGCAGTTATGATTATGTAAACTGCGATACTTTTATAATACCAATTTTTAGACATTTCTATCAATTCTGACTTGTGGCTTGTACACCTCCTAATTCCTCCTAAGAGTGGATAACAGAAAACCAGCCTCTATATCCTTCTGTTTGCTTCATTTTATTTCCATTCCCTTTCTATTTGAATTAAAAACCTTAAATTTCTAATTATCTGAAAAATAATCATAAAGAAAAACCCGATCTATTGACCGGGCTTGATAACTACAAATAAGATTTAATTGCACCCCATACATTTTCTTTACCTTGTCCAGTATGAGAAGAAAACGTGACGAGCTTGTCGGATGGTTCAATTTTCAGCGTCTGGTTAACAACTTTTAAATGTTTATCCCATTTTCCTTTAGGGATTTTATCCGATTTCGTCGCTACAACAATTACTGGTATTTCATAGTGCTTTAACCAGTCGTACATCACGACATCATCATTAGATGGAGAGTGACGTAAATCAACAATTTGAATGACCGCTTTAAGCTGATCTCGATCAGTTAAATAAGTCTCAATCATACGCCCCCAGGCATCTCTTTCTTTCTTGGATACTTTAGCAAAGCCATAACCAGGAACATCCACAAAATACAAAAGCTCATTAATCAAATAAAAATTAAGCGTTTGGGTTTTACCAGGTCTTTGTGATGTTCTAGCAAGATTCTTTCGATTAATTAGCGTGTTAATAAGAGAAGATTTCCCTACGTTAGATCGGCCAGCTAAGCCAATCTCAGGTAAACCATCTACAGGATATTGCTCTGGCTTAACAGCACTAATTATAAAATCTGATTTCGTTACTTTCATTTATTCTCCCCCACAAGTGCGGTTTTTAACACTTCATCCAAATGTGAGACTGGAAGGAATGTTAAATCTTTGCGAATGCTTTCTGGAATATCATCCAGATCTTTTTCATTTTCCTTTGGCATGATGATAGTGGTTAAACCAGCTCGATGCGCACTAAGCGATTTTTCTTTAAGTCCACCAATCGGCAGAACACGTCCACGTAACGTAATCTCACCGGTCATCCCTACATCTCTTCGAACAGCCTTGCCTGTTAATGCGGATACAAGAGCCGTGGCAATTGTAATCCCTGCTGATGGACCATCTTTTGGAGTAGCCCCTTCTGGTACGTGAATATGAATGTCGTTCGACTCATGGAACGACGGGTCAATGGATAGCTCTTCTGACTTAGAGCGAATATAACTAAACGCAGCTTGAGCTGATTCTTTCATCACATCGCCAAGTTTCCCTGTTAAAATGAGCTTACCTTTACCAGGTGATAGGGAAACTTCAATAGCAAGGGTGTCTCCACCAGCCGTCGTATAAGCTAGACCCGTGGCCGTTCCAATTTGATCTTCCTTCTCAGCTTCACCATAACGAAATTTCGGATGTCCAAGCAGCTCTTCAAGCATAGTTTCAGTAACAATAACGCGTTTTTTCTTACCTGAAACAATTAATTTCGTTGCTTTTCGACAAACCGTAGCAATTTGGCGTTCAAGATTACGAACACCAGCTTCTCTCGTATAGTGACGCACAAGCTTATAAAGACTCTCTTCTCTGAGCTGAAGATTTCCTTTTTTCAATCCGTGCTCTTCAAGCTGTCTTGGTACAAGATAATTCTTGGCAATATTCACTTTTTCAATTTCAGTGTACCCTGCAATTTGAATGACTTCCATACGATCAAGAAGTGGTTCCGGTATCGTTGCAAGATTATTAGCTGTTGTTACGAACATCACTTTCGACAGATCATACGGCTCTTCAATATAGTGATCACTAAATGTGTTGTTTTGTTGCGGATCAAGCACTTCCAATAAGGCAGATGATGGATCACCACGGAAGTCATTAGACATTTTATCGATTTCATCTAATAGAAAAACAGGGTTAACAGTGCCTGCTTTTTTCATCCCTCTGATGATTCGACCTGGCATAGCTCCAACATAGGTTCTACGATGACCTCGTATTTCAGCCTCGTCACGCACACCACCAAGAGAAATTCGCACAAACTCTCGTCCAATGGAACGAGCGACAGATCTTGCAAGTGATGTTTTACCTACACCAGGTGGTCCAACAAGACAAAGAATTGGTCCTTTGAGCGATTTGGTGAGTTGCTGAACAGCAAGATATTCTAGCACACGTTCTTTTACTTTCTCAAGACCGTAATGATCTTCATCAAGAATCTTTTCTGCATGATTAATATCTAGGTTATCCGTCGTTTCTTTTGACCAGGGTACTTGAATTAACCAATCAATATAATTACGAATAACAGAACTTTCAGCAGAGCTTTGCGGAATTTTCTCATACCGATCAAGCTCTTTATACGCCATTTCTTGAACGGATTCGGGCATATCCGCTTCTTCAATTTTCTCTTTCAGTGTTGCGATCTCACCAGTTTTACCTTCTTTTTCACCCAGTTCGTTTTGAATCGCCTTCATTTGTTCGCGAAGATAATACTCTTTTTGTGTTTTCTCCATCGACCGTTTTACACGCTGACCAATTTTCTTTTCAAGATCGATTACATCTTTTTCATTTTGAAGAATTTCAATCAGCTTATTTAATCGTTCTTGTGAACTATAGGTTTCTAGAATTTCTTGCTTTTGGCGAATCTTTAATGAAAGATGAGAAGCAATAATATCAGCAAGCCGTCCGGGTTGCTCGATATCACTTACAGAAGCAAATGTTTCCGCGGTCACTTTCTTCGAAACTTTAATGTATTGTTCAAATAAATCAAGAACTGTTCGCATTAATGCCTCTTCTTCAACATTCTTATCTGCGCTTTCATTAATTTGCTCTACTTCAACCTCATAAAACTCTTCTGTATCTTTAAATTCTACAATTTTTCCTCGTTGGAGCCCTTCAACAAGCACTCTTATTGTGCCATTTGGCAATTTCAGCATTTGCTTAACCGTTGCAAGTGTTCCAATTTCGTAGATATCTTTTACTTCAGGTGTTTCAATTTCCACCTCTTTTTGTGTAGATAGAAAAATTTTCTGGTCATCCATCATAACCTTCTCAAGTGCTTGTACAGACTTCTCACGTCCTACATCAAGATGTAAAACCATTGATGGGTATACAAGCAAACCTCTTAAAGGCAGCAATGGCAATGTTTTATGTTCATTCTTCAATCACGGCACCTCCAGACAACAAACTAAAAAACGTTATGATTCGTAATTATCCGAGCTTATTCTATTGATAAGTTGTACTTCATTGTATCCTAAGTTTCTTCTACTTGTCTAATCATCCCTGCTCAAACTCCAAAAAAACTTACTTACAATAGAAAAACGCGCCTGGCAGTCTTTTTTAGCTATGTTAGCTGATCTAATTTATTTCACCTTTTTCTTTGACTTTTCTTCAATGCACAAAGAAAATCCCCGCCCCCTAACTTCCGGGCTGGGATTTTCCTATTACAATGGAAGGAAATTCTTGCGCTTTTTCAATCATAAAGGCTGCGTCAAATACTTCTGACAGATGTTTTACCGGTACTACAGTAATACCTTTTATGACTTTCAGCATTTCTTCATTATTCTCATATGGGATGAGGACTAATTCAGCACCAGCATCCCGTGCAGCTGTTACTTTGGCAAAAACGCCCCCGACAGGTTTAACAAACCCATGAATGCTAATTTCACCAGTCATTGCAACTTTATGATTAACAGGACTTCCCTTAACAGCAGAGTATATACCTGTCGCAATAGCAACCCCTGCTGAGGGACCATCTACAGGAACACCTCCAGGAAAGTTAATATGTAGATGATAAGCCCCCACTGGTATCCCCATCGACTTTAATACGGTCATAACGTTTTCAACAGAAGATTTCGCAAGGCTCTTTCTTCGAATCGACTTTGACTGATTCCCGATGCTTTCTTCCTCAACAATACCTGTAATAGTAACAGAGCCTTCTTTTTCTAGTTTCCCTTTAACGGCTGTCACTTCAATTTCAAGTAAAGCTCCCATGTTTGGTCCATAAACTGCGAGCCCATTAACAACACCTGTTGCTGGGGAAAGAGGGATTTTTCTTTCTGGTCTTGGCGTAAGTCGACTGGCATGGATGACCCATTCCATATCTGCCGCAGTAATGCTTCCTCTATTTTCTGTAATCGCCAGTCCTGCCGCAATTTGCATTAAGTTAACCGCTTCACGACCATTTCTAGCATAGCGACTAACCCGCTCAATACCATCGTTATCGAGCGTAAGGTTTAATTTCTTCGCTGCTCTAGTCGCTATACGAGCGATTTCTTCCTGGCTCAGCTCACGGAAATAAACTTCCATACATCTAGAACGAATGGCCGGCGGAATATCTTCTGGAGTTCTCGTAGTCGCTCCAATCATTCTAAAATCTGCTGGTAATCCATTTTGGAAAATATCGTGTATATGGTTAGGAATATTTGTATTTTCTTCATTATAATAAGCACTCTCAAGATACACTTTTCGATCCTCTAGAACTTTTAGCAGCTTGTTCATTTGAATGGGATGAAGCTCTCCAATTTCATCAATAAAGAGGATCCCTCCATGCGCATTCGTAACAGCTCCTTGCTTTGGCTGAGGAATGCCTGCCTGCCCCATAGCTCCCGCACCTTGATAAATAGGGTCGTGAACAGAACCAATTAAAGGATCAGCAATTCCTCTTTCATCAAAGCGGGCCGTAGTAGCATCTAGTTCTACAAAAACGGCTGAATTTTTGAAAGGCGTTCCACGGTTTCGCTTAGCTTCCTCTAGAACGAGGCGGGCGGCCGCTGTCTTGCCTACCCCAGGCGGTCCATATATAATCACGTGCTGCGGATTAGGTCCACAGATGGCGGCTCTTAACGTACGAATCCCTTCTTCTTGACCAACAATTTCAGAAAACCCAGTTGGCCGAATACGTTCTGATAGCGGTTCGCTTAGCGAAATACTTCTTAATCGACGTAAATGCTCCATTTCTTTTCGCGATTCTTTATCTATTGAAACTTTCTGGGTTCGCTGATTTCGAAGCAAATTCCAGAAATACAATCCGATCACTATTCCAAAAAATAATTGTATCGCAAGTGCTATCCCTGTCCAATTCATACTCCTACCTCCTGAAGATTGATCAATAGAACTAGTATCTCCTGAGGTTTCGTTCCATAAACCGGCAATCCACAAATTGGATAGGGCATCTCACAAAAAAGCCAATCACCCGCAGGCGATTGGCTTTGAAATTATGCACTTTCTTTAGGTGATTTCTTATCTTCGTCGATAACAGAACCATCTTCAAGAATCAATTTAGGCGTAGTCTTCTCACTTACTGTAGAAGCTGACAAAACGCACTTCTTAATCTCTTCACGAGCAGGAAGGTCATACATAACATCAAGCATAATTCCTTCAATAATCGATCGAAGTCCACGTGCACCAGTTTTTCTTTCAATTGCTTGTTTCGCAATTTCTACTAGTGCATCATCTTCAAACTCCAGTTCAACATCGTCAAGTTCAAGAAGTTTTTGATATTGCTTCACTAATGCATTTTTAGGTTTTGTAAGAATTTCTACTAGTGCTTCTTCGTCTAGAGGCTCAAGGCTTCCAATAACCGGAAGACGGCCAATAAATTCAGGAATCAGTCCAAAACGAAGGAGGTCTTCAGGAAGAACCTTACCTAGGTATTCACCTGGTTTAAGATCTTCTTGTTTTGCTTCGCCACTAAATCCAATAATTTTCTTACCAAGACGACGTTTGATAATTTGTTCAATTCCATCAAACGCTCCCCCGCAAATGAAGAGAATGTTTGTTGTATCAATTTGAATAAATTCTTGATGAGGATGCTTACGTCCACCTTGCGGAGGCACACTAGCAGTTGTACCTTCAAGAATTTTGAGTAGCGCTTGCTGAACACCTTCACCAGAAACATCACGTGTAATAGAAGGATTCTCAGATTTACGAGCTACCTTATCAATTTCATCAATGTAGATGATCCCTTTTTCAGCTTTTTCTACATCGTAATCTGCAGCTTGAATGAGTTTAAGAAGAATATTCTCAACATCTTCCCCAACATACCCAGCTTCAGTTAATGAAGTAGCATCCGCAATAGCAAAAGGCACATTCAGAATTCTAGCTAGCGTTTGTGCGAGAAGCGTTTTACCGCTCCCTGTTGGTCCAATTAGTGCAATATTACTTTTCGCAAGCTCAACATCATCAGGTTTAGATGATGCATTAATACGCTTATAGTGATTATAAACGGCTACTGAAAGTGATTTTTTCGCCTTTTCCTGCCCAATGACATAGTCATCAAGAATTTGGCAAATTTCATGAGGTTTCGGTACTTCTTTGAAGTCCACCTCTTCTTCAGTTCCAAGTTCTTCTTCAACGATCTCAGTGCATAATTCAATACACTCATCACAGATATAAACACCTGGTCCTGCTACTAACTTACGGACTTGATCCTGCGTTTTACCACAGAAAGAACATTTAAGTTGTCCTTTTTCATCGTTAAATTTAAACATGAATTCACCCCTAACCTTTGATCTCGATGAAATCCGAGTAGGTCTATCTGCAAAGGAACTCCGTCAGTCCAATTGAACTTTAATTACTCATGAAGTAATCTTAACGGGCATCCACCACTGGTTTCTCATCCTATTTATGTAATGAAATTGTATCATATAACGCAAAAGGATACGAAATAAAACGACTCTTTAAAGCTTATTATGTATCAAGTTCTTTGTCTTACTACTATGTTTAGCAAATTTGTTACATTTCATTACTACTTCTTTTTGTAAAAAACAAGGCGCGATTAAGCGCCTTGTTTTAAATAAGCCAATCTAATAGCTTGTATTAAGCTTTTTTACTGTTGTCTACAAGAACATCGATTGCTTTACGGATGCGTAGGTCACCTTTAAGTGCATCAGTGCCACCCTGCATAGTAAGCATTGAACGAATTTGTTCTTCTTCCATGTTGTACATTGCAGCCATTTTAGAAAGTTCTTCATTCACTTCTTCTTCAGAAACTTCCACATTTTCAGCTTCAGCAATTGCTTCAAGAGTTAGGTTAGTACGCACGCGCTTTTCACCGTCTTCTTGCATTTGCTCACGAAGTGCTTTTTCATCCTGACCAGAGAACTGGTAGTACATTTCAAGGTTCATACCTTGTTGTTGAAGACGCTGTTCAAATTCTTGAAGCATGCGGTCAACTTCTGCATCTACCATAGCGGATGGAAGGTCAATCTCGCTGTTTTCAGTAGCTTTTTCAATCAACGTGTCTTTCTTTTGAACATCAGCATCTTCTGCTTTTTGTTTCTCAAGATTTTCTTTCGTTGTTTTCTTAAGCTCATCAAGTGATTCTACTTCTTCGTTTACATCTTTAGCGAACTCATCATCAAGCTCAGGAAGTTCTTTACGCTTAATGTCGTGAATTTTAACTTTGAATGTCGCTTCTTGACCAGCAAGATTCTCAGCATGATACTCTTCAGGGAAAGTAACTGTTACTTCCTTCTCAGCACCAGCTTTCTCACCAATTAGTTGCTCTTCAAAGCCAGGAATGAAAGTGTTTGAACCAATTTCTAATGAATAGTTGTCGCCTTGTCCACCTTCAAATGGTTCTTCACCAAGGAAACCTTCGAAGTCGATTACTGCTGTATCGCCTTCTTGAAGTTCTCCATCTTCAACAACAACAAGCTCAGCTTGCTTTTCTTGAAGTGACTTAAGCTCTGCTTCCACTTCTTCATCTGTAACGCTTGTCTCTTGTTCTTCAACTTCAAGACCTTTGTATTCGCCAAGTTTTACTTCAGGCTTAACAGTTACTGTTGCTTTGAAGATCAAGTTTTGACCTTTTTCCATTTGCTCCACGTCTACTTCCGGACGATCAACTGGCTCGATACCAGATTCATCGATAGCTTCTGAATAAGCTTTAGGAAGAATAATATCAAGAGCATCTTGATAAAGAGATTCTACACCAAAACGCTTTTCGAAAAGAGAGCGTGGCATTTTACCTTTACGGAATCCAGGTACATTAACCTGTTTTACGACTTTTTTGAACGCTTCGTCCAGCGCACTATTAACCTCAGTAGCGTCTACTTCTACTGTAAGAACGCCCTGATTACCTTCAAGCTTTTCCCAATTTGCAGTCATTTACACATTACCTCCAACAATAAATATATTTCCACTAATCGAGCGTTTAAAAAAGATGACGCCTTTTGGAGTATAAAAGCGTCTGCTGTCTTTTAAACGGTCTCTTTCACTAGTAAATATGGGTTTGCAACCATTTTATTATAACATAGAACAGTTACTTTTCAACACATACGGTATGATTGTAAACCGCGTAACCATAGTACAGCTTACCTATGTTCCCGAATGATCGCAAGGCAAAACATTCTATTTCCATGTATTTCTACTCAAACGGGCGATAAAATGGCTGATTTTCAATGTTCATGATCCGATTTGCAGCCACCTCAAATTCAGAAGACTTAACTTCATAATAATCGCTAAGCTCCTCATTTAACAAGTCTTCACCATTCATTTCAGAAGCCACTTTATGAACAGCTGCCGCCCAAACAGCACTGTTCGATGGTTCGGCTTCAAATGGCGAAATGGCGAACAAATAATGCCGCCAAATTTGCATACACATCTCAAAAAGAGCTGGGTTTTTCTGTTCCACCACATGAGAAAGTTTCGATTTAACGCTTAAAGAAAAGTCCTGCAGAAAAATATCCTTCAATTCGGAAGGATTTACAGTAATCTCTCTTCCAAACTTATGTACGATAACTTCTTGATTCAACTCTTTTTCTCTTAAAACCTGTAACACCAGGCTTTTAAGGAGGGGATCCTTATCTGTTGCATTTAAATATGTAAGATAAACTGGAATAGACTTTTTCTCATTAACAGCGCTCAGTTTCTGTATAGCCAACCACTGTTTTTCCGTCTTATTGCTTTCTAAATAAGCAATTAGCTTGTCTGCATCTTCCTCTTGGACAGTTTCAAACTCATCGTCAGAATCGATATCATAACTCGTCATTTGCCTGCTGAAATGCAATAGCTGATAGAGCGATTCCGCTATATTTGACGGAAGTTGATTTTCTTGCAATACCGCTTCGATCATCGTAACTACATTCTGATACTTTCCAAGCTGAACTAAAATTGATATGTATACTTGAAAAATGTCGTAATAGTCCCCGATACCCTGCTGCATCATTGTTTCACAGCGTTCAGATGCTTCTTTTAAATCGCCCATTTCAACCAGGCTTAGGACCATTCCAAAATTCCCTTGAGGATGATCTGGTTCGATTTCAAGTAGCTGACTAAAATGTTTATGTGCCTCTTTAATTTCTTTAGCTTTAAGTGCTGCCATTCCTTTTTCGACAAGCTTGCCTGCCACGTTTGGAAAATAAACTATTTTCCTCTCATGCTTTTCTTTATCCATGACGTAATCGCTCCACTCTCTTATATTCTCTATTAAAAGAGTTTACAGCAGGAAAGGCGCAGCTACGATTAGGTATCAGTTTATCAGTATCCACCTGTAAACTCAAGTTGAAGCACGTTACAGGTTCTATTCCCGCTTGTTTATTGTTTCACACGCTCTATTAGTAAAGCGCTACGATAAGTGATTGTTCCCCTGAAAGCAAGTCACAGTACAGCACCGTTTCTGAACGTACTCATTAATGTGTAAGCTATGTTAGGTTATATTGATGAAATGTCGTTTTGGGCTCATTCAAGTGAAACCTTATTTTCACATGGTGAAAATAAGCCAAAAATCAACAACGTTCATTCACACTGCTCAAAGTATAAAAAAAAAGCCATCTTATCACAATGATAAATGCCTTTACGTTATAAATATGGTGTCCCAGGAGAGATTCGAACTCCCGACCCACAGCTTAGAAGGCTGTTGCTCTATCCTACTGAGCTACTGGGACATTGTTTAGTTTGTAGCGACATTTATTAATATAACGAATATCAAAAATAATGTCAATAGAAAAACTAGAAAAACACAGCCTTCGCTGTGTTTTTTCCTAAGTGAGAGAAAATATTTTTGAAAGATCTTCTACTATTTCCCCATTTTCATCACGATACGTCACGCTAACATCATTTTCAGACCATTCTACAATCGCATAAGTTTGAATCGGCGGTTTTCTCGGAAGTTTGACACTACCAGGATTAAGAAACAGTGTTCCTTCCTCATATACAGATAGGACCTCATGAGAATGACCAAAACAAACAAGATCCGCTTGTACTTCTTCAGCTTTATACTGTAATTTCATTAACGTCATTTTCACATTATATAAATGTCCATGGGTCGTAAAAACAGTTTTGTCCCCTACTTTATCGACCGATTCATCTGGATAACGATGGTCGTAATCACAGTTTCCACTCACTCTCACCTGAAAAGGTAGCATTTCAGATGCATCATAATCAAATTCTGAATCTCCACAGTGGATCATACATTCGACTTCATTTTGATGTCTCTCTACAAGATTCTGCAATTCTTCCTTAGAACTATGATTATCACTTACAACTAGAACTTTCATCTCACGTCACCTCTTCAATTTAGAGTCGAGTCATGAATGCTATTAATGTTAACTCAGGCAAAGAAGCCGTATATTCAACGAGTTCAAATCATTAGTTATCCATATGTTTTAAAATAAATCCTTAAATCCCTTTTCTAAACGATCAAGAGCTTGTCCTCTATGTGAGATAGCATTTTTTTCTTCAGGAGAAAGTTCAGCCATCGTTTTACCGTATGAAGGCAGGTAGAAAATCGGATCATATCCGAACCCGTAGTTTCCAGAACGTTCAAAAGCAATTGTCCCCTTGCATGAACCCGAAAAAACTTCCGTGTTTTGACCAGGGATGGCGACCGCTAGAATACATTGAAAAGAAGCTCCACGATCTTCTTCAGGTACATTCTTCATTTCTTCGAGAACTTTGTCCATGTTTGCTTCATCATTTTTATCGAGTCCTGCATATCTAGCCGAATAAACCCCGGGATCACCATCAAGTGCATCTATGACAAGCCCAGAATCATCCGCAATAACCGGTTGGTTTGTTAATTTCATAATGGCTTCGGCTTTTAGTACGGCATTCTCCGCAAAAGTATGACCAGTTTCTGCCACGTCAGGCGCTTCTTCGAGATCCAATAAAGAAATTACAGTAAGCTCTTCTGACTCGAACCTTCTCTTAAATTCTCTTACTTTACCTTCATTCTTTGTTGCAATAAGAAGTTTACGCATCGTCCGTAGATTCCTCCTTTATTTTTGAAGCAAACTCACCGATCACTTCTGTTTGCTTCTGAATCAATTTCTCAACACCATCTTTACCTAGCGCAAGCATTTCATTTAATTGATTCATATTAAACGTTGCTTCTTCACCTGTTCCCTGTAGTTCCACGAATTCCCCACTACCAGTCATAACAATATTCATATCCACATGAGCAGAGGAATCTTCCTTATAACAAAGGTCCAATAAAGCCGTTCCACCTTGATCAATTCCTACCGAAGTGGCTGCAAGAAAATCAGTTAATGGCATTTTCTTAATTTGCTTTCGATTCATACCTTTTTCTACAGCCAGTGCAAGTGCTACAAATGCGCCAGTAATAGAAGCAGTTCGAGTGCCGCCATCTGCCTGAATTACATCACAATCAATCCAAATCGTGCGTTCTCCAAGTGCTTCAAGGTCAACTACCGTCCGAAGTGCTCTTCCAATTAGTCGCTGAATCTCCATTGTTCGACCAGCAACTTTTCCTTTACTTGATTCACGAATGTTTCTTTGTTCAGTAGCTCTTGGCAACATAGCATACTCGGCTGCAATCCACCCTTTCCCCTGTCCTCGCATAAAAGGTGGTACGCGATCCTCTATTGATGCAGAGCAAATCACTTTTGTATCTCCTACAGTAATTAATACAGAACCTTCCGGATGCTTTATATAATCTCTTTCAATATGTATCACTCTAAGCTCATCTTCCTTACGTCCATCAATTCTCATACTCTTCCTCCTGTTCCCCATCTCTTTCATTACTAAATCATAACCATTTAATGAAACTACCTTTTATCTTTTCTAGACTATGTTAATAAACGTTACTGAATTTTAGATGACCCATGAATTTAAACGTAATAAGCCTAACTAACCTTCATTTAAATAGAAAAAGAGGCAGTACACCTGCCTCTTAATCGTATCATATTCTATTTTAAAAACCCACTTTGTTAACGTCTTCTGGCCTTGAAACTGGTTCTGACAAAGCATTACCAGCTTCATCAATGACTTCTGGGTGACCATCAACAGTAATAGCTACTTCACTAATGCTTTCCTTCTCGGTTAACGAAAGAACCAGACTATTTATAATATCTTTCTGAATAACCATCTCTTCTGATCCAGTTAAGATCGCTTCATTAAAATCTAGCGTTAATAAACCATCTTCCTCTTTAGCCTTCAATAATTTTACGTCTTTAGATAGTTGACTAAATAAGCCGGAATGAACTGCCGGTCCTTCCATTAGTCCTTTCAATACGCCTCGCACATCATCCGAGACGCCTTCCATCCGTTTTGTAACTGGGACGTAGTATGCATAGTCTTCACTTTGAGCCATGAAATAGACGGTTACATCTTCGCTATTGGAAACATCAACCACATTACCCATCTCATGGTTAATCCCATTTGCCCTGCTAACACTCTCACCGATTGGCGTCCCATTCACAGGCATTTCCTGTTGATCATAGCCATTGATTTGAATTTTCACCTTCTCAATTCCGTCAAATTGAGTTAATGTCCAAGTGACAGCCTCAAGAATTTGTTTCTCATTTTCTGCAGCATAATCTTTAAACTCATTTGAGAAATCCACAACCACCGTTTCATCAACTTGATCAACGCCCTGGATAACAGTTCCAGCAGGCAACACAGCTTTAAAACCGTTAGGAAGCATTTCTGTCACTGGACCATCAACAACAAGGTATTCTAACGCTTGCTTTGCAGCACCTTCTACGGCAGGAAGTTGAACGCTCTGTGGCACAACCATTCCATTGGCATCAAGTAAATAGAGTTGACGAGTCGTCATTCCATTAGCTTCATCAGCCGCCTCTTCACCCGTCGCTTCTTCTACTTCACCTTCTTTTGTAGCACCTGTCTCATTATCCTCCATCTGTTCTCCATCTTTTACATAATCGACTTTAGGAGGATCGATTTCCTTTAATGATTTTTCAAAACCGAAACCGCAACCAGATATTGTTAATATACATGAAAGCAACAATAGCGCGAACCCAATTCCGCGTAAACGCATAGCTATCCCTCCCCGGATGGTTTGTACTACCATTTATACGAGTTATATTTCAATTTATACCTGAGTAATTTGAATAACTTGTTTTATCATTTATTAGGAGAGATACGAGCTTCAAAAATTGGCTACGATATTGAACCTTGGTGATTTCTAGAAATTTTTTGAGAAAGATTAATTTTTTGATAACTAAAAAACTCTAATCTTTGATAGATTAGAGTTCGATACGTTCAACATTAGCTACAGGATAATCGAGCCAATGGCTCGCAATCCTAGCGAAGTTGTCAATTGATCCAGTTGTAAGAAATGTATGCGATGGACGTTCATCACCTGTATATAAAAGTGAACTGTACTCTAGAATACCACTCACTTCATACGCTGTTTCATCGCCTGAACAAATAATGGCTGTATCGTCTCCCATGACTGATTGAATCACTGATTCTAATAATGGATAATGTGTACATCCTAATATCAGGGTATCGATTCCTTTATCCATCAATGGGGCAAGCGTGCTTCTGACAGTCTGATACGTTTCTTCACTGTTCAGATTTCCGGTTTCGACCAGCGGCACAAAGGGAGGGCACGCAAGACTTTCCACTTTAATATCATTATCAATAGCTTTAAGGGAGTACTCGTAAGCTCGACTTTTTACAGTACCAGTCGTTCCAATTACTCCAACATACTTATTTGTCGTTTCTTTCAAAGCACTTCTTGCTCCAGGATGAATAACACCTCTTACGGGGATAGATAGTTCATCTTGAATCTCTTTAAGAACGACAGCGGTCGCAGTATTACAAGCAATAATGAGCATTTTAATATGGTATTGCTCTAATAGGTAATTCGTCATTTCCCAGGTGAACTGCCTCACCTCAGAAACCGTTCTTGGCCCATAAGGACATCTTGCTGTATCACCTAAATAAACAATTTCTTCTTTTGGTAGCTGTCGCATAATCTCTCTTGCTACCGTTAGTCCGCCAACACCTGAATCAATAACCCCGATTGGTTTCTTCAAAATATTTCGCCTCTCTACTTACCGGTCCAGTTAGTTCTTTTTCATTTCGTCATAAAGTAAATGCAAACTTTCTTCAAGTGCTTTTACTTGATCCCCCGAGAATTTCTGGGTAATGTTTTCCAAATAGACCTGTCTTTTATGAATCACTTTTTTAATTATTTCATTTCCCTTATCTAATATATGAATTCGTACGACTCGTCGATCGTGTGGGTCTTTCACTCGTTTTACTAGCTCCGTTTTTTCCATACGATCCACGAGATCCGTCGTCGTACTACAGGCAAGATACATTTTATTAGACAGTTCTCCAATAGTTAAATCACCGTATTCAGAAAGCCATTGGAGCGCAAGAAATTGAGGAGGTGTAATGGAAAATTCACTCAAAAGTTCCCGTCCATGTTGTTTAATAATACCAGCAACCATACGAAGTGATTTCTCTATATCAACAATTGACGCTGGTTCTCTTGTTAATTCTTCAGACATCTAGTCTCCCCCTTATAATATCTTACATTCTATTTTGATTGTAACCGATATGAATTGCAAGAGATGACTCCTCCTAACTTCTTATTCATATGCCCATGTATAAGAAGTAGCGTAAAAGACTTACCGAATTCATCATTGCCCAAAAACGAATCATGAACATATGTAAATAAAAAAAAGAAGAGCTATAGTTTCCTATAGCTCTTCCGTTGCGAAATGTTCTTGTACATAGGCAACCACTTCTTCATTTGTTGCAAGTGAAAGAATGTGATCGATATGAGAAGAAATCTCTTCTTTAGATAGCTTCGTCATTTGACTTCTAGCAGGCAAAATCGAAGTAGCACTCATGCTGAATTCATCGAGTCCAAGACCAAGAAGGATTGGGATCGCAATCTGATCTCCCGCCATTTCACCACACATACCAGCCCACTTGCCTTCTTTATGAGCTGCATCAATGACCATTTTAACAAGCCTAAGAATTGCAGGATTATATGGTTGGTAAAGGTAAGATACCTTTTGATTCATACGATCAGCAGCCATCGTATATTGAATAAGATCGTTAGTTCCAACACTAAAGAAATCAACTTCTTTAGCAAAAACGTCAGCCATTGCCGCCGTTGCAGGAATTTCAACCATCATACCAATTTCAATATCTTCTGATACCTGAATACCTTCCCCGATTAGCTCCTCTTTAACAGAAAGAAGCATCTCTTTAGCCTGACGGAATTCACCGACAGTTGCAATCATAGGGAACATTACTTTCAAGTTACCGAAAACACTTGCGCGAAGAAGTGCACGCAGCTGAGTACGGAAAATTTCCGTCTCTTCCAGGCAAAGACGAATCGCACGGAACCCAAGGAATGGATTCATTTCTTTCGGAAGATTTAAGTAAGGTAGCTCTTTATCTCCACCGATATCAAGTGTACGGATTACGACAGGCTTACCATCCATTTTTTCAAGAACTTCTTTGTAAGCCTTGAACTGCTCTTCTTCTGATGGCAATTCGTTACGGCCCATATATAGAAATTCAGTACGATAAAGGCCGACGCCTTCTCCACCGTTTTCAAGGACACCTTTTACATCTTCAGGAGTTCCGATGTTTGCTGCAAGCTCAACATGTTTCTCATCTTTCGTTGTTGTTGGCTCATTAACAAGCTTCGCCCACTCTTGTTTTTTAGCTTCAAAGTGTTCCTTTTTCTTTGTATATTCCGCAATTTCTTCTTCAGAAGGATCAACGATCACATTACCATCGATACCATCAATAATAACTAGTTTACCTTCCACATCTTCAGAAGTAATGGTTTTCGTTCCAACGACAGCTGGAATTTCCATTGAACGCGCCATGATAGCAGAGTGAGATGTTCTACCACCAATATCCGTCGCAAACCCTTTAACAAACTGCTTATTTAATTGAGCAGTGTCAGAAGGAGTGAGATCTTCAGCTAGAACAATAACTTCATCGGTGATTGCTCCTGGAGATGTAAACGTAACGCCAAGTAAATGAGCCAGTACACGTTTAGATACGTCTCGAATATCAGCAGCACGTTCTTTCATATACTCATTATCCATGTTCTCAAACATGCTAATAAACATATTGGAAACTTCACTCATTGCACTTTCAGCATTTACTTTTTCATTATTAACTTTATCTTTCACTGCATTCAACAACTCTGGATCAGATAAAACGAGAAGATGAGCAGCAAAAATCGCTGCTTTATCTTCTCCGAGCTGTTCATTGGCGTGATTCTTAATGACTTCTAGTTCTTCTTTAGCACGATGAACGGCCGCTTCAAAACGTTCAATTTCAGCACCAGCATCAGTAATTGACTTTTGTTCAATTTCAAGTGCCGGATTTTCAAGTACGAACGCTTTAGCGATAGCAATTCCCGCAGAAGCGCCAATTCCAGTCAGTTGGTTAGACATTACTTGCCTAGACCTTCGTTTTCCATAACTTCAGTTAGTCCTGCAATCGCATCGTCAGCATCTGATCCTTCTGCTTTGATAGTGATTTCAGAATTTTGTTGGATACCAAGACTCATAACACCCATGATGGATTTCAAGTTTACAGACTTCCCGTTGTAATCAAGCGTTACGTCAGAGCTGTATTGACCTGCTTTGTTTACTAGTGCTGTCGCTGGGCGTGCGTGGATTCCTGATTCGCTTGTTACTGTGAAATTTTTCTCTGCCATTTTCAATTCCCTCTTTCAAATGTTATATTTTTTATTTTGATATTGTAATAATATCTTTGTCTTCCCGAGAAACAGTTCCTTCTTTCGAAAGATCAATTGTTTCTCCCTCTTCAAGGTTAGTAAATACAATAGGCGTAATAGTTGATGTTGCATTCTCTTTAATAAATGAGAGATCAACCTTCATAAGCTTCTGTCCTTGCTTAATCTCATCGCCTTCGCTAATGAATACTTCAAAACCTTCACCTTTGAGGTTAACCGTATCAATTCCAACGTGAATTAGAATCTCACGTCCATTAACAGACTCAATACCAATTGCATGCTTCGTTGGGAACACATTCATTATTTTGCCATCAACCGGTGCGACAATCAAGCCATCAGTTGGTTCAATCGCAAAACCGTCTCCCATCATCTTACCAGAAAAGACCTGATCAGGCACTTCCGTGATTGGCATAATCTTACCCTCTAGAGGAGAAATAAGATGATCAGCACCCTTCAATCCAGAAGTTTGCTCACTCTTTTCTTCTTTTTTCTCATCTTGAAGTGGCTTTGGTGTTTTTCCACTCATGATATCTCTGATTTGTCCTTTCAAACCATCGGACTGCGTTCCAAAAATAGCCTGAATGTTATTTCCTACTTCCATAACACCTGATGCACCAAGACGTTTCAAACGCTTCTTATCCACTTCGCCTTTATCTGAAACAGAAACACGAAGTCGTGTAATACAAGCGTCAAGACTTGTAATATTGCTTTCACCGCCAAGAGCTTGAAGCACATTGTAAGCAAGCGCTGTATTGTCCTGACCATCGTCAGCAATTTCATCCTCTTCATCTTCTTCTCGTCCAGGAGTCATTAAGTTAAACTTACGAATCGCAAAACGGAAGCCGAAGTAATAGATTAATGCGAATACTAACCCTACTGGAATAACAAGCCACCAGGCAGTTCTACCTTGAAGTACTCCGAATAGAAGGAAATCAATGACACCACCAGAGAAAGTCATACCAATTTTAACATCAAGTAAAGCCATTGTCATAAAAGAAAGACCTGCAAAAATCGCATGAATTCCAAAAAGGACTGGAGCTACGAATAAGAAAGAAAATTCAAGCGGCTCAGTTATCCCCGTTAAGAATGAAGTAAGTGCAGCCGAGCCCATGATTCCTGCTACAACCGCTTTCTTTTCTGGTCTAGCTTCATGATACATAGCAAGCGCTGCTGCAGGAAGACCAAACATCATAAACGGGAATTTACCAGTCATGAATGTACCAGCAGTTAACTCAGCACCATCTTTCAACTGTTCGAAGAAAATCTTTTGATCTCCTCGAATGATTTCACCAGCAGCATTTGTATATTGTCCAAACTCAAACCAAAATGGTGAGTAGAAAATATGGTGCAGTCCAAATGGAATTAACGACCGTTCAATAACACCGAATACAAATGCAGCAAGAGCTGGATTAGCATCAAGCATGTTGTGTGAGAAAGCATTTAGGCCAGATTGTACAGGTGGCCAAACGAAAATCATAATTACACCAAGAATCAAAGCTGAAACCGCCGTAGCAATTGGAACAAATCGTTTCCCAGCAAAGAAACCAAGATATTGAGGAAGTTGAATATTATAATACCGTTTATACATATAGGAGGCAAGAATACCGACAATAATTCCTCCGAAAACCCCTGTTTGTAATGTAGGTATACCCAGCACATTAGCATATGATGCGCTTTCAGCAACTTGATCAGCTGATACGCCTTCAAGTACACCCATTGTAATATTCATAACAAGGAAACCTACAATTGCTGCAATACCCGCAACGCCGTCTCCATCAGATAATCCAATTGCTACACCAACCGCAAATAGTAGTGCAAGGTTAGCAAATACTATCCCACCAGACTCCTCCATGACAGTAGCAAGAAGCTGGAACCATTCAGCTGACAAGAACGGTAGTTTTTCAAGTAAAGTTGGATTTTGAAATGCATTACCAAAACCTAGTAATAGTCCAGCAGCAGGTAAAATTGCAACTGGAAGCATTAGCGCTTTACCAACGCGCTGTAAAACCCCGAAAGCCTGTTTAAACATGTGTTTTCCTCCTTTTATTTTTCCCCCAAAAAATTTGAATATAAAAAAGGCATGAGTGGACGGTATGACAACTCAATCAGGATATACTATACCCCAATCAGTTTTTGTCATTCCGGCTTCACTCATGCCTGATCGTATCAGTAACACGTTACCGTTAAGTATGAAATTATTTAGGAGAAAGCCTTTGCAAGTGCATCGTTAAATAGACCGCTTCTGCATCAGGAAAATCCGTACGAAGTTCCTTCTGCATAATTTTAATCAACTTCCATGACAGATTATAGCACACTGGATATTCTTCTTTCAACACTTTTTCTAATCGTTCATGCGCTTCCACGGGTTGATTTAACTCACTACGTTCAATCGCATGTCTCAGATGACGTACAAGACGCAAATAATCAATTCCTGTCCGACTAATTTCAATTCGAAGAGATTCTTCAATGACTTTAACGAGTTGACTAATTAAAGCCGAATATTTGTTAAGCTTACCTACGCTTCTATTGGTAATAGCACTGTGAATGTGTAACGCAACAAACCCAATCTCTCCATCAGGAAGAGCCACATCAAGCTTATAATTAATTAACTGTATCACTTCTTCAGCAATTGTATACTCTTTTGGATACATTGTTTGCGTTTCGACTAGAAAAGGATTCTTTACATCCAATCCTTGACGAAGGCGTTTAATCGCAAAGGAAAGGTGATCCGTTAAGGAAACGTGGATATGCTCGTCTAACTCCGCATCCAGCTTATCTCCGATCAGCGAAATCGTATCATTCATCATGCCGATAAAAGATTCTGGTACATGTGGAACTAATAACTTATATTGTTCCTGCTCATGCTTATCTATAAGAACAAAATACTTGTCTACTTTGGATTCATCGAGTCTTTCGCCTTGTTTCTGATTGAAGCCAATCCCTTTTCCAGTTAAAACGACTTCATTATTATTCTCCGAAACGGCAATTACGACATTATTATTTAGAATTTTCTTTATTTCAAATTCACCATTCATGTTCAATTTCCCCTCATTAAACCGGTTTCATTTGTGATTATGAACGTACTAATGATAGTAAATAACAGATCGAACGTCAATGAGAAAACGTTCCATTAGGTTGCCCCTTACTCATGTAATATAGTTGATATCATAATCTATTGCTTTATTTATAACAACCCGAAGATAATTTTCTATCTTCCATTCATTTCATTTGCCGATATTTTATGTCATTATCATACAAAAGAAAATCTACTAATAAGCTACGCTTGTTTGTATAAGTGTCTCTCCTTCGCATGGAAACATCTTGTTATAAGCCTTTTTGTTATCTTAACATACTATTCATTCTTTTTTATTTTAACCTACTCACTTCATAGACTGATCTCTATAAATTTCTCTTCCTTACCCTTTATCATGAAGTTTAAGTTCCTATGTATCTCATTGATTCTTTTTCACAGAATGACACTTAACTCGAATGAAAAAATAATCTAGAATTAACAGTATAAGCAAACAAGACGTTTCACAAAAGAAAAAACCGGCTTTTAAGCCGGCACAGTTTTATATTTCTAATTCTCCCAGTCGAAGCAATTCGACAACAGCCTGAGAACGCCCCTTTACCCCCAGCTTTTGCATCGTGTTCGAAATATGGTTCCGAACTGTTTTTTCGCTAATAAACAATTCTTCTGCTATTTCTCTTGTCGTTTTGTCTTGAACAAGCAATTCGAAAACTTCTCTTTCTCTTTTGGTTAATAGTGGCTTTGGTCGGTAGTGGTTCCCTTTCAACATTCCACCCTCCTCGATAGGGCAACAAAGCAACTTCGATTGAAATTATATAGTCCATACAATATATGAATTTCTATCTTACGTGTTACATTAATTCACACATTGCATAAAAACAGTTTAGAGAATTTATTATGACAACCTTCGTTCTTCTTCATCATTTCCTGAGAAATATCGTAATAAGGTTTTATTCTTTTCTTAAGACTTGGCTCTTTTAAAGAAGCTGTAGATCTTAGAATCAATTAAGTTCTGTCATGATCAATCGCTTCGCAGAAAAAATCGAGAACCCACGGTATAAGCTAACATAGCTTAAGAATTATCTGAAACTAAAAAAAGACCCCCTTGTAGGGGATCTTTTCCTAGTGATCACTTCCAAAAAAGTTTTTGAACGTTTGAAGTGACGTTGCTCTATTCATTGCAGCAATAGAAGTTGTTAGTGGAATTCCTTTCGGACAAGATTGCACACAGTTCTGTGAGTTACCACAGTTCCCAAGTCCACCCTCTCCCATTAAGCCTTCCAGACGCTCCTCTTTGTTCATCTCACCTGTTGGATGTGAGTTGAATAATCGAACCTGTGAAATAGCAGCTGGTCCAATAAACTCCGAGCGACTATTTACATTCGGACACGCTTCAAGACAAACACCACATGTCATACATTTTGATAGTTCATATGCCCACTGTCGCTTATTCTCAGGCATTCTCGGACCAGGTCCAAGATCATAGGTACCATCGATCGGAATCCATGCTTTCACTTTCTTAAGTGCATCAAACATTCTGCTTCGATCTACAGCAAGATCTCGCACAACCGGGAATGTGGTCATTGGCTCTAAGCGAATTGGTTGCTCAAGTTGATCTAGTAAAGCAGTACAAGATTGACGTGGTTTTCCGTTAATGACCATCGAACAAGCTCCGCATACTTCTTCTAGACAACCCATTTCCCAAATAACAGGTGTAGTTTTCTCACCGTTTGCATTAACTGGATTACGACGAATTTCCATTAAAGCAGAAATAACGTTCATATTTTGACGATATGGAATCGTAAACGTTTCTTCATATGAATTAGATTCAGGTCCATCCTGCCTTTTTATCTTAAGTGTGACAGTTTTATTCTCACTCATCATTTATCCCCCGCTTTCTTCTTAGAATAATCGCGTTTACGAGGTGGAATTAATGATGTATCTACTTCTTCATAGTAGAATTCTGGTTTGTTGTTGACTGCATCGTATTTAGCCATTGTTGTTTTAAGAAATTCTTCATCATTACGCTCAGGGAATTCAGGCTTGTAGTGAGCACCGCGACTTTCGTTACGGTTTAAGGCTCCGATTGTAATTACCCGTGCCAACTGAAGCATGTTAGATAATTGTCGAGTAAATGAAGCCCCCTGATTACTCCACTTGGATGTATCATTAATATTGATGTTCTCGTAACGCTCCATCAACTCTTGAATTTTCTCATCTGTTTCCTTTAACTTGTCGTTGTTTCTTACAACCGTTACGTTAGCTGTCATCCATTCGCCAAGCTCTTTATGAATTTGATAAGCATTCTCTGTTCCGTTCATCTTCATGATTTCGTCCTGCTTTGCCTGCTCTTCTTGTTGATGCTTTTCAAATAATGAAGAAGAGAGATCCTCAACCGTTGCTTCTAATCCATTAATATAGTCAACCGCATTTGGACCAGCAACCATGCCACCATAAATAGAAGATAATAGCGAGTTTGCTCCAAGACGATTGCCACCGTGTTGAGAATAATCACATTCACCAGCAGCAAATAGCCCAGGAATATTAGTCTGCTGGTTAAAATCAACCCATAAACCACCCATTGAATAGTGTACAGCAGGGAAAATTTTCATAGGGACTTTACGAGGATCGTCACCCATGAATTTCTCATAAATTTCAATAATACCGCCAAGCTTAACATCAAGCTCTTTTGAATCTTTATGTGAGAGGTCAAGGTAAACCATGTTCTCTCCATTAATACCAAGCTTTTGACTAACACACACATCAAAAATTTCTCTCGTAGCAATATCACGCGGTACAAGGTTCCCATATGCTGGGTATTTTCCCTCAAGGAAATACCATGGTTTACCGTCTTTATACGTCCAAACGCGGCCACCTTCGCCACGTGCAGATTCACTCATAAGACGAAGCTTGTCATCACCAGGGATTGCTGTTGGGTGAATTTGAATAAATTCCCCATTAGAATAAATAGCCCCTTGCTGATAAAGCGCACCAGCAGCAGAACCTGTATTAATAACAGAGTTTGTACTCTTACCGAAGATAATACCTGGTCCACCAGTCGCCATAATAACCGCATCTGCTTCAAAACTTCTTATTTCAGAAGTTGTTAAGTTTTCACCAACAACTCCTCGGCATACACCTTCATCATCTAAAATAGCGGAGAGAAATTCCCATCCTTCATATTTTGTAACGAGGCCTGCTACTTCATGGCGACGAACTTGCTCATCAAGCGCATATAGAAGCTGTTGCCCGGTTGTTGCACCGGCAAAAGCAGTGCGATGATGTTGTGTTCCACCAAAGCGTCTAAAATCTAGTAGACCTTCTGGTGTTCTGTTAAACATTACGCCCATACGATCCATTAAGTGAATGATACCAGGCGCTGCATCACACATTGCTTTTACTGGAGGTTGATTTGCAAGGAAATCTCCTCCATAAACTGTATCATCAAAGTGCTCCCAAGGAGAATCTCCTTCTCCTTTTGTATTAACAGCCCCGTTAATTCCCCCCTGCGCACATACAGAGTGAGAACGTTTTACCGGAACGATGGAAAGAAGATCTACTTGCATTCCAGCTTCCGCAGCTTTGATGGTAGCCATCAAACCTGCAAGGCCGCCTCCAACTATCACTAATTTACCTTTACTCATAAGAACAGTTCCCCCTTAAATGCTGGCTCTGTCTGAAAGTTATGTATCAGACGTGGTGAAGACAGTTCACTTTCTTAAACGAATGCAAATAATGCGCGCATGCCAACAACTGAAAGTGCAACGAAAATGACCATTGTTACGTATGTCATCGTACGCTGTGATTTTGGTGTTACTGTGAAGCCCCAGCTTACAAAGAAAGACCATAAGCCATTTGCGAAGTGGAAGACAGTACCAAGTACACCAACGATGTAAAAGATCATCATTCCTGGATTAGACAAGATATCAGCCATCATTTGGAAGTTTACTTCTGCTCCCATCGCAGCTTGTATTCTCGTTTGCCAGACGTGCCAAGTTACAAATATTAATACGATAACGCCAGAAATCCGCTGCAAATAAAACATCCAGTTACGTAAATAGCCATATCGACTTACGTTGTTTTTGGATTGAAATGCGATATAAACACCGTAAATCGCATGGAATAAGAGCGGTAAGAAAATGACGAAAATTTCAAGCAAATACCTGTAAGGAAGGCTCTCCATAAAATGAGCTGCGTCATTAAACGCCTCGGGCCCTCTTGTTGCAAAATAGTTAACAGTGAGATGCTGAGTAACATAAAGTCCGAGCGGAATTACTCCTAGAAGCGAATGCAATTTTCGGCTTACAAAGTCTCGACTTGCGGCCATGTTTTGTGTGTCCCCCTTTTAAGTTGTTAAGCTACCATCTGCCAGTGCATTTTTTTCTAATAAAGAAGTCTTTGCATGCACAGAAATCATCGCTTTCTGTCGATTATATTGTGACATACCCATTGTACTCCCATCATTTAGGACCGTCAAGAAAACGTGTACATTTAGATTTTTCAAAATTCCCTTGCAACACCTGCGTATATCTCAATTGAATACGCTTTCTATATATATAAATTCTATCTATGGTGCTATGGAGGATTTGTCGATAAAACGTTATAATTATTTTGTAGAAAAGCTGGGAGGAATTTATGTTTAAGAAGCGCACAAACTCGATTGATTATAGTCATGAAATAGAAACAACTGCTTTTGGATATGAATTTTATAGAGAAGTTCTTATTCCTGAACTTCTTGGTAGTGAACAGCCGGCTGTTTTATATTGGACTGGAAAAGAAATGGCTAGGCAATTCCCGCTCTCCACTCGAGAAGAGATCGAGGATTTTTTTCAGCGTGCTGGATGGGGTAAATTATCAATTGCACAAGAAAAAAAGAATGAAGTAACGTTTGATCTTCAGTCAGCTCTTATCACTGAGCGAAGAAATACTAGTCGAAATGCTTGTTATCAACTAGAAGCAGGTTTTCTTGCTGAACAATATCAAAATATGCTTCGTTGCATCGCTGAAGCCTATGAAACTGATAAAAAGAATGAAATTCAAATCACAGTAAAATGGGACCCAAAAGATCAGATTGAATAGAAAGGAGACCACATGTGGTCTCCTTTTTGATTACATTTGTTTAACAGGGGTTCTTTCATCTAGTTGAAATTTATCGTGTAGCGACTCAATAGCATAAATCATTTTATCTTCTGGAACGATCGTTGACACTTTGATTTCTGATGTACTCACCATCTTCATTTCTACCCCGTGTTCAGCAAGTACTTCAAACATTTGTGCCGCAACGCCAGGGTTAGAAATCATACCTGATCCTACTATGGATACCTTAGCAAGTTCTGATTCGTGATAAATATGTTCGTAGGGAAGTTTCACTTTAATGCGACGGAGCACATCAAGAGTTAATTCAAGAGAGGCTGTTTCAATTGAGAATGAGATACTCGTTGTATTTTTCTCTCCTGTACTTTGAATGATCACATCTACATTAATACCATTTGCCGCAAGAGATGAGAACAAGGAAGGAAGTGTTGTAATCTCATTCGGCAAACCTGAAATTGTTATTTTTGTTACATTACTTTCAAAAGCCAGACCTCTAACCACCAAATTTTGTTCCATTGATACGACCTCCTCAATTAGCGTTCCAGGTTCATTCGTAAAGCTCGAGCGGACCTCAAGCAAGATGTTATAGTTTTTTGCAAACTCAACCGCTCTAGGATGTAAGACACCAGCCCCAAGGTTAGCAAGTTCAAGCATTTCATCATAAGAAATCGTAGAAAGCTTTCTTGCACCTTTCACATATCGAGGATCTGTCGTATACACGCCATCCACATCTGTATATATCTCACAACGATCCGCTTTAAGAGCTGCTGCAATCGCCACAGCTGTTGTATCGGAACCACCACGCCCTAGCGTCGCGATGTTAGACGTATCAGTTAGCCCCTGGAATCCTGCTACAATCACAATTTTCCCTTCAGCAAGGTGTTGATTCATACGTGATGCATCAATATCGAGGATTCTGGCATTGCCGTGAAGCGACTCTGTTTTAATTCCTGCTTGCCAGCCAGTTAATGAAATAGCATCGTACCCTTCTTCATTTAATGCCATTGAAAGAAGCGCTGTTGTTACTTGTTCTCCAGTCGTTAGAAGCATATCAAGCTCTCTTGCAGACGGTGTAGCTGTTATCCCTTTTGATAATCCTAAAAGCTCATCCGTTGTTTTGCCCATCGCTGAAACAACCGCAACAACCTCATCTCCATTATTTACAGCTTCCATAAGCCTTTTGGAAACATTTTTGATTTTCTCTACATCTCCAACAGACGTACCTCCGAATTTCAATACGCGTAGTCCCACTCTCTCCATCCTTTCTTTCATGCAGCTCGTTATCCCTCATAGTGCGTAATCATCGCACGTTACAAACACTCACTAACTAAGAGTCGAAATGGATATTAAAAAACTCGGCCACTCACCAGATTGAAATAGCGATAGCCTTCATTTTTTATACTTTAAACTTGTAAAGCGTTTATTAAAGTATAAAAAAACAACAATGAGAAAAACCTCACTGTTGTTTTCATAACAAATCCAAGAAAACGTCCCTTTGTGAGATAGTTCTCCATCCAATTCCCGGGTAGGTATTGGATGACAGCTCTGCACTTATTCAATACAGATCCAGCTTCAGACGGATAAGCGTCTTTCCACTTCGGCAAATCCCCCTTTCAGCTCCTATCACTGAGTCTTAACACTCTTCAGTAAGCTTATTATTGGTTTTTGCGCCTCTACCATCACTTCAACTTTCGAAGTGTGGAACTATTAAATTTCACTCATTATAACGAACTTACGTGAATGCCGCAACATGTTCTTACAAATTAATTTGATTGACTTTCAAATCGAGCGACTACTTCCTCTGCAACATTCATTGGTAGTCCTGCGTTGTGTAAGTCTTCAACGCTTGCTTCTTTCATCTTTTTGATCGATCCAAAATGATTTAGCAGCTTCTTTTTTCTCTTCTCTCCGATACCGGGAATATCATCAAGACTTGACTTAAGCATCGATTTTCCTCGAAGCTGTCGATGAAACGTAATCGCAAATCGGTGTACTTCATCTTGAATCCTTTGCAACAGGTAGAATTCCTGACTATTTCTTGGTAGATAAACAGCTTCAGGAGGATCACCAATAAGAAGATGAGACGTTTTATGTTTCTCATCTTTCGTCAGCGAGCAAACCGGTATGTCCAGACCAAGCTCATTCTCGAGCACATCCTGTGACGCCTGTATTTGAGCTATTCCGCCGTCAATAATAATTAAGTCAGGAAGCGGACCATTTTCCTTAAGCATTCTTGAATATCTTCTTCTCACAACCTCTTTCATAGAACCTACATCGTTTGGTCCTTCCACTGTTTTGATTTTGTACTTGCGATACTCATTTTTCTTTGGCTTTCCATCAAGAAAAACAACCATAGCGGATACAGGGTTCGTGCCCTGAATGTTCGAGTTATCAAAAGCTTCAATTCTGAGCGGAGCTTCTATATTAAGCTTTTCTCCCAAGTTGTCAACAGCATCAATCGTTCTTTTCTCGTCGCGTTCAATTAATGAAAATTTCTCATTAATGGCAATGGTCGCATTCTTCATTGTAAGCTCGACAAGCTCTTTTTTCTTGCCTCTTTTTGGCTGGTGAACTGGAATTTGTAGAAGTTCTTCTACCATTTGAGCATTAACCTGCTGAGGAAGCAATACTTCTTTTGGCTTAGGATGATTTTGTTGAAGATAGAACTGACCGATATAAGTTAAGAAATCTTCTTCAGCATCATTATAGAAAGGGAAAAGTGAAACATCTCTCTCAATTAACTTCCCTTGTCGTACAAAGAAAACTTGAACACACATCCATCCTTTGTCGAAACTATATCCAAAAATATCCCGATCAATACCATCGTTAGATTGGATCTTTTGCACTTCCATAACTTTATCAATATGAAACATTAAATCACGAAACTCTTTTGCTCGCTCGAAATCCATATTCTCAGATGCTGTGGTCATCTTTCTTTCTATGTCTTCTTTAACTTCCTGGTGACCTCCGTTTAGAAAACGCGTAATCCCGTCAATCATCTCTTTATTTTGCTCTTTAGAGACGTCGTTGACACATGGAGCCAAACACTGGCCTATATGATAATAAAGACAGACGCGATCAGGCATTTTACGACATTTACGTAAAGGATATAGTCGGTCCAAAAGCTTCTTTGTTGCACTAGCTGCATAAGCATTCGGATATGGACCAAAATACTTACCTTTATCTTTTTTTATTTTACGTGTCGTAATTAAGCGGGGCTGTTCTTCTGCCGTTATTTTTATATAAGGATAGCTTTTATCATCTTTAAGCATCACATTATATTTCGGATCATGTTTTTTGATTAAATTAAGTTCAAGAATAAGAGCTTCAAGATTTGTGGAGGTTACGATATACTCAAAATCACGTATTTCACTTACAAGCCGCTGCGTTTTTCCATCGTGTGATCCACTAAAATAAGATCTGACTCTATTTTTTAGCACCTTTGCCTTCCCAACATAAATAATCGTTCCCTGGCGATCTTTCATTAAATAACACCCGGGCTGGTCAGGAAGGATTGCTAGCTTATTTTTAAGATGTTGTTCCATGCTGCCTCACCTCACTACTCCTTTTCAAGGCGTATCTATGTTCCCCTCTCATTGTAACACATTACCTCAATTTTCTATTATCTTAATAACTCATATAAAACAATGTCATGATAGACAGGATCATACAATGTGGAGGATTG
This sequence comes from Pseudalkalibacillus sp. NRS-1564, assembly GCF_050467905.1. NCBI lineage: Bacteria > Bacillati > Bacillota > Bacilli > Caryophanales > Fictibacillaceae > Pseudalkalibacillus > Pseudalkalibacillus sp. NRS-1564. Next base: position 39,249 of record NZ_JBITPM010000019.1, on the reverse strand, counting down.
GAATTCTTTGACCTTTTTGATCTGACCATCCATCGATATATTCTGTTTCTTAAATCCATCGAGAACCTGTCCTGTTAAAAATACGCGATGCTCATCATAATATTGAAGATCAGATAGAAAGGTTGAATACGTATAAATTTGTTCATGTTCAAATGACACCTTGTTATAGGACATTACCCTAGTTTCTTCCCAAGTATACACAATGACCGGCTCGTTAATTTGCTCTACATAATCCATCAATTGATAAACAGCTGCTGGATCGTTTGCTTCTTTCATTGTTGAATAGGAAACAAGTGATTGTATGCTAATCATTACGGCTAAACCAAGCATTATTTTCGTTGAGTTATTACCCTGTCTTCCTAACCCTATCCAGAGAAATCCTAGCATTATTATCCCAGGTAGAGGCAGGATATGTCTTGGCTTATCAATGTTTTGTGCCAAAAGGGCCCATAGAAAATAGCTAAATGCCATAGCGACAAATGCCCATCCAAACCATGAAATTTCTCGCAATGTTCTCCCACTATTTTTCACCCCTTGGAAGATCATGAACGTAAAAAAGGTTAGATATAGTAGTAAAATCATTAGCGATTGACCGCTAAGACCTGTCCAAACTATATTATTCAATATCAGATGTGATATTCGTTCCAAAAGTGGGGCTGAGGCTGAAACCGCAGTTCCACCCCACTCTTCAAAGTGACCTTCAGAGAACCCAAAGGCTAGCTGTAAAAATGCAGCTACGCCACCTTCAGAAGCAGCAAGACCCCCTACCCAAATTAATTGAAAGATGACGGCTATACCGACCTGGGTGAGTAAAAATAAACTGTAGGATTTAATGGACTTATGCTGCTTTTTTCTCTGTATTAATAGTAGTAGAAGGCCGACACCAAAAGGTAAATAAGATAAACGAACTCCTAAAAGTAAACTAAACAACAAAGAAGCGACATCGATGCTCGTGAATGAATGTTCGCGATGAAATGCTTTTTGCAAACTCCATAAGTACCACCATAGAATAGCCACCGCTGCCGCCTCGCTCATCGGTTGAATGGTTAACACGTTGACAAATACCATTGATTGAATAAGAGCTACTGATGCCATACTAAGTGTTTTTGAAAGAAAAGAGCGACTAACTGCATATGCTGGATACATAGAAAGCGACATTAATAGTCCATTCCATAACGTTAAAGCCTCAACGGGATTTCCTATCCATTTATTTAACAACATCCCACCTAGAATAAAATAGGGATATCCGGGAAAGTGAGGTTGCATGGCAAATAAATCAAATCGATTTAGGGCTAGTGAGAAATCGACTTGATCCCAAGAACGTGGTAACTCAGTTGCATAGGCGGTTCTCCACCAAATAATCAACAAGATACTGCTCATTGAAATCAGCCAGATGAGTATTTTAATGCTTCTAGCTCGTATAAGGTATCTACCTGATCGATCCAATCCTAATCATCCTTTATAATTCTTGGTATGGGTCATACGTTAATCTATCCTTTTTAAATACCTCCGATGAAAAAAAGTACAAGACGAAGAATTTCGCCTTGCACTTTGGAAATTTATTTAACTGTCGATTGCTTCATTTCGTTTGTCGCTTTAAAAATCGCTTTACTCGGTTCTTTCACTTCTGATTTTACAGGTTCATTCTTTGAGTTCACAAGAAGATAAATCACTGCAAAATAACCAACGTACGCGATGATTTCTTCAATGGAAGGCATTGAAGAGTAACCGAACAACGCTTTAAAGAAAATTCCAATGTCTCCTGAGAGAAGAGGTGCCACACCATGATCACGAACATAATGCGCGTAGTCAATCGGATGTTCTGGCAAGAACCATGTAAGATCGTATACATGAGGCATTACGCTACCAATTAGTTTAATATCCTGCATCATCGAAATTCCCTGTACAAATAAGCCACCGGCAATAAGTACAATAAAGATTCCAGTAATCTTAAAGAACGATTTAAGCGGAATGCGCATCGTGCCCTTAAAGAAAAAGTACGATACAGTGGAAGCAATCAAGATTCCAGTAATCGCTCCCCATCCTTCAAATCCTTTACCAATATCGCCACCAGTAATTGCAGCAAAGAAAAATACGGTTTCTACACCTTCACGAAGGACAACGAGAAAAGAATGAATGACCATACCTACCACGTTACCCGTTGTAATGTATTCCGTCATTTTCCCTTCTGTCTTTCCTTTAAGATTGCGACTATGTGAAGCCATCCAAAATACCATTTGAGTTAATAATACGGCGGAGATTAGCATAATGGAAATTTTCAGGTAAATCTCGCTTCCCATCGCTGCGAACCCGGTGAAAACAACCTGGAACAACATGGCTACGCCTACACTTGCAACTACAGCAAGCCCAGCACCTAACCAGACATATTTATTATACTGGCACTGTCCCATTCGTTTCATATAGGTAGTTATGATTCCAATTATGAGAAGCGCTTCAAGTACTTCTCTGAACATGATCAGTAATGCCTGAATTTCCATTAAACTTTCCCCTTTCCGTAAACAAAGATTTTAGGAGCGTCGCCGTTTTCTTGTTGTGTAAATTACTACTCCTGCAATCACAACGATGAGAATAACGATTGGCACCCAATTCGATAGCTGACCGAGATCAGTCCAATCCGTTTTTTCACTACCAGCGCTTTCATCCTCTGTTGCACTTTCTCCAAAGTGACCAATTTCAACTGATTTCATATCAAAATGATTTTTTAGTCCATCAAGTATAACTTTCTTACTTTCAGCGTATTTCTCTTCATCTGAATCTTTCTCCCCCACTCCAAAAAGGCCAGGGTTACCAAGCGAATCAAGCAATACCTCAAATTCATTCTTTATCTTTTCATCAAGTTCGGGATTCGTTTGTTTTACCACGGGAGAGAGCGTTTTATATGTGGCATCTGCTTTGCCAACTAGCTTTCTTGTTGTATCATATTCTTCAAAATCTGTTTCAGCGTTTTCAAGTCGACGTGAAATATTTAAGACCAGGACTTGCTGCATATTCGTTATAACAGCTTCCTTGTCTTCGTTGTCTAGCTCCTTTTGAACAGCTTGAACCGCATCTTCACCCATATGTAATTGAATTTCGTCTTTAACGGAAGCAAAAATTTTATTCGCTTCTGCAAAATTCGGAGGAGATTCATTAAGTTTTGCAGACATCTCACTGTATGCTTCAGCTACTTTCTCTTCGGTTGGGTCACCATAAGAGTATGCACTGGCAAGATCAGGAACTGCTAGTATACAAATTAGTGTCATTATTAATGCTGATGACAGAATACGTTTTATCATTTGAAATATCCTCCTCATTGATAATGATAATGATTATCACCATTGAAGTCAATAACAGATCTGCAATTAGTGTGACTTTTCTGCCACCATACTTGTCATGTGTCCAGGCAAGATTTTATGCGCACTATAGTCAATCGACACCTTTTGAACTGGTCGCATCATTTCTTTCAAAATAGCCGGTAAAACAGATGTTAAATACGCTTTAAACTTAATATATGATTCACCAGTAGATCGAACCTGGTACGTAATTGGAACTTCTTTAACTCTAAATCCTTTTCGAACAAGGTTTAATGTAATGACTTGTGCATAGTTGTAGTCATGAATGATTTCTCCATGCTCCATAGCTTGTCTAGAGAAAACTCTCATCCCAGACTGACCATCATAAATCCACCTTTGTAAAAGAAGGGACTGAATAAATGTAAAACAATAATTGCCTAAACGACGATGAAGTCGCATCCCATCAATCGTACCTTTAAAACGAGAACCCATCACATAGTCTGCCTCCCCTTTGAATAGAGGTTCGAGAAGGTCAGCTAATTGCCAGGCAGGGTATTCATTATCCGCGTCAAGCATCACACCTATGTCAGCACCTAATTCTACAGAATAGGAAAGCCCCTTTCGAACTGCGGCACCAAGACCCTGATTGTTATCAAAAGAATAAATATAGTTAGCTCCAGCCTTTTTAGCTACTTCTACTGTCCGATCTGTTGAGCCATCATCGATCACGAGAACGCTCACCTGAACAGAAGGATGAATACTTCTGGGAATTTGCTTAATCACTTCTCCAATGGCATGCTCTTCATTATGCGCGGGTAAAAAAACAATCACATGCTGTTTCATTTGATAATGTCTTCCTTCCTATCCTGAAGCGCTTCTTCTAGTATCGCTCCTCTACTATGTGAAGGGATAGGGGCACCTAATAAATGAGCAACGGTTGGCGCTACTGAAGTAAGACTATGCCTTTCTTCTACAATTTTCCCCTTTTCGATAAATGGCCCATTCATAAAGAATGGAACAAATCGTTCTCCTTCATCTAGATGACCATGTCCCCCAATGCCATCTGCTTGTCCATGATCGGCACAAACAATGAGTGTTGTATTTTCCATAAACCCATTCACTTCAAGAAAACCAACGTAATCTTCCACTAATTTATCAGCTTCTTCAATTTTTTGAATGTAATCATCATACAAGACTCCTCTCGCATGACCAGTTTGGTCGGTCCCAATAAGCTGTACAGTGAAAAAGTCAGGGTTTTTATCTAACATAATCTGACGAGCGCCCTCCATAATTTTCGTATCAGCCACATCGTTATTCATAACTGCCGTTACAGTATCTACGTCATCTCCCATAGCATCAACAAGGTGGGCAATACCGAGTAACCTTCCTGTTTTCCCAACTTTTCTTAACGAATCAAAGATCGTCTCTACTTTCACGCCAAGATTCCAAACCATATTGGACTTAATACCATGCTCAAGAGGATATGTACCTGTCATCATCGAGGAGAAGCAAACAACTGTACGCGCAGGGTATACCGTCTCCATTTGACTGTATTCTGTCCCATTTTTCTTTAATGAATCAAGAAAAGGCGTATTGGCTTCCTGGAATCGTTCTTTTCGCATTCCATCGATTACAATCATAATGACACGCTCATTAGTCGACGTAGGTGGCACAGCTTTCGTATAATCTGATTTAATTGCGGGCTTCCAGTCAAATAAGTAATGGTGAAGAATAAAACTAAATAACCAAATTCCTGCATAAAAGAAAACAAGAGTCGTCCATTCAAAAGTCATTTCATTCTTTACTGAAGAGTCAATAACCATCACCCATAATGGTAGAATTAATAAAAACTTCGGAAGTTGTTCTTGCGCGTTACCACTAGTAGAATCACTATTCTTAAGCACTAACTTCCAAAAACGAGTGAAGTTAAGCCAGCTCGTTCCAATTCGAAGATGGTAATAGAATGTTCCCCAGAAAAAGACAGTAAAGAAAAAATAGAGACCTATACCTAGCATGGCTACTTGAAGTGAAAATGAATCAAAAATCAGCAGGTACCCAATTAGAGGCATCCATAAATAATTTCGTAAAAATAATGGGTAATCATAAACGTAGTAGAGTACTAAAAGAGGCAATACGACGCCTAGTCCAACAAAGAAAGCCCCCCAGAACTCTATAGAAGTCCATTGTGAAATGTAAAATAACAAAATTGTCCCTGTAACAAAGATTGGTGTAAATGGCTTACCTTCATTTAACAGATTCCAGCATCTTGCTGCTATCTTTTCAAAGCCTGACGCTTGTTTCATGATGTTTCTCCTTTCTTATTCATAAACGACTTCAACTCCTGTAATCGAAGAGGATAAAGATAGAACGCCACTAATCCAGCGCCAAAAGAATAAATATACTTAAATGCATGCGTGACAATCGCAATTGAAAGGGCTTCTTCCCATCCGAAACCTACCCGATTAAGTGAAAAGCTCATCACACTTTCGTAAGTCGCAAAGCCACCTGGAGCTAATTGAAAGACACCAGATCCGACTGATAATGATGTAACCCACATGGCATCTGAATATGTAAACAGATGTCCAATAAGACTCGCTACGCTAAATACGACGATTCCTTCAGCTACCCAGCTTATACAAGATAGCGTTAGAACAAGCACCATATGTGGTGAACTTACAAGAGTCTGCATGGTAGTTATCTGCTTATTAAAAAAAGAAGCAGCGTGATGTTTTTTTAGATAGATAATCACCCCACTCACGGTAACACCAAAAATAACAAGCGCTGTTATGAAAAAAGTCAGGTTGATATCAATCCCAATAAGGTCCGCCCCAATAACTGAAAAAACCCCCAACCAGAAGAGATCAATTAACCTGAGAACGAGCACGGATTGAATAGCCATTCCCCATCGCCCTTTTTGTTTCTGCGCAAGCACTCCCATACGCACAGCCTCTCCGCCCTTGAAAGGAAGTAGATGGTTAAAAAAGAGACTATAAAAAACCCCTGCTAAATAAACCCTAATTGATATATTCTTATCAACAAGTAATCGCCAGCACCAACTACGCAGTAAAAAAGAACATGTGTATCCAGTTATCATAGCGATTAACCACCATGGTTCACTTAGCAATTCAGAGGTAAGAGCTAAAAGACTCGACAGATTAAACTCTTGAAAAAGAAGGAATCCAAATGAAATGAATAGGCCAATTCCAAATGACCACTTTAATAAGCGTGATATTTTTTTGCCCATTCGATTGTCCTTCTTAATCCTTCCTCAAACTTCACCTTCGGAGTATATCCCAATTCTTCCCTAGCCTTACTAATACCGCTCCATGTATGCCTTACATCCCCTGGACGAAATGTTCCATCAAGTATTTTCGCATCAGGAAAATAGACACCAAGCGAAGTAATAAGTTCATTAAGCTGAATCGGCGTACCCGAACCGAGATTATAAATCTCTGATATTCCTTTTTGTTCGAATGCTAATGTTATACCTGTAACAATGTCATCAATATACGTAAAGTCCCTAGACTGGTCACGATCATAAACAATGATTTCCTCCCCCTTTATTAACTTATTAATAAATAGAGGAATCGCCATATCGGGACGGCCCCATGGCCCATACACTGTAAAAAATCGTAAAACCGTTAACTTAAAGTCGTAAAGCGATTGATACGCATGGCAAAAAGATTCTGCTCCAGCTTTAGCAGCTGCATACGGAGACTTCACTTTGCCATTTGCCTCATCTTCTAACACCGGGCCATTCTCACGATTACCGTATACTGATGAAGAAGAACCAAATAAAACATGGGGGACTCCCGCATCACCCGCAGCTTTTAATACATTTACCACTACTTTGATATCTTGATCAATATAGTCATGTGGATGTGTTAATGAATATTGAACTCCTGGAAGTGCAGCAAGATGAACCACCTTATCGTAAGAATGCTCTTTGAAGTGAGCATCCGTTTTTTCATGATCTAATAAATCAAAAACGTGAACTTTAATTGACCCAGCTTTTTTCACTTCTTCTAGATGTTCTTCTTTTCGATTAATATCATAATAGGAAGAGAAATGGTCAATGATTGAGACATCGTGACCAGCTGTTAAAAGCGACTTTGCAAGGCTACTTCCTATAAAACCTGCCCCGCCAGTAATGAGTATTTTCATCTCAGGCACTCCTATATTTTTCAGTGTTTCAAATTAATCCGTCCTACAAGAGAAATGGCCGCATTTAGCGGCCATTTCAATCTAAAGCTATTCTACTACACTTTCTAGTTCGGTCAAAATGCGATCACTTAGCTTTTGCACTTCATCTGCATTCTCACTAGCAACTGCATCAAACCAGTTTTGTGCGTCTTCATAGACTGCATCCGTTTCCTCTTCACCGATTGCCTCCATTAATGGCATTTCAATCGCTTTTAAGAATACATTGGCTTCCATTGCAGCTTCTTTACCTTCAGAAAGCTTGTCTTCTTTAGCTAGCTCAGCTACTTTCTCGTGATATCCTTTGATTTTTCCTGTAAACGCTTTTGCGAACAAACCGTTTACTTCATCAGCTTTGATTGCCTCTGGATCGTTACTTATATCGAATAATTCACTTAACTTCTCAGCCGCTTCTTCATCGCCGCCTGAGAGTGATCCTTTTATTGCTTGATAAAAACCGAGAGCTTCTGTTTGCATCACTTGTAACTCATCTGTTTCACCAGTCTTTACCGCTTCTTCAATCTTTTCTGCATAGGAATTAGAAGCTAAGTAGTAGCTCTTATAAATGGACTTATCCGTTACTTGCTTCGTCACAGCAAAATCTTCCATATTCCCTTCAGAAAGCGCCTGTTCCTGCGCTGATAGGCCATTGTTAATATTCTCAACAATACTTGAATCTCCATCAAGTTCATAGTAGGAGTCGCGTTTTTCGGCTGTAGGAACAAATACTTTTTCTGCTAGTAACTGTATTTCTTCAAAATGAAGCATAGCCTCATCTTCTTTGTTAGCATCCTTCGCATCAATCACTGCCTGTTGAAGGGATTTTTGCTTTTGATAAAAGTATGACTGTGTCCCTTTATCAATGATCTGACGAGCTACATTCTTATCAAGCTCTCCAGATTTTCCAGCTTGAATTCCAGTAGAGATAAATGTATCAAACTCATTATCAATTTCATTCACAGCGCTCTTTAAGTCACTAGTGTAGGTAGTTTCAACTAACTCCCAATCTACTTCTTGATCTTCCTTCATTTTGTTTAGTTCATTAGTAATCGTCTGATAAGCTTCTACTTGTTTCGTAGTAGCAGCGCTTTCAATTGACATCTCACTAGACTTATCATCAGAATTCGTTTGTTCTTGCTTAGAACTGTTATTTTCTGTGTTTGTAGCATTTTCAGAATCATTACCACAAGCAGCAAGAACCGTAGCTGCAAGCGTAATAGAAGTGAATAGCATAGCCGATTTCTTCATTATGTAAAACTCCTTTTCGTCAGGTCTTATATCCATGATGATTATATCGAGAACGATTATCAGTGTCAATACCGTTTCATTTGAAGATAACAAAAAAAACACCCTGATCCTAAAACAGATCAGGGTGTTTGAAACTTAACTAATTATTGATGCTTAGAAAGCGTCTGTGCAAGTGCTTCTTTTGGTTGGAAGCCGACAACCTGGTCAACTACCTCACCATTTTTGAATACAAGTAGTGTTGGGATACTCATTACCCCAAATTTACTTGCTGTTTCCTGATTTTCGTCAACGTCAAGCTTTACAACTTTTACGTCGCTCATCTCAGAATCAAGCTCTTCTAGTACTGGAGCAATCATTTTACAAGGACCACACCATGGTGCCCAGAAGTCTGCAAGAACGAGACCTTCACTTGTTTCTTGTGCGAAACTTTGATCTGTTGCGTGTACGATAGCCATACTGTATCTTCCTCCTTAAACATTATCACTTGAGTTTACCAGGTTAAGGCCGGTTGCCTCAGTGTGCTCTGCCAATTTGATTTCATATCAATAGGCACAAAATGAGTATATCATTAATACTCTTTCTGATTCCATTCTTTTGACTTAATTTCATTGTTCCCTATCTCTTCATTAATAAAACGAGCCTGAAATAATGAAATAAGATCGTAATGATCTCTATACAAAAAGCGAGCTAGATAAGCTCGCTTTTTTTCTTAGCTTGTTTGCAATACTTTCTTAAACTCTTGTGTAAGTAATGGTACAACCTCAAAGAGATCACCAACAATACCATAATCTGCAACATTAAAAATGCTTGCTTCAGGGTCTTTATTAATTGCTACTATCACTTTCGAGTTAGACATTCCTGCTAAGTGTTGAATAGCACCAGAAATACCGCAAGCAATATAGAGGTCAGGTGTAACTACTTTCCCTGTTTGCCCAATCTGAAGGGAGTAATCACAATAGTCAGCGTCACAAGCACCGCGGGACGCGCCTACAGCAGCACCGAGAAGATCCGCAAGTTCTTGAAGTGGTTCAAATCCTTCTTCACTTTTAACGCCTCGGCCGCCGGCTACAATCACTTTTGCTTCTGAAAGGTCAACACCTGATGTAGATTTACGGACCACTTCTTTCACGATCGTACGAAGGTCCTTTATTTCTACGGTTTCTTCAAAGACTTCACCAGAGCGTGATTCATCGATTTCAAGAGCAGAAATATTATTTGGACGAATCGTTGCAAGAACAACGCCTTCTTTTACTTTTTTCTTCTCAAAAGCTTTACCAGAGTAAATTGGACGTGTAAATACGACATCTTCACCATCAAGTTCAATACCCGTAGCATCGGAGACAAGTCCAGCGTCAAGCTTACTTGCAAGACGTGGTGCTAAATCTTTGCCCATTGACGTATGGGGCATTAAAATAGCATCCGGATCGACGCTCTGAACGATTTGCAAAAATGCCTGACCATATCCATCACTTGTATAGTTTTTAAGTTTTTCATCTTCTACTTTAATCACACGGTCTGCTCCGTAGTGAAATAGTTGGTCTGTTAAAGAACTAATACTTTCACCAGCAATTGCTGCAATCACTTCACCACCGGCTGCGATTTCTTTCCCAGCACCAATTGCTTCAAATGATACATTTCGTAATTCATTGTCACGAGCTTCTGCGAATACAAGTACTTTTTTGGCCATGTTGATTCCCTCCTATATAACTTTCGCTTCCTGGCGAAGTAATTTCACTAATTCTTCCACTTGATCTCCAATTTCACCTTCAAGTACTTTGCCAGCTTCTTTCTTTGGTGGCAAATAAACTTCAATTGTTTCCGTTTTAGCTTCGATCTCGTCTTCATCTATATCAAGATCGTCGTAGTCTATTTCTTCAAGTGGCTTTTTCTTAGCCTTCATAATCCCTGGAAGTGATGGATAACGAGGTTCGTTAAGTCCCTGCTGTGCTGTTACAAGTAACGGAAGCTGTGCTTCAACAACTTCCATATCACCTTCAACATCACGTTCCATTGTCGCTGTTGTTCCATCAATATCAAGCTTCGTAATCGTTGTTACGTAAGCGATTCCAAGTTTTTCAGCAAGACGCGGTCCAATCTGACCAGTGCTGTTATCATTAGAAACATTCCCGCCAAGGATAATGTCATATTCCTTATCTTCAAAATAAGCAGCAAGAAGGGCAGTCGTCGTATACTGATCACTCTCATCAATGTCTTCATTGTTAATGAGAACTGCCTTGTCCGCGCCCATCGCTAGAGCTGTTCTTAACTCTTTTTCAACTTCTTCGTCACCAATGCTTACAACCGTTACTTCTCCGCCATGATCGTCGCGAAGTTGGATCGCTTCTTCAATGGCATACTCATCGTATGGATTAATAATAAATTCAACGCCTTCTTCACTAATTCTCCCATTTTCAATTACGATTTTTTCTTCAGTATCAAACGTTCTTTTCATAATGACATAAATGTTCATATCTTTATCCCTCCCTGAAATAGTTCACCTTATTTATCTTGAAAGTTTGGCTGACGCTTCTCGATGAAGGCTCGAATGCCTTCTTGACCATCTTCTGAAGCAAATGCCTTTCCAAAATACTCTTTTTCTTTTTGAACGCCTTCATCAAACTTTTCTGATTTAGAATAAGTAAGAAGTTTAAGTGCATAACCAACTGCCACAGAGCTCTTCATAGCAATCTTCTCAGCAAGCTCTTTCGCTTTCGGAAGAAGCTCTTCTTCGCTATACATCTGATTCGCTAAACCAGTTGCAACAGCTTCACGTCCTGAGATTGGCTCGCTCGTTAGCAGCATCTCTGTTGCTTTTGCTTTTCCCACTAATGCTGGCAACCTTTGAGTACCTGCAAATCCCGGTACTAAACCCAGCTGTAGTTCGGGGAGACCTAGCTTTGCATCTTCAGTTACAAGACGAATATGACATGCCATTGCAAGTTCTAGTCCACCACCAAGCGCAGCACCATGAATAGCAGCGATGATCGGTTTTGGGAACGCTTCCATTTTGTCGAATAATTGTTGACCGAAGCTCCCCAAATCAGCAAATCCCTCTTCAGTGCTAACCGTTGTAAACTCTTTAATATCAGCTCCTGCTGAGAAAAACCTTCCTTCTCCAGAGAGCAATATAACCTTTGTTGCTGGATCGTTTTCAATTTGAGTGAATGCTTCTGACAATTCTCGCAATACGTCCGATGCCACTGCATTAGCTGGTGGACGGTTCAGCGTAATTTGTGCCACTTTGTTTTCAGTTGAAATGTTAATGAATTCCACTTCTCCACTCCTCTCAAAACTTTGTGACCCCAGTCAAAGCCGGGGTCTCTATTTATTTGCTTAAGCCATTGATCAAAAGATTATGAAGTGGCTTTGCAAGTGGTTCTAATTCAAATTTGTGGTCTTTCATAACCCAATTCGTTACGGTTTCATCGAGTGTCCCAAAGATCATTTGTCTTGCGAGACGAATATCTAGTTCCTCAATAAACAATCCTGATTTAATTCCCTCATGCAATATGTGATCAACGAGCGTAAGGTATTTCTTAAGTACTTCGCCAATTTGTGCTCGAAGGGCTTTATTTGTTTGTCTTAGTTCCAATTGCGTGACGATAGCAAGCTCATGATCAGAACCTAGATGTTTAAAGTGCATATCAATAAGCGTGAACAATTTATCCATTGCATTATCTTTCTTTACAATTTGTTCCTCTGTCTTATCGATAAAACTTCCCATTTTTTTCTGAAACAACGAAATTAACAAATCCTCTTTATTCTTAAAATAAAGGTAGATCGTACCGTCTGCCACGCCTGCTTCACGCGCAATTTTGGATACTTGCGCTTGATGATAACCATTTTGAGCAATGACAACAACAGCCGCATCAATGATTTTGTCGTATTTCGGACCCCTTTTTTTCCCCTTTTCAACCATATGAAGCTCTCCCTTATTCTTTATCCGGCACTCATTCAAAATGAATGAGCATTCATTCATAATCTTATTGTAGCGATACGACTATGCTATTGTCAACATAAGATTTCTGAACGAGCGCTCGGTTGGAATCGAGAGTTATTTTGCAAATACATCATATCATAATAAGCAGAAATGTGCGAATCTTTACGGAATTTTAATTGGAATTTTTTATTTAATACGTATTGATTTAACTGAAACCAAAAAACAAAACCAATCGCTACATCGATTGGTTTTGTTTAACTTTCTCTTCGTCGACTAGAACACGACGTAGAATTTTACCAACGGTTGTTTTAGGAAGTTCCTCCCGAAATTCATATAATCGAGGTACCTTATAAGCAGCAAGGTAACGTCGACAATGTTGATCTAAATCATCTTCTGTTATTTCAACGTTACTTTTTAGCACAACGAATGCTTTCACTGTTTCTCCTCTATAAGCATCAGGTACACCAATAATAACGGCTTCTTGAACTGCTGGGTGTTCATATAAAACTTCTTCAACTTCGCGTGGATAAATGTTATATCCGCCTGCTATAATCATATCCTTTTTCCGATCAACGACATAAAAGTAGCCCTTCTCATCTCGGTAAGCCATGTCACCAGTATAAAGCCAGTCATCCTTCAATACGGCAGCGGTTTCATCTGGTAGATTCCAATACCCCTTCATCACCTGAGGACCTTTTACAATTAATTCGCCGATTTCCTTCACTTCAGCTTCTTCATTTGCAGCGTTCACAATTTTTGCATCTGTGTCTGGCCAAGGTAAACCAATACTACCAACGACAGTACCATCTGATAAAGGATTGGAATGGGTTACAGGAGATGACTCAGTTAAACCATAACCTTCCACTAAACGACCGCTAATCTTCTCTTGAAATTTTTGTTGGATTTCAATTGGAAGTGGAGCTGAACCGCTAATACAAGCCTTAATAGACGAGAGATCATAGCGATCGATATTCGGATCATTCAATAAAGAGATATAAATAGTTGGTGCACCTGGAAATAAGGTTGGCTTTTGTTTTTGAATCGTTTTCAATGTATCTTTAGGTTCAAACTTTGGAAGTATGATCATTTTGGCAGCATACATAATCGATAAGTTCATCACACAAGTCATTCCGTAAACGTGGAAAAAAGGGAGAATTCCCATCACACTCTCTTCGCCATATTTAGCATCACGAATCCAGTTCTTACATTGCATCGTATTAACAACGAGGTTATAGTGTGTCAGCATAACTCCTTTTGCGAGACCTGTAGTTCCCCCAGTGTATTGAAGAAGAGCCAAATCTTCTTTGGAATCCACATTAACATGTATATCATCGTTACTACCGTTTGCCACCCATTGCAAAAAGCTATGGATTTGGTCTGTTGAAGGCATTTCAACAAGTAATCCCTGCTTCTTTTGCTTTTGCACGAGTGGATACAGAACATTTTTAGGAAAAGGTAAATACTCCTGAATCTTCGTTACAACAATGTGCTTTAGTACTGTTTTATCTTTTACTTTTAATACTTTCGGTAAAACAAGATCAAGACAGATCATCATATCCGCCTTAGAATCTCTTAATTGATGTTCTAGTTCCCTCTCCATGTATAGTGGATTCGTCTGAACGACCACTCCCCCAGCCATCAATACAGCGTAATAACTAATCACAGCTTGAGGGCAATTAGGAAGCATGATTGATACTCTTCCGCCCTTGCTCAGACCGTGATCCCGCAATGAATTCGCAAGTCGTCTTGAGCGATGAAATAATTCCTGAAATGTAAGTTCTTTTCCCAGAAAGTGAACTGCCTTTTTGTTAGGATGTTTTGTAGCTGCATCAACAAGATACGCATGAAGGGGCTTTTCCTCATACTCTATTGAAGTCGGTACTCCTTCTTGATAATAATCAAACCATTCTTTTGCGCCATTGTTTGTCAATTTTCATCAACCTCCCTTTCACGACTCCTTCCAAACCAAAACTCTCTCTATATGATAATTATAATGAAAACGCTTCAAATATCCTATCTTTTTTTTAATTTTTTGAATACATTGGCATTTTAGGTCGTAAAAAACAGACGAGCATACGACATTATTCTATCCATATTTAGGTTAAGTTGTGATAAGAGCGCACAGAATTTTGAAGAAAAAAAAGAACAGGTAAAGTACCTGCTCTTCTTGAACCATCATACAAAATAAAATAAATAAACAATGCCCGCAATAAAGAATATCCCTGATACAACCATAAGAACTTTCCATAAAGTCTCCATATGTGCTCCCCTTACGAAATTCCTGCCCCTATAACAAAGGACAAACCAATCGAAATAACCATAGAAATGAATCCTACCGCTCGATTGTCTGCTGTAATTTCTTTATCAATCCTAAATTTAGGTGTTAAAAACTCAAAGGTGAAGTAACCAATTAATAGAAGGACAAATCCAAATACTCCCCACCCCATCATGGTCACTAGTGAATCATTATGCTCAATTGAAAAACGAAAGATATTCGCAATACCAAATATTTTACCTCCAGTAGCCATCGCTACTGCAAGATTACCTTTTTGGATTTCTTCCCAGTTACGATAGGACGTTACAAATTCAAATGCTGAAAGAAACACAATCATACAAACAATCACTACGCTATAATTCGCTGCAGTTTGAAATGCGATACTCTCCCATAATTGATCCATTGTGTAAATTCCTTTCTCTACTTCAATTCAACGACAGTTACACCACCGCCGCCTTCATTCATTCCACCCATGCGAAGATTTTTCACTCGGGAATGACGTTTCAACCATTCATGGACACCTTTTCTAAGTGCACCCGTTCCTTTACCATGAATGATTGAGACCTGGTTATACCCTGCAAGTAAGGCATCGTCGATATAGCGTTCAACTTCCATTTGAGCATCTTCATACCTCTTACCTCGTAAATCAAGTTCAGTTTTCACTCGACTATCACTTCCACGAACTGTCACAAACGGCTTTCGCTCAACGACCGGTTTTGATTTAATCGCTTCAAGATCGTTTGCCTTCACATTCATTTTCATTATCCCAAGTTGAACCTGGTATTCGTTCTTCCCGACTTGCTCAACAATGTGCCCCTTTTGGTTAAAGCTAATCACTTTCACTTCATCACCTGGTTGATATGATTTAGTTTGGGCTTTTTTAGGTTTTGGTTTTGAAGATTTTAATTCGGGTTTGGCATCTTCAAGCTGCTTTTGAGCATCAATCAATTGGTGTTCTTTAACAGATCCGTTTTGGAATGTACGCAGTTCCTGAATGATTTTTTTGGCTTGTTCTTGTGCTTTTTCTACTTCTTCAGCAGCTTTCTGTTCCGCTTCCTCAAAAAGTCGCTCTCGCTGTTTTTCAAATTTCTCAAGTTGCTTTTCCAGGTCATTCTTAAGTGACTCTGCTTCTTTTCTAAGTTCAGAAGCTCCTTCTCGATCTAATTCGGCTTGCTTCTGGCTATCTTCAAGCGATGAAATCATCCGATCAACTTTGTTACTTTCGCTTGATATTTGAGATCGTGCATCCTCAATAATATCATCCATCAGCCCGAGGCGTCTTGAAATCTCAAATGCATTACTGCGGCCTGGCACTCCAATTAATAGGCGATACGTTGGGCGTAGTGTCTCAACATCAAATTCTACACTAGCATTCATCACGCCTTCTCGATTATACGCATAGGCTTTTAATTCACTGTAATGTGTCGTCGCAATAACTCTTGATCCACGTTTATATACATAATCAAGTATGGATATGGCAAGTGCAGCACCTTCCTGAGGGTCGGTCCCAGCGCCAAGCTCATCAAAAAGCACAAGACTATTGTGGTCAATGTTCTTGAGAATATGAACGATATTCGTCATATGCGATGAAAAAGTACTTAAGCTTTGCTCGATAGACTGCTCGTCCCCGATGTCTGCAAAGATATTTTGAAAGACCGCCATAGTAGATCCTTCATCAGCTGGTATATGAAGTCCAGATTGAGCCATTAGAGTAAGAAGTCCTGCCGTTTTTAATGTAACTGTTTTCCCGCCTGTGTTTGGTCCAGTAATAACAAGTGACGAATAGTCTTTCCCGAGAAATAGGGAAGAAGGGACGACCTCATCTTGAGGTAGAAGGGGATGTCTCCCCTGTCTTATTTCTAATTCCCCCTCATCATTCATGGAAGGATTCGTTGCTTTTAATTCGTTAGCATATAGGGCACGAGCAAAAATAAAATCAATATCCGCAAGTACATCAACATTATGTCTAAGCGTTTCAGAAGCTTCCGCAACATGTCCAGTCAATTCTGTTAGGATCCGCTCAATCTCAAGTTTTTCCTTAACTTTTACTTCTTTTAGCTGGTTGTTAATTGATACGACCGATTGTGGTTCAATAAACAACGTCGCACCAGAAGAGGATTGGTCGTGGACCATTCCACCAAATGAACCTCTATATTCCTGCTTAACGGGGATAACGTACCGTTCATTCCGAATGGTAATGAGCGCATCTGAAAGCATTTTCCTTGTGCTTGAAGATCGAATGAGACTTTCTAATTTCTCACGAACGCGAGATTCAAAGCTACGAAGCTGGGTTCTAAGTCGACGAAGTGCATCACTTGCAGAATCAAGCAAATCCCCGTCCTCATCTATGCAGGCGTTAATCTCATTCTCCAGCTCATTTTCAGGCATAATTTGACTAACTAAATCTCCGAGAAGAGGAAGCTCTACACCATCTTCAATCATATTATCAAGAAATGTTTTAAATCGACGACCGCCATAAATTGTACTCGAGATGTCGAGTAATTCAGATGGGTTTAGCATCCCTCCAATCTCTGCTCGCTTCACGCTTTGTCTAATATCTCGAATGCCACCAAGCGGAGCTTGACCACGAAGACGGATCACTTTTCTTCCTTCTTCTGTTCCTGCTAACTGTTGGTTAACATCTACTAAAGAATACAAAGGGGTTAACTGTTCTACTTTTTGTTTTCCTAATGAGGATGAAACGTGTTTTCCTAATCGTTCTTTCACTTTATTATATTCGAGTAGCCGTAACACTCTTTTTTGCAATGGTCGTTCCTCCTAATAAAACGGGATTTGTTTATGAGTGACGGTTAAAGAATGCTTCAAGATCTTTAGCCGTAAATGTGTTTAAGACAGTCTCTTTTCGCAGCCAGCCTCTTCTCCCAGCTGCTACGCCGATTTCCATATGCTCAAGCATGTCCATATGGTGAGCATCTGTATTAATCATTATTTTAACATGATTTTCTTGTGCTTTTTGAAGCCATTCCGCTGCAAGATCTAATCGGTTTGGATTTGCATTTAATTCAAGAGCCGTATCCGTTTCTTTCGCAAGCTTTATTAACTTATCATGGCTTAAAGCATACCCTTTCCTTTTTCCAAGTAACCTTCCTGATGGATGAGCAATGAGGTCAACATGGTGACTCCGAAGTGCTGTTTCAAGACGTGCCATTATCGTATCCTCATCTTGGGAAAAGGATGAATGAATTGAAGCAATAACAAAATCCATTTCCGACAGCATCTTATCGTCATAATCAAGTGTTCCATCAGGTAAAATATCCATTTCTACCCCTGCAAATATTCTAAAATCATTCCATTTTTGATTGAGACGATCAATCTCTTCTCTTTGATCTCGTAGCCTTTCTGGTGTCAAGCCATTCGCTACTTTAAGGTACTGAGAGTGATCTGTTATCGCGATATACGAATATCCTTTTGCTCTTGCTCGTTCGGCCATTTCTTCAATCGTATAAGCACCATCACTCCAGGTGGAGTGCATATGTAGATCTCCTTTTATATCGTTCAACTGGACTAATTCAATCTCATCTTTCTCAGCTTCTTCAATTTCACCTTTATCTTCGCGAATTTCAGGCGGAATATAGGCTAAACCAAAATGCTGGTAGAAATCCTTTTCATCTTCAAATGTAAGAACTTCCCCCGTTTCTAAAGACTCTACACCGTACTCACTAATTTTTTCGCCTTTCTTTTTTGCGATTTGCCTCATTTTCACATTATGAGCCTGTGAACCAGTAAAATGATGGAGTGTAGAAGCAAATTCTTCAGGCATTACAATTCTAAAATCTACTGAAACGCCATATTCATCGTCAAGTTCAAGTGTAATCTTCGTCTCTCCCTTTACGACTACTTTAGAAACACCTTCTAATTCAAGTAAGCTCGCTGACACATCAGCAGCAGAAGTTGTCGCTATAATAAAGTCAAGGTCTTTAATCGTTTCCCTTACCCTTCGCAAGCTCCCCGCTCTTGCAAATTTGTCAATGCTCTGGATTTCTTTTAATTGGCTTTCAATGTTTTCAGCAAGTGGTAGCATGTAGGCAATGGATAAGCGTTCAGGTCTTTTACCTGCTTCCTCAATCGCTTCAAGAATTTTATCCTCACTCTTCTTCCCAAAACCAGGGAGTTCTTGAATCTGATGATCTTCACAAGCTGTTTGTAATGTCGCCATATCAATAACATCAAGTTCCTTGTATAGCTTAGCAAGCTTTTTACCACCAAGTCCCGGTAATTTAAGTAACGGCACAAGCCCAGATGGGACTTCCTTCTTTAATGATTCAAGCGTTTCTGATTCTCCTTTTTCGAGGATTTCATTTATTACCGCTGCCGTCCCTTTTCCGATGCCATTTAGCTCAGCAGGATCTTCAATTTGCTCCATACTCCGATCATCTGTTTCGAGTGCTCGGGCCGCTTTACGAAAAGCGGATATTTTAAAAGGGTTTTCCCCTTTCAACTCCATATAAACTGCTATCTCTTCAAGGAAATGAATAACCTGTTTTTTATTCATCTTTTTCTCACCCTTCTTCATAAGATCATTACTACTATCCTATCCATATTCAAACCCAAATCCAATTAATTTATCTTAAAATAAGCGGTAGCGCTCGATTAGATCCGACAAGCGCTACCAATTTAACCAATCGTACTTATGCTAATACAAATAAATAACCCTTCTAATTGAAGGGTTATGCTACGTGTGTACTCCAGAGGTCTTTAATTTGTTCTGTCAACACAGGGGTATGCTTGACGATGCTTTCCGCAAGAAACGAATTTGATATGGCTGTTTGAACGGTTTCATTTGGAAGAAGCGCTGCAATAAATAGAAATAAAAACACGATAATGTATACTTCTACAAATCCAAGCACTCCGCCAAGCCATCCATTTACAGTTCTCAATATAGGTAAATCTGCAAGAAAGTCGAGCATAGAACCAACTATTTGCATAATAATTTTGGTACCAAAGAACAATAGCGCAAACGCAATTCCACTATAGTATGTGGCCTCTAAGTTTATAGCGTCAAACACCATTGCCGTTGAAGATGCCTCGTTGCCGAAGGACGGGTATGGAATCCATAGCTTCAAATGTGGAGCGAGATCCTTAAAATACATGTACGCAACAACAAATGAAACGATAAATCCTGCTAAATGAACGACTTGAAGGATCAAGCCTCTTCGAAGTCCAATTAGGAACCCTCCAACTAGTATAATAAAAAGAATTAGATCAACCATCTTACGTTATTCCTCTTCTCTCAGTTTTTTCTTTAACTCTTCAAGTTCTTTCTTAATCATCACATAATCATTTACAATATTAACTGCTGTTAGCACAGCAAGTCGCTTCGTATCTAAATAGGTATTCATTCCTTTAATCTCATTCATCTTCTCATCCACTAAAGTTGAGACTTCACGAATATGTTGATGACTTTTATCACCGATTATTGTATATTGTTCACCATAGATTTCCACGGTTGTACGTATTTTTCCATGACTGTCTGTCACCCCATAAGCCTCCTATCAAGAGAGAGAATCCTGTTTTACATCATAGCATGAAAATTGGTATTTTTGAAACACAGCGCTCCTGAACCATTCTTGTTCATCTTCAGATTCTGCTATAATAGGATGCAAGCCTAGTTCACAAAAGGAGTTTTGTTATGTCACAAGTTGTTTTAACTGTATCACCTTCCATTATGAATGAAATTAAAAAGAAATACAACAGCCACTTAAGCGATAAACAGCCACCGGGGAGCGTTTTTGTAGCGAAAACTTCTACCTGTACTATTACAGGCTATAAATCTGGAAAAATAATGTTCCAGGGCGCAGGGGCAGAAGGAGAAGCAAGACCATGGCAATCTAGCGGAACAGCGAGTTCTAAAAAGGCAACGAAATCTAAAAAGAAAACAGTGGGCGATCATCAATACTCTCCACCTGGTAATATCTCAACTCTTTCCGCCATCGGAAGTGATGAAGTTGGGACAGGAGATTTCTTTGGTCCAATGACAGTTGTTGCTGCATATGTCGACCAGAAGCAAATTCCACTCTTAAAGGAACTCGGTGTAAGAGATTCTAAAGGAATGAAGGATCCAGAAATTATTGAAATAGCTAGAAATTTGATTAAAACCATTCCTTATAGCCTGCTTATCCTACCAAATGAAAAATACAATACTATGCAGAAAAAGGGAACGAATCAGGGGAAAATGAAGGCTCTACTACATAATCAGGCCATCCAGAATGTGATGCGCAAAGTCCAGGGATATGATGCCATACTCATTGATCAATTCGCTAAACCTGAAGTTTATTTCAACTACCTAAAAGGTCAATCAACAATCGTAAAAGAAAATGTATATTTCGCAACTAAAGCCGAAGAAATTCACCTTGCTGTAGCAGCAGCATCCATTATTGCGAGGTACTCTTTTGTAATGGAAATGGATCGACTTGGAAAAGAATATAATGTAAAGCTTCCAAAAGGGGCTGGACCAGCTGTAGATATAGCAGCTGCAAAGCTTATTCAAAAACATGGAGATCAGATTCTTGGGAATTTAGCTAAGCTACATTTTGCTAATAGCTTAAAAGCTCAAAAAATAGCTTATCAATCACGTCGTTAAAGGAACTCTACGAAAAAAGCTGACTCGAGTGAGTCAGCTTTTTTGATGTTCATTTTATTAATAAAGGTGAGAAGCTTCTAATTGATCTTCTGCTTTCAGCATGACGGAAGTGAAATAGTTAAAGAACATGTCACGATCCACGTCATCTACTACAATCACTTCACGACCTGTTTCATCAAGAACGGTTCTCCCTTGACTTACTCCATCTACTTCAACACGACATTTTACTTTTCTTGAATGGATAAAGGATTTTGGTGTCACAGAAACTGTAGTGAGAACATCCCATAAATAGTAAGTCGAATTGGTCTCAACGTGTACAAGTGGTGGACACATGGCGTAGCATTGTCCAATAAAGTCTACACCAATTTTCTTTCGTTTAGCTGCCCACATGTTTCTTACATCATTGGTTAACGGGACTTGATTCGTGCTTTCAAGTGCGACCATTTCGATCTTAATAGAAGTTTTGAAAACAGTAGATACTGCTTCGGGATCCCAAAAAGCATTCCATTCTGCTGTACCATCATGTTCTGGTTCTTCCACATTTCCTACTTCTAGGAAAGTGCCACCCATCCATACTAACTTTTCAATACTCTGTTCAATATGTGGAGCTGTTTCTAACGCTCTAGCAAGATCTGTTAATGGTCCAGTAAAAAGAAGAGTTAACGGTTCAGAGCTTCGTTCAAGAGTATCAATCAGATGCAAATGAGCAGGTAGTTCTGACATAGGTGTATTCACTTTATTTGATTCATTTAGAATAGGTAAAGCATCGACATAAAAAGCATGCATGCGCCAGTCTTTAGGGAAGGGATTAATCCCTCTTGAATTAGATGCTGCTACATTTAATCCAGTGGCTTTTCCAAATCGATCTATTATTTTTCTACTTGCAGAAACAGCTGGTTCTAGATAACAATCTGCCGGAATAACCGATACGCCAGCAAGCTCGATCTCTTCCATGTTTAATAATAGAAACAGTGATGCTAAATCATCAACGCCACCATCATGATTGAAATATACCTTCTTTTTTTCCATCCTATATCCCCCTGGTGGATAACTCGCATGTCGCTAACCTTCGTTTCCTGAAAGTGAACCTTTTCTATTTATAGCGTTGAGGTACGTTTAAGGTCTTCTCAACTTTTTATTCACTCATAGTCCTGTCATTTCAGGTAACAGGGTAGAAACGTTCAGGCCAATTCCCGACATATATGAGCTTCCATTATTCTAATCACTTTGTACTCTATCAGAGCGTGAATAAGGAAGCAATAAGCAAAAAAATGTCGTACGTTTACATTTTTCATTCGAATATTCCAAACATTCCTACTCTCTTAATAGGTCTTGCTACCTATTCTATCTTCTGCTAGATTGATGAATACAACTTCACATTTATCTCTATATAATTTTGGAAATAGGGTCCAAAGAGTTTCTACCCGGCAACCGAGAATTGCTGGACTATAGGGAAGGCATGGCATCGTCACTTAGACAGGCATATTCTGTTTATTTGTGTGCCACTTTTCTTCCTGTAAACTCGGACTTTTTTCTACAAAGTACGGGTTTTTTTGTATTCATCCGATTTAGATTTGTGAAGAAACAACTAGTTTTCAGGGGGAATTGACATCATGAATATTTTCACAGGACTACTCTCGATTATTGGCGTACTTGCTATCGCCTGGTTAATGAGCAACAAGAAAAAATCAGTCAAATGGAGAACGATCGGGGTTGGCGTTTTAATTGAAGGGCTATTTGTTTTATTTGTTCTAAAAGTAAATGCAGGAAAGGTTATGCTCGAAAAAGCTTCTGCAGCTGTACAAAACGTTATTAACTATAGTAACGAAGGCATTCAATTCGTATTTGGCGGCCTCTATGAAGAAACAGGCTTAACATTTGTATTTGCTATAAATGTTTTAGCTGTCATCATCTTCATTTCTGCTCTTGTCTCAGCACTTTATTACATGCGCATTATCCCACTTATCGTTCAAGTGATTGGCATTACGATTGGTAAGCTAATGGGAACGACGAAAGTTGAAACATTTAACGCTGTCGGAAACTCCTTTTTAGGTCTAGCCGAAGCGCCTTTACTCGTAAAACCATATTTGAAATTGCTCACCAGATCTGAGATATTTGCCATCATGGTAGGAGGTACTGCTTCTGCTAGTGGAGCCATCCTCGTCGGTTATTCACTTATGGGTATTGAACTTAAATATTTATTGATATCTGTCTTTAGCGTTCCTTTCGTTTCACTTGTTATTGCAAAAGTGATGGAACCAGAAACTGAAGTTTCACAAACTAATGATAAAGTAAAAATGAAAAAAACGGATCATGCCAATATTTTTGAGGCAATCGCCGACGGAACAGTCAGCGGTGTGATGCTTGCGTTAAATATTGGAGGTCTTTTGATAGCATTCATCAGTATTCTAGCAGTTGTAAACGGCATGTTAGGTTTCGTCGGAACTGACCTGAGCTCAATTCTAGGATATATCTTCTATCCATTTGCCCTATTAGTAGGTATTCCAACGGATGAAGCATTTCGAGCAGCATCCATCATTGGTACGAAAATGTCAATTAATGAATTTGTGGCTTTCCAAAACTTAACCGTCATTCAAGCACAGCTTTCTGACAAAACCGTTGCCATTCTTTCTGTCGCACTATGTAACTTTGCTAACTTCTCATCCATCGGGCAGCTTATTATTGGACTAGGGTCACTCGAGCCCACTAAACGTTCTCAAGTTTCTAAATTAGGATTAAAGGCTATTATCGGTGGTACACTAGCCTCCTTTATTACGGCTATATTTGTAGGAATGTTTATGTAAAAAATAGTATAAATAAAAATCCTCCCTATACACGTAGGGAGGATTTTCTGTAGTTATCGACGAAGGGCAGCTCCAAATTGTTCTTCTACTGCTGTAAGAACACGGTCATGTGCCTTCTTCACTTCTTCTTCTGTTAAAGTTTGTTCTGGATTGTAATATCTAAGAGAAAAGGCTAGTGATTTTTGACCTTCATCAAGATGTTCACCCTGGTAAACATCAAATAGTTGAATGTCCACAAGCTTAGATCCACCAGCTTCTTTAATGACTTTCTTCACTTCTCCAGCTTCAAGCGACTCACTGACAACAAGAGCCACATCTCTAGTAACAGACGGGAATCGTGGAAGCTTTTTGTATTGAAGGTGAGCAACATCTGCATTCAGTAACTTCTCTAGATTGATTTCATAAACGTATGTTTCACTCAAATCAAGATCTTTCTCAACTTCTGGATGAAGTTGACCGATATATCCGATGAGCTCATCATCGAGATAAACCGATGCTGTACGACCTGGGTGAAGCTTTGGCTCTTCTGCACGAGCGAACGAAAGACGATCCTCTAAACCAAATTCAACCGCTATTTCTTCGAGGATTCCTTTTACAACAAAGAAATCAGCGACTTTCTTTTCTTTTTGCCATAGGTGCTCTTGCCATAATCCTGACACTACGCCAGCAAGGTGTTCCTGTTCTACCGGAAGCTCATCACCTGGTAAGAACACAGAAGCCGTTTCATAGAAAGCAACATTATCTAGCTGACGGTTGCGGTTATACTGCGCTATCTCTAGAAGATGCGGAATCAGGCTAGTTCTAAGTTCACTTCTTTCTTCACTCATTGGCATCGCAAGACGAACAGCTTCGGCTGATTCATCAGAGAAGAAAAGACGTTTAGAAGGCGACGTAAGAGAATACGTTACTGTTTGGAAAAGACCTGCGCCTTCAAGCGTACGGCGAACATGGCGACGCTTCACTTGATATTCTGACAGCTGTCCTGGTGTACTTTCTGTAAGAGGTAGCGTTGCAGGAACATTATCATATCCGTAGAGGCGTCCTACTTCTTCAATTAAATCTTCAGAAATCGTTATATCCGGGCGGCGCGGCGGTACCTGAACGGTAAATGTGCCACCAAAGTTCTGATAAGAGAATTGCAGACGCTCAAAAATAGCAGCAACTTCTGTTTCAGAAATTTCTGTCCCAAGAACTTGATTAATTCGATTCACTTCAATACTAACGTCAAGAGCTTCGATGGTTCGAGATCCCTGTTCAGCAATACCTTTTAACACTGTTCCACCGGCAATTTCTTGAATGAGCTGAGCAGCGCGTTCGCTTGCACCAACAACGCGGTTTCGATCAATTCCTTTTTCAAAACGCGCACTTGAGTCACTACGTAACCCTAGATCTTTCGATGCTTTCCGAACAAGCTTGCTGTTAAAGTAAGCTGCTTCAAGCAAAATCGTTGTTGTGTCTTCTTGTACTTCAGAATCAGCACCACCCATAACACCAGCCACGGCAACGGGTTTTGAACCATTCGTGATGACAAGATGCTCATTCGAAAGCGTGCGTTCAGCATCATCGAGAGTGACAATTTTTTCTCCTTCAGTTGCGCGACGTATCACAACTTCCTTCGATCCAAACCGATTATAATCAAAAGCATGAAGCGGCTGTCCGTATTCCAAAAGAACATAGTTCGTAATATCCACTACGTTGTTAATTGGACGAATACCAGCAGAAACGAGGCGATTTACAAGCCACTGCGGTGATGATTTGATCGTTACGTCTTTAATAATGGAAGCTCCATAATAAGGATTATCTTCTTCATTCTCTACACGAACTGACACATACTCTTCAACGTCTTCATCCGAGCGAACAAGCTCTGGAGACGGAAGTTCAATTGAGCGATTCAATACTGCCCCAACTTCATAAGCGACGCCGATCATGTTCATCGCATCAGCTCTGTTTGGAGTAAGACCTAGCTCAAGAACTTCATCATTTAGATTCAAGTATTCAAGCGCATCTTCACCAGGTGTCACGTCTTCACTAAATACAAAGATTCCGTCTGCATACTCTTTCGATACAAGTTTACTTTCAATTCCAAGCTCCTGAAGTGAGCAGATCATACCATGAGAAGCTTCACCGCGAAGTTTTGCTTTCTTAATCTTAAAATTGCCTGGAAGTACAGCCCCAACTTTTGCTACTGCTACGTACTGTCCTTGAGCAATATTTGGTGCTCCACAAATAATTTGGACCGGCTCTTCTTCACCAACATTCACCTGACAAATATTCAACTTATCAGCATCAGGGTGTTGCTGACATTCAAGAACGTGACCAATAACCACGCCGGTAATTCCTTTATTAAGCTTTTCGACTGTTTCAACCTCAATACCACCCTTAGTAATCAGATCTGCCAGTTCATCAGCTGAGTAACTATCTAAATCTACATACTGCTGTAGCCAATTCATTGATACGAGCATGTTTTCTCCTCCTAACTTCCAATCATATTATAGTGAATTAAATTGTTTAATAAATCTGCTGTCATTCGTGTAGAAATGACGTATGTCATCAATACCATATTTCAGCATAGCGATCCGTTCTGGTCCCATACCAAATGCAAACCCAGTGACTTTCTCAGGATCGAAGCCGGACATGCGAAGTACATTCGGATGTACCATACCGCCTCCAAGAATTTCTATCCATCCGGTTCCTTTACATACAGAGCAGCCATTCCCGCCGCAATTAAAGCAAGAAATATCCATCTCTACAGAAGGCTCAGTAAATGGGAAGAAGCTTGGGCGAAGACGGATTTCACGTTCTTCTCCAAACATTTTCTTCGCAAATGATTGGAGCACACCTTTTAGATCACTCATGCGAACATTCTCACCAACCATTAGTCCTTCAATTTGCATAAACTGATGGGAGTGTGTTGCATCATCTGTATCACGGCGATAAACTTTACCTGGCACGATGATTTTAACAGGACCTTCTCCATTTAACTTCTCCATCGTTCTAGCTTGCATTGGAGAGGTATGCGTTCTTAATAGCGTTTCTTCAGTTATATAGAATGAATCCTGCATATCTCGAGCCGGATGATCCTTAGGAAGATTTAACGCTTCGAAATTATAATAATCGGTTTCAACTTCTGGTCCTTCCGCAATCGAGAATCCCATACCAAGAAATAGGTCTTCAATTTCTTCGATTACCCTCGTTAGTGGGTGATGATTTCCTCTCTTAATTGGACGACCCGGCAGAGAAATATCGATCGTTTCTTTCTTTAATCGTTCTTCTACGGCTGCTTTTTCTAAGCGAGTCACTTTCTCCTCTAATTGATCCGAAATCGCTGAGCGAATTTCATTAACGAGCTGCCCCATTTTCGGACGTTCTTCTTTAGACAATTTCCCCATACCTTTAGAAATTTCTGTAATTGGACCTTTTTTTCCAAGGTATTTCACTTTGATATCCTGCACTTCTTTCATTGAAGAAGCTTGCTGAATTTCTGATAGTGCTTCTTCTTTCAACGTTTGTAAACGCTCTTGCATCTTTTCAACCTCCACTTCATTTTCGTGTTTGCTTCTTTTTGCAATAAAAAAATCCTCGCTCCCCAGAAAGGGGCGAAGATTTGATTTCGCGGTACCACCCTAATTCACCGATAGAGTACACCTATCAGCCTTAAGCAAAGAATAACGGCTTGTAAACCGATCCGCTTTCGAACGAACAAAGCGGCAACTCCAGAGTGAATTCGGCAGCGTCCCAATAGAAATGCTTTCAGTCTCGGCATTTCCTCCCTGCAAAGGCAGCGGCAGCTTACTACTCTCCATCATTGTTTTTAACATATATAAGTTGCTTTTAATTATAGAAAAAAATCGCTATATCCGCAAGCCTTATTATGAAGGTAACAATCCATACATCAGAATTCCTGCTGCAACGGCGACATTTAACGACTCTGCTTTACCATATATCGGAATATATACGTTCACGTCTGCTAAACGTTGAAGCTCGTCTGATACACCATTTGCTTCGTTTCCAAGAATGACAGCAAACTGAGATGATGAATCAAGCTCTTGATATGGCGTTCCTCCACTCACTTCTGTTGCGTATATAAGCATGCCAGCTTCTTTTAATTTCTGAACTTCTGTCACTAAGTCCCCTTTTATTACAGGAAGATGAAAAATAGATCCCTGGGTGGATCGAAGCACCTTACTGTTATAAGCATCAACGGTTCCATGTCCAAGTAGAAGGCCGTCGTATCCAGCACTATCTGCAGTTCGAATAATCGTTCCCAAATTACCGGGATCCTGAATGGCGTCCAGTAATAATAGTTTGCCATGACGAGGTAGTTCAGGCTCAACCATTTTACAAACGGCCATAATCCCCTGTGGTGTTTCTGTATGCGTTAGTTCTTGCATCACTTTCTCCGTAACAGTATAGACAACAGGAAGCTCTTTAAACGGATAAGCAGATAAGTCAGTGCCTTCTGTCACAATCAATTCTGTGATTGAAGCTTCAGCCTTCGCAGCTTCTTCTACAATATGTGGACCTTCAATGATATAAGAGAAAGCTTTCTCTCTACCCTTTCGCGTCTGAAGTTTTTTCCAATCTTTCACTTTTTGATTTTTAGCGGATTCGATAATCATTATGCTCTCCTTCAGTTTTCAATGTTTCCATTATAAAGGGTTGAAAGGGAAGATTCCAATAAAACTCATGAAATTTCTTCAATTCGCTCGTACTAATGAGGCTTGAACCAACAAGCGAATGAGAAAGGTGAGGTGGAAAGTATGGACCTTAACTTACGCAAAGCGATTCTCGCTAATATTAATGGCAACAACGAGGAGCAACTCGAAGCGACAATCCTCGACGCCATGCAAAGCGGAGAAGAGAAAATGCTCCCTGGGCTTGGTGTTCTTTTCGAAATTCTTTGGAAAGAAGCACCAGAAAATGAGCGAGAGCAAATGCTCTCTTATATGGCACAGGGTGTAAATTAACAAGCAAAATCCGGTGGCAAGAGCCACCGGATTTTGTGTTCTAGTTAAAGATAATTTCTTTCACAGTATCAGCATCAAGCTTTTTAATCACTTCAACAATCAAATTAACTGCATTCTCAAAATCGTCACGATGAAGAATCGCTGCGTGAGTATGAATATAGCGTGTGGCAATTGTGATGGAAAGTGCAGGTACTCCATTTGCTGTTAAATGAATTTTACCTGAATCTGTCCCACCGCCTGCAATAGAGTCAAACTGATAAGGAATATTGTTCTCATCAGCTGTATCTGTTACAAAGTCACGAAGACCTTTGTGACCGACCATTGAAGCATCATACATAATAATTTGAGGACCTTTCCCCATTTTGGATTGAGCGTCCTTATCACTTACTCCAGGAGTATCACCAGCGATACCAACGTCAACCGCAAAGCCGATATCAGGCTTAATCATGTTTGTAGCCGTAGTCGCTCCGCGAAGACCTACTTCCTCTTGTACCGTACCAACGCCGTAGACAGTATTAGGATGCTCTTCTCCTTTTAGCTTACGAAGTACTTCGATCGCAATAGCACAGCCAATACGGTTATCCCATGCTTTCGCCATAAGCATTTTTTCGTTATTCATAACAGTAAATTCACAAACTGGAACAACAGAATCTCCCGGCTTAACGCCCCATTCCATAGCCTCTTCTCGGCTTGAAGCACCAATATCAATGAACATATCCTTCTTGTCGACCGATTTCTTACGCTGTTCAGGAGGAAGAATATGTGGTGGTTTAGAACCGATGACGCCCATAATGTTACCATTACGAGTCATGACGTTAACACGCTGTGCAAGCATAACCTGCTCCCACCAGCCGCCAACTGTTTGGAAATAAAGAAAGCCTTTATCATCAATACGCGTTACCATAAAGCCAATCTCATCAAGATGACCTGCAACCATAATTTTTGGGCCTTCTGCTTTACCTTTTTTAACCGCAATTAAGCTGCCAAGATTATCATACATGATTTCATCTGAAAGAGATTCAATGTGCTTCTTCATCACTTCACGAGGTTCACGTTCGTTACCTGGTACGCCATTCGCATCAGTGAGTTCTTTCAGCATCTGCAACGTTTCGTCTAGCTTAGCCATATGTATTGCCTCCTTGATATGTATTCTCTGTTCATTATAACGGTTTCCGAAATATTTCACAATTCAGAGGACTCTTGAATCTAATATCCCTGATCTTGTCGATTATGATTCACTTTATTTTTTTTCAAATATGCTTCATTCATTTCTTCAAACCGTAGCCCGATAAGTTGTCCAAGTAAAAGATAACTTTCCATTAAATCGTTAAATGCTTTCTCATTTTTTTCACTTGCCACTTGATCAATCGCTTTGTAGACACAATGGAAAGCATGTACTTCAGAGCCAGCGGGATCGCCTTTTGACACTGCTTCATACGTTGTAATGCCCAATTCAATCCCTAATGAGAGAATAAAATGAATACCATCCACATACTCCTCTAGAATCGTTTCTTTAGGGGAAGGAGCTTTTTTACTCCAATATTTAAAACAACGTGTTTCATTCGCTAGTTCTCCAATCTCGACTTTAAGAGCAAGTAGTTTATTCTCGAATAAATCTTCATGCTCCAGATTGTGTTCCTTTACAATCCGAGTATCAAGTTGTCTTTGTAATGTAAATAATTGTTCGAATTTCAATGAACTCTTCCTTTCTTAAATCTTTTCTTTTTATGAAACCTTTCTTTATCATATACGTATAGAGAATAGAAGCATAGTGAAAATGAGGTGCTGACTAATGATTATTATTCTTTTTCGTCTTGTCATTCTCGTAGCCATGGTATTAATCGCTTATTCTGTCATCCGCTTTTTTATGGATCCAAAACGAAAGCTGGAAAAAGCTCACGATCATAAAGAATACTATTTTTTCGATGACTCGTCCAATGTAAGAAAGAATTTTCTCGTCACCTACAAAGGTGCCTTATTCGAAGGTGAAAAGTACCTTGGCACTACTGAAAATTCGTTCGATATTATTACACTTTCAGTAGGGGTAAAAAATGCATCAGAACTATATTTACTTGAGAAAGAAGATTTCTATTTTCTTGAAAAGGAAATGGACATCCGCTATCCTAGTGCAAAAATTGAATGGAAGAGCCCAGTCAAAGAATTTTTACGCCATCGCGAAAATACTTAACAAACAAAACCCCTCCGATCTGGAGGGGTTTTGTTTGTTTACGATCAAATTAAAAAGCTTTTTTATCTCACAGGCTGAAAGAAATCCTCCCACTTCATAATCCACTCTCTTCTTCTTAGTAAATAGAAAAGGATGACAAGTCCACACAACATGAGTACGATGACGACCGGATCGAACCTACTAATTGCCGTTCCAAAGAAAGAATACAACGAAGCGAGAGGTACATTTGAAATGAGGGATGACCGCAAATAATCTCTAAAGTCTTTAGACACCTCAATTAAACAAAGGGAAATGAAATGAAAATGAACGAAAGGTACTAATCGAAGGATGGCAATTTGCCCAACTGACATTGGCATATGTTTACGTGTCCATCGTTCTTTCATTCGAATAATCTTCTTAAACAAACCCGGCGTCCGCTTAACAACTAAATAAAAAACCGTACTTACAACAG
The DNA here is from genome assembly GCF_050467905.1 of Pseudalkalibacillus sp. NRS-1564. NCBI lineage: Bacteria > Bacillati > Bacillota > Bacilli > Caryophanales > Fictibacillaceae > Pseudalkalibacillus > Pseudalkalibacillus sp. NRS-1564. The sequence continues at coordinate 7,282 of NZ_JBITPM010000019.1, read as the reverse complement.
TAATCCCAATCAATGAGTAAATCGTGCCATATATTGCGCCAAACATCACTCCACCAGCAACACAAACAACACTAACTGGAACAAATACAAACTGACGAATAAAATGAAAAATAATGAAATAGAACGGGGCGTAAATTCCGCTATTAGATACAACCTCCACAAGCGGTAGGACGAGCTCATTCATGATGTTCCCCCCTTCCTTTAACCTTTATGACAAGAGACGAGCTGTTATGTCAAAAAGCGAAGAATCTCGATTAGAATATTATTTGGAAATACGTGGACAATAAGGGGAGATTTAATCAGTTCGGTAATTGGAGGGGATAAATTATGGATGAACTCGTTATTGCTCGTTCATTATTTGGAATGACAATGGGCGCACATATTATTTATGCAACACTCGGTGTAGGCTTACCTTTAATGGTTCTTGTAGCTGAGCTCATGTATCAAAAAAACAAAAGATAGAGATTATGCGATAATGGCCAATCGATGGACGAAAGGGTTTGCTGTTTTACTAGGGGTGGCGATTCCTACCGGAACCATTGCAGGTGTACAGCTTTCTCTCTTATGGCCAGGATTTATGGAAGTCGTTGGACGAGTGATTGCATTGCCCTTTCAAATTGAAATATATGCTTTCTTCCTAGAAGCTCTCTTTATGTCAATCTATGTTTATGCTGCAGATCGCCTTTCTCCAATCATGCGAATTGTGAGCGTAACGCTTGTTGCATTCGGTGCGAGCGCATCAGCTATCTTAATTACAAATGTCCACGCTTTTGAAGGTACACCAGCTGGATTTGAGATAGTAGACGGAAAGTTCGTTAACGTTGATCCATGGGAGGCATTCTTCAATCCTTCCTTCCTAGTTACAGCTGGACACGTAACTGTTTCTGCTTTAATGACAGGGGCATTTGTTATCGCATCGATTGCGGCATATAAAATGATTCGTCAACGAGGTAATACGAGAGAATATAAATTTCATCATAAAGCATTAATGATGGGGCTCGTTATCGGAGGGGTTTTTTCAATCTTGACCGCCTTAAATGGACATGAATCTGCTCAACAACTGTATCAATATCAACCTGAGAAACTCGCGGCGGCGGAAGGTTTGTTTGAAACACAAACTTATGCACCACTTGCTATTGGCGGCTACACCGATAAAGAAGAATGTGAGGTAAAGTGGGCAATTGAAGTTCCGTGGGCACTTAGTTTTCTATCCGACGACGCATTTGATACGGAAGTACTCGGTCTTGAAGAATGGCCTGAAGAAGAGTGGCCACCACTATTTGTCCATACCTTGTTCAATTCAATGGTCGGGATTGGTTCCCTACTCATGCTATTGTCTATTGTTGGATTTACTTGGTACAAAATCCTTAAACGAAAAGAATTTCCACGCTGGCTTATGTGGGCATTTATTGCTGCAGGTCCGCTCGCCATTACAGCAATTGAATTCGGATGGATATTCGCCTGTACCGGCAGACAGCCCTGGATTATCTATCACGTTATGAAAACAGAAGAAGCAGTCACAACTTCAGGAAATATCGGCCTGCTCTTTGTTCTCTTTCTCATTGTGTATATCATTTTAATGATCTCAACAGTCCTCGTCCTTCGCTACTATTTCAATCGTAACCCGATTAGCGAGGAACTCGATCAGTAGGCACCTGCCTATACCGTTAAAAAAGAATAAGAGGTGAACCACATGTCAGAAGCATTTTACGCTATCACATTAATATGGGGTCTTGTTTTTATTTATGCGGTTATGGCCACAATCGATTTCGGTGCTGGGTTTTGGTCCATGATCTATTTAAATAAAAACAACACGAAAGCGACAAATATTGCGAATCGCTATTTATCTCCATCTTGGGAAGTAACAAATGTATTTATCGTTGCCATTGTCGTAGCTCTTTTCAGCTTTTTCCCTGGAGCAACGTTTACCCTTGGTACTGTCCTTCTCATTCCAGGGAGTTTGATTATACTATTACTTGCCCTTAGGAGTGCGTTTCTTGTATTTTCTCATTCCGCTTCTTCAAATTACAAACGCCTCTTAACCTTGATATCAGGAATAACTGGTTTTCTTATTCCAGCTCTCTTGATTTGCGTGTTGCCTATTACGCATGGCGGATTTATACAAACATCAAACGGGATAGAACGTCTTTTATTGGGTGAATTATTTACAAGTCCAAGTGTTTATGCTTTCATGGCCTTCGCCATCTCAAGCACGCTCTTTCTATCATCTCTGCTGCTTTCTGATTACTCTAACGTATCAGGAGATGAAGAAGCTTATCAAACTTATAGAAGGGATGCTATTCTTGTCGGTCCAATCTCACTAGCGATGGCGGGTTTACTCGTTCTCACTATTCGAATGGAAGCTCCATGGCTTTATGACAATTTAATGGACTATGTACCGTGGTTAATTGGTTCTATCACAACCTTTGCAATCGGATATCTCGCTCTCTTTATTCCTAGAAAAACAGGTGTCGGTATTCCGAGGCTTGCTATGGTTAGTATCGTTACACAATATTTACTTGCTAGTTATGCTTATGGTTCAGCTCATTTACCTTATATCGTATATCCAAATGTAACGATTGAAACTGGATTCACAGACCCCGCTACATTTAGAGCATTAATCGTCACCTACATTGTAGCCTTCTTTATTTTAACCCCAGGATTCATCTACTTCTGGCGCCTATTTCTGAAAGACAAAAGGTACCTTAAGCAAAATGAATCCTAATTGAAAACAAGTTCGTCTTATGAAAAAAAGAACAATACACTAAATAAAAAAACGCCCATTCGGCGTTTTTTCTACATATAGATGTATGCATAGATAACAAAGAGCACGAGATGAAGAGCTAATAGAGCGGGGATGCCATACAAAAATTGCTTGTGTTTTGTTTTATGCCTAAAATTCTTCATTCCAGTTAAACCACCGAAGCTTCCTCCAAAGATAAATAAAAACCATAGCGTCTTTTCAGGAATTCTTCGCTTTCGATTTCGCGCTCTACGCTTATCGATCCCCATAGCTATGAAACTCCAACTATTGATGATCGCCAAATATATTCCTAATACAATTAAACCATCCAACACTTACTCTCTCCTCTATTATAACTTTTTTCAAAAAGGCTATGTTAATGAACGCTGTTGATTTTGACTCATTTACGCTCTGTGAGACAAAATTGAGAATCAACGATATAAGTAACATAGCTTACAAAAAAACCACCCTCAACATGTGAGGATGGTTTTAAAGAACTTATTTCAAGTTTTCTTTTGCTTTTGAAGCTAGTTCAGCAAATGCTTTTTCGTCATTTACTGCTAGTTCTGCAAGCATTTTACGGTTGATGTCGATACCAGCTGTTTTAAGACCAAACATCAAACGGCTGTAAGAAAGTCCGTTCAAACGAGCTGCCGCGTTGATACGAGTGATCCAAAGCTTACGGAAGTCGCGTTTTTTCTGACGACGGTCACGGTAAGCGTACATGTTTGATTTCATAACTTGCTGATTAGCAACTTTGAAAAGCAAAGACTTAGATCCGTAATATCCTTTTGCGAGTTTTAACGTTCTTTTACGTCTACGACGTGTTACGTAGCCACCTTTTACTCTTGGCATACTAAACCCCTCCTAATTTCTGTGTCTCAATAATATAATAACCGATTACTTCTTGTTGTAGATTAAAGTCTTAATGCGCTTGAAGTCACCTGCGGAAACAAGAGAAGCTTTACGAAGCTTACGCTTCTGCTTTTGAGACTTGTTACCGAACATATGGCTAGTGTAAGCACGGCTGCGCTTAAGTTTACCTGATCCAGTTTTCTTAAACCGTTTTGAAGCTCCACGGTGAGATTTCATTTTTGGCATGAGTGAGTTCCTCCTTCAAGAATTACTTTTCTGCGATAGGTGCCAAGATTAGGAACATGCTGCGTCCTTCCATTTTTGGTTTGGACTCAACAGTTGCAATATCTTTGCAATCTTCTGCTAGGTGCTCAAGCACCTTTTTACCGATATCAGAGTGTGTAATCATACGTCCGCGGAAACGGATCGATGCTTTCACTTTGTCGCCTTTTTCAAGAAACTTACGTGCATTACGAAGCTTCGTATTGAAGTCGTGTTCTTCAATGTTCGGGCTCAAGCGAACTTCTTTAACGGTAATGATCTTTTGTTTCTTACGCGCTTCTTTCTCTTTCTTCTGCTGCTCATAGCGGAACTTTCCGTAGTCCATAATGCGACAAACAGGAGGTTTCGCGTTTGGAGCAACCATTACAAGATCAAGATTTGCATTACGAGCCATATCTAATGCCTCAGTTTTGGATTTCACACCAATTTGGTTTCCGTCTGCACCAACTAGACGTACTTCCCGAGCACGAATGCCCTCATTGACGTTCATATCTCTACTAATAATCAGCCACCTCCATGGTTATTGTTCGATGATGATCATCTAACATGATGTCATTAAATGGTTTATATCCGGTTCAAAGCATAAAAAAAGCGTCGGCGCATACGGCACCCACACATTACACAATTATAAGAACAGTGTACCTGCAAACTACCAGTTACGGCGTCAATCAGGTGAGAAGCGGGCGCTTCTGCTTGCTTTGTTTCCGATATTTAATTACCTAAGACAGTATACCATGCTGACCAAATGTATGTCAAGGTGATAAGATTCGTTCGAAGTGCACTTGATTATCATAACGAATCTTTCCCTTTGTGACAAGTGTTTTTTGTAAATTTCTTTTCTATATTAATAAAAGACCGGCAATTATGCCGGTCTTACATTACTTCTTCTGTTTAATTTCTTCTTCAATTCTAGCTGTGAAATCATTCAATGAAACAGTCTCAGAATCCTGCTGGCTGTAGCGGCGTACGTTAACCGCTTCACCTTCAACCTCTTTATCACCTACTACGAGCATGTAAGGAATTTTCTGCATTTGAGCTTCACGAATTTTGTAACCAATCTTTTCATTGCGTTCGTCAACCTCGACACGAATTCCTGCACGCTGAAGTTTTTTCTGAACGTTCTTCGCATATTCTAAGTGAACTTCTGATACCGGAATAATCTCCGCCTGGATAGGTGAAAGCCAAGTTGGAAACGCTCCTTTGTATTCTTCAATTAAGAATGCTACGAAGCGTTCCATTGTAGAAACAACGCCGCGATGAATAACAACTGGACGATGGTGGTTGCCATCTTCACCAATATAAGATAGATCAAATCGCTCTGGAAGTAGGAAGTCAAGTTGAACAGTCGAAAGAGTTTCCTCTTTACCTAGAGCTGTTTTCACCTGAACATCCAATTTCGGACCATAAAACGCAGCTTCGCCTTCAGCTTCCACATATTCGACGTTTAGGTCATCCATTGCTTCTTTAAGCATTCTTTGTGCTTTTTCCCACATTTCATCATTGTCGATATATTTTTTCTTATCTGCTGGATCGCGATAAGAAAGACGGAATGAGTAGTCACTGATGTTAAAGTCTTTATAAACTTCCTGGATAAGCTCGACAACTTCAATAAATTCTTGCTTGATTTGATCAGGACGACAGAAGATGTGAGCGTCATTTAGCGTCATCGAACGTACGCGCTGAAGACCTGCTAGCGCTCCAGACATTTCATATCGATGCATTGTTCCAAGCTCCGCAACGCGGTATGGAAGACTACGATAGCTTTTCAGATCGTTTTTATAAATCATCATATGATGCGGGCAATTCATTGGACGAAGAACAAGTTCTTCTGTTTCATCCATTTTCATCGGAGGGTACATATCATCCTGATAGTGATCCCAGTGACCACTTGTTTTATATAGATCAACATTTGCAAGGTGAGGTGTATATACATGGTTATACCCAAGACGTTCCTCAAGATCTACAATATATCGTTCAATCGTCCGACGAATAGTCGCCCCTCTTGGCAACCAAATCGGAAGTCCCTGTCCTACCTCTTGGGAAATAGTAAATAGCTTAAGTTCTTTACCAAGTTTGCGGTGATCACGTTCTTTAGCTTCTTCTAAAAGATGAAGGTATTCTTCAACTTGAGATTGCTTTGGAAAAGCTGTTCCATAAATGCGTTGAAGCATCTGGTTTTCGCTATCTCCACGCCAATAAGCGCCTGCAATCGAAAGTAATTTAAAGGCTTTTATCTTACTAGTAGATGGAACGTGTGGTCCACGACAAAGGTCAAAGAATTCACCCTGTTCATAAATTGTCACTTGTTCGTCAGCAGGAATAGCTTCTAATAGCTCTAATTTGAGCTCATCGCCAATCTCTTTAAACATTTTCTCTGCTTCACTGCGACTTACAACGATACGCTTCACTTCAAGATTTTCATTAATGATTTTCTTCATTTCTTTCTCAATCTTAGGCAGGTCCTCAGGCGTAATAGATACAGGGCAGTCAATATCATAGTAGAAACCACTATCAATAACCGGCCCTACTCCTAGTTTTACATCACTGTAGAGGCGTTTAATTGCCTGTGCCATAAGGTGCGCTGTACTATGACGAAGCACTTCAAGACCGTCCTCACTTTCAGGTGTTACAATTTCAATAGAAGCATCTTCTTCAATTTCGCGTCTCAAATCAAAAAGAACACCATTCACTTTTCCTGCAAGAGCCTTTTTCTTTAGGCCCGGGCTGATTGAGCTTGCAATCTCTTCCGTTGTTGTCCCTTTATTAAATTCCTTTACAGAACCGTCAGGAAACGTTATTTTTACCATTTCAGCCATGCTTCTTCACTCCTTTTTTTGCATATAAAAAACACCCATCCCAAAAGGGACGAGTGTTGATCTCGTGGTTCCACCCTGCTTCCCGCATAAGATAATAACCTATACGGCTCAGACTGCTGTAACGTAGCAGAAACGCCACCCCATTTCCAGGGCAGAGTTCAAAGGTGGTAAGTATGCTCGTCTCGCTAGGAAGTTCGCACCAATCCTTCCCTCTCTGAAAGCTAACAACACATCTCATGTCCTTATCGTAACAATTACGTATATGCGTGTATGTAGGTATTATAAGTAGTGTACATATGAAAATCAAGCTTATTTTAAGGATTGCCTGAAAAAAATAGTTTAGACATACGATACGGAAAAAAACTTAACCTTTCTTCAAACACATTTCGGATTGTTTGAACGAGCCCCTCATCGGAATCATCCGTGTAAATACAAACTTCTTCTGGAGCAAGCAGCAGAAGGGGAAATAGAATTTCAGAATCTATCTCATCTATGGTTAGCCCAACAGGAAGATCTTCCAACTTCCCTTCTATACCAGTTAATAGTGACCCATTCATATCAAATAATTGATATGTTTTATCATAAA